>NZ_BSTC01000001.1:261466-600868 GCF_030269305.1 Kineosporia sp. NBRC 101731
GTGCGTCCGTGCGTCCGTGCGTCCGTGCGTCCGTGCGTCCGTGCGTCCGTGCGTCCGTGCGTCCGTGCGTCCGTGCGTCCGTGCGTCCGTGCGTCCGTGCGTCCGTGCGTCCGTGCGTCCGTGCGTCCGTGCGTCCGTGCGTCCGTGTCGCCGTGGGA
Organism: Kineosporia sp. NBRC 101731; assembly: GCF_030269305.1. NCBI lineage: Bacteria > Bacillati > Actinomycetota > Actinomycetes > Kineosporiales > Kineosporiaceae > Kineosporia > Kineosporia sp. NBRC 101731. Next base: position 261,625 of record NZ_BSTC01000001.1, read on the forward strand.
CTTAGCCGGCCCTGCCTTGATGGCCATAAGCCTACGGATGATCGTTTCGCCACTCGCCGTCGCCCGATGCCAACTTGTCAGACCCATGGCTACCTACTTGCACCACCACGAGCACCAGCCCTAGCGAGGAAAGTGGCGTGTCAGATAGTGACGGGCGGCGCGACCTACGGCGGTCAACCGCCAGTTCGCCACCGAGCCTTGATGCTTAGGTGGACCCCTGACGCTTGGCTGTCCTCTCAGACCACGTGTCCAGCTGCCGATCGTCTAGGCCTGCCATGACAACGACGCCCAACGTCTCTCCGCCGTAGGTCGATCCCTCTGCACCACCTGAGGTGCCCTCGACCTCGCATGCAGCCTCTGCTTGCATGAGCACACCTCGCAGAGCCCCCCGATGAATGCACGGGTCAGAACACTCGGCAGACTCCTCGTCTCGTCGATTCACGTGAAACATGCTGACAGCCGATCGAGAGCAGTCGCTGCGGTCGAGCCACCTATTGAAATGGGACAGGGGCTTGTCGCATAGGGGAGGGCTTCTCGTATGTCATCTGGCATGGAGGACATCACGAAGTGCCAGACAGAGGCGGAGCCCTATGGGGTGCAGCCAGGCGAGTCTGGACATGGCGCAACGGGCGATTCTGGCGGAGCCGCAGTCAGTGAGCAATCCGTCGACGGCGGCGAACTGGCGGCTGCGGCGGACGATGACTTGGCTCAGCTGGCAGCTGTGGTCCCAGGCGTGGCGAAGAGCTGCTGATGTAGTGAGGACCTTGTCGAGTCAGGTCGACTCGCCACGCGTTCTAGCATTGCTCAGCGGTGAGGGTCGCTGCGGCAAGCCGTCCAGTCGTGATGTGGCTGGAATGCGTCCGCCGGTGTGGTTGCCCACCGGGCCGGCCATCTGTCGAGTGGCCATCTGGCGGTTGTGAGGTCGTTGAGCACCTTCGGGCTCGTGTTGACTGCTGCATAGCAGTGGGTGCTACCAGGCCTAGCGCGGTGGCCACCAACGTTCGCGGGGTCAGCCCGACCAAGATCCGGTGCTTCCGCCGAGGGTGAAGCCGGTCAAGGTTCGTGGCCGCTTAGCCGTCCGTGGCCACAGCAACCAGCGCGGCAGCTCACGAGCGCAGATCGTGCTGCAGTTGCGTGCGGGCTCACGAACGCGGGGAGTGCCTGGAGGCCGGGGTGAGCGTGGATTTGCAGCGCTGCTGGAGGAGACGCGGTTCACGCAGACCCAGCCGGTGGGAATGACTGCTGCTCTGGATGATCGGTCCGTCCTGACAGCCCGTTGGTGCTAGCACTCGATCGTGCGGGCGTGGGTCATGTGGTGACCCACGCATCCTGCTGGCGCAGATCGTTGGCCCGTTGGCACTGCGGTGCCATCGTCGGGCACGTCCTGGCTAGCGTTGGAATGAGGGTCATCCTGAAGCATCTGGCGCCGGCTGAACGGGATGCCCCATGCCCCATGCCTCAGGCACCTGGTCCCTGGTAGCGCCAGTCCTGGGTCTCGGTCCATGACCCGGACCTCGCCGAACGGCTGGTCCTAGACCTGCCATTGACCTTCGCAGGGGATGGTGCGTTGCGCCCTTCACATAGGCAGGCGTTGTCGTCGCGTGCTGCTAGAGGCGCAGTGCTCAATAGCTATTGCAGTGGCCACAAATGATGGCTGGCCGCCGCTAGTTCGTGACCATGCAAACCCTCCCAAGGACGTGCAGACACATCCCGGCCGAAAATTTGGGATTGCCTGATCACGAACGTCAAAGGTGGCCGACATATGTAGTTGCCGCCACTCGCCCGTTGGGTGGTGCCTAGCTCGATGCTGGGACTGGGACAGCGGAACATCGCTCTCCGACCGATGTTCAACGGTCAGACTCTCCCCGTCCAAGCGGGCTATCCATCACCGTTCGCGATGGTGACGCAGAAATGGCGAGATCCACACCGGGCCGGCAGCCCGTGCACAGCACCTCTGAGCCACTTCATTCGGGAGAGCTAAGAGCGGGCGCAACCTATGGTCACGGGCGGAATGGTGAGGACAGGTACGGAAGATGACAGCCATGGACGCGCATGATGCGGACTGAGAGCAGCGTTCCCTCGGTTCTCGTGGCGACTGGCCAGCGAGGGCGTTGACGTCAGCGAGGTGTTACTTCCCAATGAATCAGGGCCCAATGGCTACGCGTCCCGAACTAGCGCAACATCATCTGATGGAACTTTGAGGAGATGAGGCGTTCAAGAGCTGGCAGCAGATCTGCACCTCGTTCGTCTCATGTCCACTGCAGGAGTCGGCAGTTGGGGCCGCTGCTCGCGATTGTCAGCCGCTGTAGGTCGCCCCAGGGGACTTCCCGTGTGCCCTGGGGCGGCCTGCGACCTGCGACCTGCGGCCTGCGGCCTGCTTGGCTGACGGGCCGATCGGGCGGCTCGGTTCCTATCTGGTTGGCACAAGAGGTTCACCGCAGAACGTTTCACGTGAATCAAGCTAGCCACGTTAGTTGGACACGCGTGGGGGAGCCAAGACCGGTTGGGTCAGCCAGCCCGACTCAGCTGATCTGACCGGTCCGTGGCACTGTCCAGACTTCGCCTCGAGCAAATCCCTACCTCCGGGCGGTGGTTGTACGCGCGTGCTCGGCACGAGGCTGGCCTGCGCGGAACTATGACGCCGGCGCCCCTGCGGAGGGTTCGGTGATGCCAACAGCCTTCCGTGAGAGGTTCTGTACAGGGCAACGCGCCAGTCTTGGGTGGTGGCATTGTCCGGTGAAGAGGGGTCACCCTGCGCACGGCACCCCCGTGACCGTAGGTCTGTGGCACCGTCGCGGCAATGACTCATGGACGTCGCTCCATCGATCGTCCGAGCCTGTCCAGAACGGCCCGGACGCCTCCTCGGGTGGGGAATTCCATCAGCATGAGTGTCCGGCGCCTGATGCATTACGTCCTGCCGTAACGCTTCACCCCGCTGTCTGGATCCCGGGATACTTCCTCCGCGGCGAAGTCGCGCCATAGATGCTGATCGCCGAGTGGTCCGACGGTGCCGAGGCGAACCGCGATGGCGAGATGGGGCAGGACGCAGAACCGAGGCTTGCGTAGATCGTGACCGTCGGCTGGGCGTCCACTTGCCTGTACGCGAGCTGAGGCGTTTCACGTGAAACCTCGACTCGCCCGGAGAGATCTTGGGCGGCTCCTACTGCCTGAACACGGTGCGGTTGCCGTGCAAGGCCAGTGCCTAAGCGTGACTGCTGGCCGAGAGCGGAGGATACGTCAGCCGACAGGCGGGGCTCGCCCGGTCCAATTCGGAGAGCTTCAGTTCACGGCGTGCGTCAAGGCTTAGCCTCCTACGCAAACAAAGCTGGGCCTGGAGCCGAGTGCCGGTGATGACAGTGACGGTGGGGGCCTTCAAGGCAGCCCGAACGGCTTCGACTGAACCGGGCTCGGCTCGGTCGTCGTGCCGGAGTCGTCAGCAGCTGGCGGGCTTGTTGGTCTTCGCAGAGGGGATCACAGCTTGGGGGCCATGTTACTGAGACCCAGTTCGCAGCAGAGATCCTTCTGTGTGGCCGGCCAAGCCTCCTAATGCCCCGCCTTGCGATGCAGGCGCCTTGCGATGGCTAGATGCCGAATGCATTGGATCCACCGTGGGGGTTGTCCGCAAGACCCACCTCGCTCAATCAAACTTGCTGCAAGGCTCCTCGTCGGCGAGGAGCCTTGCAGCGTCACCATGACCAACTGCGCCCTGGCAGATCTTGCCAACGATCACGCCGATCGGGACCTAGGCCAAGCACATTCGGGACCACACCCACGCCCGTACTCAGCCACCGCGACTTCGCCCTGCGCACCTCGCGAGCTCACAAGCTGGGTACTGCTTCGATGAACTATCGGAAGCCTCGCAACAGACGATCGCTGATCATCAGCAACTGCGCATCCACCGATTGGTATCCGAGCCGCACCAATCCTGTCGTCGTCGAATCTTTCCCGGACGCGCTCATCGCTACCGGCCACGAGCTCTTCGTCGACGGAGCCAGCTATCGACCTGGAAGCGATCCAGCCATACCTAGCCTGGAGGCTCGACACTCGAACCCGCCAACCAGATTGCACCAAGACCACAGGACACCAGGGAATGACGTGATCGAGACCGGACGCTGATCATTCTGTCCTCCCTTTCGTGTGGCGGCCGCTGAAAGTGGTTGTCCACAGACTCATCCCCACTGTGGACGAGCGTTGGTTGGGGAATGGCCTCTCGAAGGGAAGAGTTCGGCCGCTGATCTACGGACCCCAAAGCCCTGTGGAAAACTCGCTCCAGTTCCCCCGTCCGGCGATGCGCCGATGTTCTTCCAAGGAGCAGGCCTCGTGTGTAGCTGTTTGCTGGGCGAGGACTTCGGGGAACAGATTGACGGACCATCTCCGCCCTGTGGATAGCGCTGTGCAGTTTTGTGGTCACAGTCGTTTGACCTGCGGTTTGGCATCACCATGGCTGTGGAGAAACCTGGGGACAACCGATCAAGTGTTGATGTCCTGGAAGCATTAATCAGGGCCTCATTGGTCGACTCTGCGTCGGTTGAGACCAAGAGCGATGAGTCTTCTGATTCCCCTTCGCCGCACGCGTTCACCACGCGGAATCAAGGCTAAGAGCCCTGCTCGCCGACTGGCGGTGCCCAGCAATGGGGGAAGGTTTTCACAACAGGGACTGCCTCAGGGCGACCTAGTGCGGTGACCACAGACGTTCTCCGCCACTCCTTCAGCCGTGATCATTCAGACCTTCCCCGGGGAGAGTCTGCATGATCATGAACGGGGAGGCGGCTGACCTTTGTGGTCACCGCACTAGATGTTTGGCCTTGGAAGCTTTCCCACAGGGCGTGGATGGACCTGTGGATTCTTGCTTCAGAAGCGCTACGAGCCTTCGGACCACCTGAAGCTGAACGGTGTCCCGCGTCGCGACATCGCTAAATCCAAACCGCTCCGCTCAACGGTGTGGTTGAAGAACCGTTCCAGGTCAACAGCGCATCCGGGTCAGACCCGATCCGGTTGCATCAGAGGGCTGCCAATCGCTACTCGGGAGCGGAGGTTGGCGGTCGCGACAGCTGATGCGAGGCTTGGTGCGTCCACGATCGGGTAGGTCCGCGTAAGGATCTGCTAGCAGATCAACGCCGGCAGGGCATCCGCCAGGCATAGTCCCTTGTTTGAGTACCTGCCGCCTATGTGATGTACGAGTCCCATTCCCGCAGGCGGACCAATGTCCGTGCCTGCATTTCAAATGCTGGCACTAGAGCGAATCCTCGATCTGCGTATGCGAGGCGCTACTGATGCGCCGTTCCACGTGAAACACATACCAGGGCTCTCACCCTCAGGAGGACGTAGTGGCGCTCGCACCGATTCCCAGGAGCGAGAGGACCTGAACAAGTGACGGGGGACGGCCGAGTCAATCGCCTTCTTGACGGGTGATTAGGTGTGGATCACCTGTCAAGAACGGCCCGCGCAACTTCGGTCGGGAGCATCGGTCCCAATTGACCAGCAGCCAACCGCCTGACGTATCGGTCGCGGTGAACCCGTGGGCAGCCACAAGGATCTGCCATTGCCTCTAGCAAGGACTCCCAGCGCCGCCTTGCTATCTGGCTCACGCCGTACGTGCTGACGTGCAGCAGGCGGGGATGCCGAAGCGAGCAGAGAGTCGCACTTGGGTGATGAGGACTGGGTGGCGAGCAGATCCATCCAGTCTCCGTAGACAGTTGGTTCGCGCGTGCTGCCGAGAAGGTTCAGTTCTTCGCAGAGCCGGCCGCGTCGAGCACCCGGAGATATGAAGGAGAGGATCTTGCTGTGGACGGCCAGCGCCTGGCGGATGTATTCACCAGTGGGTCGCGATCACCCTCGGCTTCGCTCGTTCGCACCCGAACCTGTTGACGTAGTCATGGGGGTCCCGGATCCCCGGACTCCCGGTGCTGGGCTACTGCCAGGATCAGCTTCGCGAGACGCTCAAGGCCCGTCGATCTGAGGTACATGCCGTTGTGCAGCGCATGGCGACGGCCGGATATGTGTCGACGCCGGCGTAAAAGTGCTCGGGCTCATTGAATGTGCCAGGCTCCCTACTCAGACACCAAGTTGTCGAGGGTTGCTGTTTGCTAGCGCCCCTATCGCTCGCTCCGTTTCACGTGGAACGGAGCGAGCGATACGACTAGTCCTGCATCTAGTGCGTTGGCCACGAACGTTGCGGGTCAGGTTTCCGCGGGAATGATCGTGGTTCTTGGCCGACCCCAGCGGTGACCTTTCTCGGCGCGGATGCGGGCTCGTTCGCGGCGTTGGGTGGCCAGGATGTCGGGGTGGCGGGCATTGGCGTTGCGCCAGCGCAGGTGGGCTTGCAGGTCGCGGGTCAGGACGGTGTGGTTGGGGTAGTTCGAGGCGGCCATGGTGAATATCCGCGAGGGCCTGAACTGGGCTTCGATGGGGTTGGCCCAGGACGCGTAGGTCGGGGTCAGGCAGAGCTCGATGTTGTGCGCCGCGCACCATTTCCTCACCGCGGGTGTCTTGTTCGCGGAGAGGTTGTCCAGGATGACGTAGATCGGTGCGCCGTCCGGGCGGGCCGCGCGGATGCTTTTCATCGCGGCCAGGGTGTTCTGCCCGCCTTTGTGGCGGCGGTTGATGCCCCAGAGCTGGTCGTCGCCGAGGCTGTAACAGCCGTGGAGGTAGCGGATTGCGTGGCTGCGGGGGTAGGTCGCCGGGAGTTGGTCGGGGTGTTTGGCGCGGTTCCAGGTTGAGCCTTGGTGCGGGCGGATCGGCAGGGGTCCGAACTGGTCGAACGCGAAACACCGGTCCGGGAACCGGTTGGTGACTTCCTCGATCCGGTTCACTTTCGCTTAGAAGTCGGGGTCGGGGGTGACTCTTTCCAGGTCCTAGTCCGCTGGAACGTGATGTCATGTGTGGCGAGGATCTGCCGCAGCCGTTCCCGCCCGACGGTGATCAGCCGGGCCGGTTTCATGTCCGGGTCGACCTTGGAGAATGAGCCTTTCACATAGCCGGAGAGTTTACGGATGTTCCACTGGATGAAGGGAAGCCCCAGTTTTTCGGTCTGGTGGTGGCCGTCGTGACGATGGCTTTCACGTCGTCGTCACTGATTAGGCGGGGACGGCCTCCCGCCCACCGAGGGTCCAGGCATGCCAACCCTCGATCGTTGAAGTCGTGGATCAGTTTCCCAACGGTGTCCTCGTCCGCTGCGACCAGCCGGGCGATCGCCGGGATCGGGGTCCCGGACGCCGATGCCGTGATCATCATGGCCCGCCGGACCCGGATCGATCCGTGTTTGCCTCGCCGCATGATCTGCTGCAGCCGGCGTCCTTCATCCTCGCTCAGCCGCCGGGCCCGCACTCGTTCCGCCATCGCCGCCCCTCTCACACCTGCACGAACTGTGAGGGATCAGCGTGATGGTCTGACGGCCATCACGCCCGGACCGGGTCCCGGCGTGTCACAAACCGGGCAACGTATATGGCCAACGCACTAGGTGGAACGACCTCAAGCACTGAGCAGTGCTCTGGGCAGTCATCGGCCTCCGAGCTATCAAGAGTGGCGTCAGCCGGCGAAGACCAGGGGAGTCCGTACTCGATAACTGCCGCGAGATCGTCGACCGAGCTCTGTCGATTTGAGGGAGAGAGTCTCGACTTAGGGACGTGCGGGCGACGGCGGGGGCGCCATGATGGACGCGCATCCCAGGGTTTAGGGCTGTGGGTTGGAAGACCGCGCACAGCAGAAGGGTGGCGCGGGAATGCTCCCTCACTGTGCCACCGACCTTGGAATGCCAGTCATTACTTGATTGCCACGAGAAATCCGACGAGCCATTGCGTCTGACACGGAACCGCATGACTGGTCAGATTGTCATCACAGTGCTCGGACCGGCTGCACACGCAACGACTGGCTGATGGTGGCTGGCGATGCTCGTTGGACGTGGCAATCGGTTGTGGCTGATCTGTCACACCCAGCGAAATGACAGCCAGATTCCCCGCTTCGTCATGCGGTGGCTCGTCACGCTTGGACGCCGCCATCGACCTTTGTCACGACGGATGAGCTTGTGAATCTTCGCTGAGGCAGGTCACGAAGATGTGCCTTTCATAGGGGAGAAGTGGACTGAGCTCGATGTCACTGTGCATACAGATGGATATGGCAGGGGACTCCAACTGAATGGCGACCCTTGGCCAGCCGCCTTCGTCAGGTCAACCCGTGCAGCGCTTCGGCTGCTCATCGGCGGTACATGGCAGATGGCTTCCGAAGCAGCAAGCCACAGCAGTGGAACTGTTCGGCAGGTGAAATTGGCAGGGCAATTGCGATCAGGTGAATGACGCGCCAGTGTCCGCTGAGCCGATCTGGCATCTGTGGCTAACTCCTGAGCTTGGCTCAACGGCGAATGCTGGTCTCCAACGGAGGTCGTGCTGTGCAGCGCTTCGCCTCCAGCGGCTGTTGCGGATCGGGATGGGTGAATGAGCAAGGCAGCCTTGGGAGTTGCTATTCCGCATCCCTTGGGCGGAGGCCTGTTTCTAGATCAGGCAGGGTCCTCCACAGGGTGTGGGCTGAGCTGTGGATCGCTGTCGATCGTTCTGGGCGCATAGAGCAGAGCAGCGCCGGGTGTCCCTGATGGAGAATGGGAGATGCGTGAAGCCCAAGGTTCGCCGCTGTCGACACGTCGGGTGGGTGGTTGCTCATGACCTGGTTCGGTGGCCGCAAACGTTCGCCGGCACTCTCTCAGCCGTGATCGTGTGAACCTTCCCCAGGGACGGTTCCCATGATCACGAACGGGGAAGTGGCCAAACTCCGTGGGCACCGCCTCAGCACTGATTCTCGCGATCAGTACTCAACCATCCTGATTCTGTTCGGGTCCTCGCACCGGCAAGAGCGCAGGCGCGTGGCTGTGACCGACTGAGGTCGATAGCCCTCGTCTTGGTTTCACGTGGAACGTTGCCAAGGCACTCCACATCGGTACTGGGTTCGTCATGCGCGGTGAGCGCGGGTGACCTCCATCCAGGGGGAGATCTGGCAGGATCCTTCGGCGCATTCTTGGGATCGCTGTGGATAAGACTTCAGGTGGATCCGCCAGGCCAAGGGCGGTGCCCTGTTCCGCGGCCCCACCGCTGGGAACTCCTGGCATAGACCATCGAGGATGGTTCTGGCTGGCCGACACTGAGATCCCGTGCGATGGGACTTCCCTGATGCTGTGAGTTCAGCACCGCGGGTACGGGATGTGTTGAGGTCGGGTACGGGATGTGTTGAGGTACTGACTGCCTAGGCGCTGCTCATCTTGGCGTTGCGAATGAAGGCCCGAGATGCGCAGCCTGGCTTCGCGGGATCGGGAATGGTTGTGGACAGACCAGCGACTCGATTTCCAGCAGGCCTTCTAGGTATTTGGCCGAAGTGGTGGGTCATCGGTGGGCTGATGATCCTGAGCTGGAGTGCGCTCACGTCATCGCGACACATCTGTTCGCCATAGTTCCCTCAGCGGCCCTTGCTCGGGTGACAGTGCTTCTGCGGGGTGGCCACTCGTTGTGTCGCGATGAACCACGAGGCCTTCGATCTGTGACAGCTACTTAGTTCGTCTTCGATCGAGCTGGAGCTCGAAGCCATCTTGGATTACGGAGTCCATTGAACGACATCGTGATCTTGGATCTGCTGCTGGACCTTGAGCAGAGGAGAAGAGCTGAAGTTGTCTGGCGCATCTGAACGATGCTGGATTCGGTCATGGAGTGGATCTGTCACGCGAACGACTCCACCTCTTCGGAGCCAGCATTGTGCGCTACCGCCTTCCTTCCGCGTGAGAGTCGGGTCGGTTGGTAAGCCTCAATTTCCGTTGCAGGTCTCAACCAGGGCTAGAAGATTCGGGCTTTTCCGCCGGCGAGATTTGGGCAGCTCCAGGGAAAAACTGCTGAGTTCTAGCATTGCGGCACGGCTGCAACGGGATGATGCCTGCGGCATTGACCGCAACGGCTTCGTCATGGGTGCCTGCTGGGCCACGGTGGTGTTGGAGTCCATGCCCCACACCAAAAGCGCGCGGGGCCACGTTCTACGGCACCATTCGGAATCTGTCCGCTACCACAATTGCGCTCGGTCATGGGTCGCCTTCAGCTGGTGTACGAGGCGTTTGCCATCGAGGTCGAATTTGCTGATCCGGGTCAGCTCCTGCATCGTTGGGCGCCGTACTCGCGATGATGAGGGTTGTTGCGGATGAGCGTGCCCGCAGCAGAGCTGCCAAGCGCGGCTCAGACCCCTCATCGTGGGTGGGGCCGGCCGCATCCCAGGCCACGAATGTTTCACGGGAAACGCCGCGTCCTGCGTGGATCAACGGCCCATGGGGGAGTGGGTCCTGATGAACATCGAGCCGCTGAGAACTGGATCAGATCCGTGAAGGCTGGGCCACGCAGCCACCCGATATCAACGGGCTTGCTCTGAAGAAGTGATCCAAAAGGTCTGGCACCTTGCGGGCAGAGGCGATGCGATGTTTCTGGGAACGGAGGGGTGATCGGCGATTGTTCGTGGTCACTGCACTAGACCGAATCACTGCATCTGTCGGATGCGGCAATACCAGCGCTGTCAGCCCCGACGCCGCAGAGTCGTCACCCGCGCGGATAGTGCCACGCACCCGAAGGGTCCTTGGCCGGCCAATATCAGACAGCTTCGGCTCGAAAATGACCTAGTGCGGTGGCCACCAACGTTCGCCTGCACTGCTTCGTTCGCGATGAGGCAATCCCCAGTCTTCGGCCTGCAGATGCCCCTACTTCCTCCCCGGGGATGGCTTGCATGATCATGAACGGGAAGGTGGCCAACCTTCGTGGTGACCGCACTGAGTCTGGGGCAACCGCCGGCAGACCCAAGGTTGACTGGACCGGTATTGCTTCTGGCCGCTGGCATCTTGGGTTCTGTCACCTTGCCGTGGCTACGGCAGATGTGCTCGTTCTGATGACACAGACGCCCAGAGCTGGTGAGCGAAGAGCTCCTCGCGATGTGCCTTCGGCTGAGTCACAACCAGATCTGACCTGCTGTGGCTGATCGAAGTCTTCGGGAAGATGTTGATCATTGGTCGCATCGATATTTGCTCTAACCGAGGGCCGTCAAGCCTGACTGGCTGAACCACTGACTGTTGCGTGTCGGACCGGAGTAAGCGTGTTGACAAGCTGTCTTGCCTTGCGGATGTCCAGCTCAATGACAGCACTCTGAGCATTGCCAGCATCATGAAAGCGTCTTGGCCGTCCCGTCCTTCTCACGTGCCAGAGGGTCTCGGTTGGTGGCGAGACATTCAGAGGCCCAAACTTTCCTGACCGATGTGACCTCGCTGGGCCCGCCTAGAAATGCGGCGAAGAGATCTGACAGGCGATGTGGCGACATCACTGCCACTCAATGGCCCGCCTCGGAAGTGACTAGTCGTGTGGAATGGCGGCCGATCCGAGCCAGGCAGGTACCGAGCTATAAGAGAAGTTCTCATGCATCTGGGTGGCGATCCCGTGGCCAGAAAGTTGACTGGTGGCGAACCGTGGTTTGGGCGGAGGCACCAGCAAGCACTCCCTAGCGCGATCCTGACGCGAGCACGAATTGGCCAGGCCTGGAATCGGATCATGACGGCTGACGGCAGTTAGCGGATAAGGAAGTTGCCCGAACATGGCTGAGCCAGCTGTCGTTCACCCAGCCGATGGTCATCTCAGGAGTGGCCTGACGATCGCAGCCGATGAGCCACATCGAATTCTGTCTGCCGGCATCTGGCTCATCCGTTGCAGCACGCTACTCAGGAGGTGACGAAGCCCAGAGGGATGAGTCGGTGGCTGCTGGATTGGAAGGATGCCAATAGCCATCTGTTCACGTGAGCGAGCCGACCGCCATTGGCTGGACCAAGCGGCGCAGCTCAGCTGGCCGGCGCTATCCATGCATGGCGAAGCGATGGACGTCCCTAGTCCGGGCGCACGATGAGACATCTCATGGCCAAGATCCAGCTCAGAAGCCATAACGGTCGTAGGGCCGGGTAATTGGCTGGCTTGGCTTCGCGATTGACTACTACGACGAAATGGCGCCGACGCGGCCCCAGCCGTCCGAGCACCGGGCCAGACCGGTGCTCATGACGAGCAGCGAATCCCCAAGCATGTCCCCTGTTGATGCGCGCACAAGATGAGCCGCAACTGCCTGTTCGACCTTGGACAGGCGCCCGTCCGAAAACAGATCATGCCGATAAGGCTCCTCGATCGCCTCACCACCCGTGAGTCAAGGCCACGGACGCGGTCTTCAACGGCTGTCTCTTCTTGGGTGGCTTGCCATGACGAGTCTGTCGCTTCCGCCATCGACTCCGGTCGTGTGGCGATCGCGATCCGCTTCTGAAAGGGCTGGAAGCTTCGGCGGCTCACGGTCAGCATCCACTGATGTGAACGACCCGCGTCAGCAAGACCCCAGATCCTGTCAGAGGCGTGACCGTACGGAAGGTCCTCGAGCGGTATGGCCAAGTGGGATCAGCCAGAACGAGGTGGCTCACGTCAGGGGAGTGCTGGGACTAACGAATGGCACGGCGCCGCTCAGTTGGCGAGCACCTCGGGATTCACACCGTTGCGGTCCGGTGTGTCGCCCAACTGAGCTGATCTTCCGAAGGGTGCCCCGGCGGTTGATAACAGCGGTCGATCTGGCAGTGGGCTCATACAAGAAAGATCGATGACGGGGTGATGACCGCCGGCGCTCTGTGGAGGCACCACATCCGAGGTTCCCTCCTCGTGAGCCGTCCCGTGAGTTCAATAGGCCTTGGCTTGAGGGGGGTGGGCCAGGGTCTGCCGCGGAACCTGTCTGCGTCTCAACCGCCCGAGTCTGACTGTCTCAGTCTGAGTGACGCTTCACCTCTGCGCCCGATTCAGCCGGCGACGTTCGTGCTGAGAGGCAACCAGCCTGCGTCAGGCACTCCCATAGAACGAGCCAGGGGTAGCCGGCGATGTTCAGACCTGGACGGATGGGCCGCCACAGCGAACCGTAGAGCAGCGGAGGTTCTGCATGAGAGGGACGCTGGTCGGCCGCAAGCTGTCCGACGATCTCGGTGGTTGTTCGCTCAGTCCGCGGCAATACAGCTGGTTGTGACGCGGTTCGACGTGGATCGGTTCATGGAAGCAGGCCATGCACATCACCCGGCCATGGGAGCAGGTCAAGGAGCCGGCCCGGGTTAGCAGTCGGCCGATTCGAGATATTTGATTCACATGATTGAGACGCTGGCGTTGATCAGGATGTGACGCTGGAAGACGGATAGTGGTCCCGGAGTCCCGGAGTCCCGGAGTCCCGGAGTCCCGGAGTCCCGGAGTCCCGGAGTCCCGGAGTCCCGGAGTCCCGGAGTCCCGGAGTCCCGGAGTCCCGGAGTCCCGGAGTCCCGGAGTCCCGGGCGCGCGGAGTCCGGGGGGTATGAAGCCCTGGGATTCCGGAGTCCCGAAACTCGGCCGTTCAGTAGTCGAGGAGCCCAGGGGAATCGAAAGACCCGGGCCCAGGAACCGGGCAGAGTAGCTGGCTTGAGACCAGCGAGGGATGGCAGCAAGACCTGATAGTGATTGATGCTGTGGCCCCGGATAGAGATTCCGGTTACGAGGGGCAGAACTGGATGCACCAGCTGGGACGTGGATCGCCATTTTCGAAGCGATCCTCAGATGGATTCAGGCGATCTCTTCGAGTCAACTCGGGCGAGGCGTGAATCATCAGCCGGTCACGCCGGCCGGCCAATCGCTCACGGTCGGCTGACCGCTGGATGGTGATCTGTCGGACGGGAAAGGTTCACAGGATCACGAACACGGAGGTAGCTGGTGGGGGAGGCGCTCATCGCGGATGAGGTGGCCTCGCAGCTCATGGCCTCCTGCGTCTGAGTCCTGCCTAGCGCAAGGTTGTCCAGTAGCGCTGACTCCTTCCGCGGGTCGCCAGCGATCTACTGATCACTGATCGCGTGGCAAGGAGCAGCCTCAATCGATAAGGGCACTAGGGCCGCGAGCGTGAGCAGTCAGTTGCCGCAAGACGGGCCGCCTCAGGATGTCTGGCCAGCCGCTGTCACCGGTGTCTGAAATGGCGTGCGGTCGGCGTAGACACAGCGTTGTGCGAGCCACTCCGAAGTTGCTGTATGCGCTACATCTCGTCGTTTCACGTGGAACAACAGGGCCCATGTAGCCGCCCTTCTCCGTCCCGTTCTTGCTCCGGGTCGCCCCTGGAGCGGGCGTCCACGAACCTTGACCGGGCCCCACCTTGTCCTTCGCCAACCGGCGGTGACCAGCCTTCGGCCGAGAGGCGTCCTCAGATCTCCGAGGATGAGGTGAAGGCCTTTCGGGAAGTAGAGGCAGTGCCTGGCCGGAGGCGGGGGGTGCAGGATCAGCAACGAGGGGACGTCGGTCGCAGCCGACGAGGGTTCGTGTCCACCGCACTAGCGCGATCCTCGCAACAGGCGAATGACTGCGCCGTCACGGTCGCCACCTGATTAGTGACTCGCAGTACACCTGGCCTCACATCATGGGTAGTGTGATGTCGACATGGTTGACTGAAGTCATCGCGATGAAAGAGCGCCGTGGGGGCGGTTCGGCGCACATCGCTCACCACTGACCTGTGGACAATGTGGGGATCTTCAGGTGTGGATGACTGCGGTGGATAGCGCGGAAGGCCTCCTCACCTGCTCTGATTGACCAGGCTCCGCGAGTGTCCACAAGGCAGAAAGTTTTCCACAGTCGGGAAAACCTGTGGATGAGCGCACCGAGAGTGGGTCGAACGCGAGATGATGGCGGAGCTGGACAATGGAAGGGACGTTGGTGAGCGAATTGGGCTGGCCCTCGGCAGCACTTAAGCGAATGGCCAATGGTCTCGGTTGGCCCAAGAGCGACCGCACGTTGGTTTCCCGTGAAACATCGCCCCGTAAACCCGAATCCCACCCTGAGCCCGCCGCCAAGCGCGCCAACGTCTTCGCTCGTGCGGCCGAAGCAGAAGCGAAATTCGCAGTAGAGGATTCTCCGGCTTCGGGGAAGCCGGCCACCGGTCTCAGGACCGGACGGCACGCAGCGCCGGCCCAGGTGGTGCAGTCTCCGATAGCACCCCCACCCCCGTCCGTGCCCCAGTCTTCGGCAGGGTCCCAGTCTTCGCCAGGGGCTCCGCTTAAGGCGACGCCTCCAACACTGCCGACGGCTCCCTCCGGTGAGGTGGTGCGGGATGAAGATGGACTGGTCCAGTCGGTCCCGCCCCCGCCCACCGCGCCGGAGATGACGTCCAAGACCTTGAATGACCAGGGCCCCAGCTTGGCTCGGCGCCCTGATGCCGTAGTAGACCTGCGCGATTCGGTGGTCGACCTGCGCGACGACGATTTGCCACCTGCTCCGGTAGACCGCTTCACCACCGGGGGAGGAGTGTTCGCCGCGGAGAGATACGATCGTGGCGGTACACCCTTGAGAGTTCCGGGCCGGCCGATCGCTACGCCTGACATTGAAGAGATCGTCGCGACGTACGCGAGCCGGGCGGCTCTTAGTGAGAGTGGCACTTTGATCGACGTGGACCGGGCCGAGCGACATGGAAGCGCTCCGGCCAATGATCACCAGTACGTCGGCGCCGACAACGGTGCCAGCCGGACCGGGGCACGAGCCCTGAGTTCCCCCACATCATCTGCAGAGGTTCGGATGTCATCGAGCAACGAGCCCAGCAATGCGGACACTGAGGCCGGATACTCGGTTTCTGTCACCCGTCCCTGGCTGGGAGTGGAGCTGGGCGCGGAACCGACTCCGGGATTCCGGCAGCCGGTTCAGCGTCCCGCAGAAGCCCGGGAGGCAGGCGCGACGACCGCACCGGCGGCGACAGGAAGTCAGCCGCTGGTCGAATCGATCTCGCTGATCGACGACACTCCGCTTGCGCTGGAGGTCGCTGAAGACACGCGCCGCCGCATCGCGCTGGCCGGGCGTCGTTTCCCCCGCCCGAAGGAGACGCGGGTACTGACCGTGTCGAACCAGAAGGGCGGCGTCGGTAAGACAACGACGACGGTCAACCTGGCAGCTGCTCTCGCCCAGGCCGGCCTGCGGGTGCTGGTGCTCGACAACGACCCCCAGGGCAACGCGTCCACCGCTCTGGGCATCGACCACCACGCCGAGGTGCCGAGCATCTACGACGTGCTGGTCGAAGGGATGCCGCTGAAAGACGTCGTGCAGAAATGCCCAGACGTCGAGAACCTCTGGTGTGCGCCGGCCACGATCGACTTGGCCGGTGCCGAGATCGAACTGGTCTCGTTGGTGGCGCGTGAGTCGCGGCTGCAGCGGGCAGTGGCCACCTACCTCGAGGAGCAGGAGGCCGGCCCTGGGCGTCTCGACTACATCCTCATCGACTGCCCGCCGAGCCTCGGACTGCTGACGGTCAACGCGTTCGTCGCGGCGCAGGAGGTGCTGATCCCGATTCAGTGCGAGTACTACGCGCTGGAGGGTCTGTCTCAGCTGCTGCGTAACGTGGACCTGATCAAGGGGCACCTCAACCCCAGGCTTCACGTCTCCACGATTCTCCTGACCATGTACGACGGGCGTACCCGCCTGTCGTCGCAGGTTGCCGACGAGGTTCGGGCACACTTCACCACCGAGGTGCTGAAGACGACGGTTCCGCGGTCGGTCCGGATCTCCGAGGCTCCGAGTCACGGGCAGACGGTCATGACCTACGACCCGGCCTCGAGCGGTGCGCTCTCCTACCTGGAGGCCGCACGTGAGCTGGCCGAGCAGGTCCTTGACGACAATGAGCGCGAGCAGCGACAGGCCCACGCAAACCGCACGTGAAACAGACAGCAACGACCAAAGATCAAGACCGACCGGTCGTGACAACGGCCTTGGTTGCGACTGGGGCGTTCGGACGAGAACGGCCAGTAGCCACCCGACTCGACGGGCTGAGGGGTTCAGCCTTGAGGCATATCCGTCGAGTCGGGATGTAAGAGCTGCGCCACACGGGTGAATCTCACCCGATGGGCGCACAGGCAAGGCCGTTGACGGGGACTCGACAGCCAACCGGCGCAAGCACGTGACAGAGCGGAAAGACCCATGCGTAATGACGAGGAGCAGGCGTGAGCGACAAGCGTAGAGGCTTGGGGCGAGGCCTCGGAGCGCTGATCCCGCCGCCTCCGGCCGCCCGCCCTGCTGGCGACAGCCCGGTAGACAGCGCTTTCTTCAGTGAGCGTCAGGACGGCGAAAGTCCGGCCGACGCGACGAAGGCCAAGGAGCCGGCGGCGAAGGTCACGCCGGAGACGACAGACACCAAGGTCGAGCCGGAGGCCACGCCGGCCAAGCCCGAAGAGCCGAAGGGCCCCGAACTGGTCCAGGTGCCGGGCGCCTACTTCACCGAACTTCCGGTCGGCACCATCGGGCCGAACCCCCGCCAGCCGCGGACGGAGTTCGACCAAGAGGCGATGGCCGAGCTGGTGCACTCGATCAAAGAGATCGGTGTTCTTCAGCCCATCGTCGTGCGAGCGGTGCCCGGCATCGACGCCGATGGCAAAGAGATCTCCTACCAGCTCATCATGGGCGAGCGTCGGTGGCGAGCGAGCAAGGAGGCCGGGCTCGAGACGGTCCCGGCGATCGTCCGCGACACCAACGATGATGACCTGCTGCGCGATGCCCTGCTCGAGAACCTGCACCGCAGTGAACTGAACCCTCTGGAAGAGGCCGCGGCCTACCAGCAGTTGCTCGACGACTTCGGTTGTACGCACGAGGTTCTGGCCACGCGGATCGGCCGGTCCCGGCCGCAGATCAGCAACACGATCCGGCTCCTTCGTCTGCCGTCCAAGGTGCAGAAGCGGGTTGCGGCCGGAGTGCTCTCGGCCGGTCACGCCCGTGCGCTGCTCGGTCTCGAAGACTCCGAGGCCATGGACAAGCTCGCGACGCGCATTGTTGAAGAGGGACTCTCCGTCCGGTCGACGGAAGAGGTCGTCAAGCTCACCGATCCGAGCGAGACCAAGTCCAAGCCGCGCAACAAGCCGAAGGCAGGCGGCCGCAACGTCGAGCTCGACGACCTGGCGAGCCGCCTAGCCGACCTGCTCGACACCCGCGTCAACATTGCTCTCGGCCAGTCCAAGGGCAAGCTGAGTGTCGAGTTCGCCAGCGTCGAAGATCTCAACCGGATCCTCGACATCCTCACCCCGGAGTTGCGTAAGGCATTCCAGAACGGGGAGTAGAACCCAACACCTTGAGGACGCCTACCAGCACGCGTGCTGGTAGGCGTCCTCAATGCTGTGGGAAGAACCGTCAGACGAGCGCCCGCTCGACCAACTGCCGGTAGACCGACGCCGGCGACAGCCCGGCGGCCTCGATCGACATCGGCAGCAACGACGTCTCGGTCATGCCCGGCGCCACGTTGACCTCGAGAAACCACGGTTGCCCGGTCTTGTCCACGATGAGATCGGTGCGGGACACATGGCGCAGCCCGAACGCCTCGTGCGCAGACAGCGCGGCGGCCTTCACCGCGGCCGCGGTCTCGTCAGAAAGCCGGGCCGGGCAGAAGAACTCGGTTGCCCCGGCGATGTACCGCGCGTCGAAATCGTAGAAGCCGGAGTCCGGCACGATCTCTACCGGTGGCAGGGCGACCGGACCGTCACCCGTGTCCAGCACCGTCACGGCGACCTCGACCCCGGAGATCTGCTGCTCGACCAGCGCCACATCCCCGTACGCGAAGCAGTCGACCATCGCCCGCGGCAACGACTCCTCCCGGCGCACGGCACTCGCGCCCAGCGCCGATCCACCCCGCGCCGGCTTCACCACCAGCGGCAGACCGAGGCGTTCCACGATCGAGGTCAGTACCCGGTTCGCCCCGAGCTCCCGGAAGATGCCGTGCGGCAACGCGACGAATCGCGGTGCGGTCAGCCCGGCCTCCGCGGCGATGCTCTTCGCTACGGACTTGTCCCACGAGAGCCGGCACGCGGCCGGGTCGGAGCCGACGTAGGGCACCCCGACGAGCTCGAGAACATCTCGTACGGCGCCGTCCTCACCACTGACCCCATGCAACAGCGGCCACACCACATCGATCTGACCCGACCGCAGGGTGTCGAGCAGCCGGTCGTCGACATCGGTGACCGTGACCTCGCATCCGGCCTCACGCAAGACCTCGGCGACCCGGCGGCCCGACCGTAGAGATACCTCGCGCTCGTGCGAGAGGCCACCCGCCAGGATCAGAACCCGCGGTGACAACATGACTTCCGTACCTCCATCAGACATTTGTTCGTGACGTGAACTAGGAGAGATCAGGGCCCGGCGACTCGAAGGACGAGCCGATCCGGTTCGATCGCGGTGCGGGGCCGAAAGTGGCCTGCACCTCCAGCTCTTCGTCGATGACTCCGGCCAGCCGGCGGACGCCTTCACGAATCCGCTCCGGGGTCGGGTAGCAGTACGACAGCCGCATGTAGTCGCGACCCTGCCCGTCGGTGTAGAAGCCGGTTCCGGGCGCATAGGCCACGCGGGCCGTGACCGCGCGGGGCAGCATGGCTTTCGTGTCCAGGCCGTCGGGCACCTGGACCCAGACGTAGAAACCGCCCTGCGGGTTCGTCCAGTTCGAGGTGGGCAGCATGTCGTGCAGAGCCTGCAGCATGGCGTCGCGGCGTTCGCGGTAGAGCTCGCGGAACAGGCCGATCTGATGCTTCCAGTCGTGCTCGGCCAGGTAGGTGGAGACTGCCATCTGGCTGAACGAGCTGGGGCACAGGATCGCGGATTCGCTGGCCAGGACCAGTTTCTCGCGCACGGCGTGCGGGGCGACGGCCCAGCCCACCCGGAAACCGGGGGCGAAGGTCTTGGAGAAGGAACCCAGGTAGATCACGCCGTCGTCATCGAAGGAACGCATCGCCGGCAGTGGGTCGCCGTCGAAACCGAGCAGACCGTAGGGGTCGTCTTCCATCACGAGAACGCCGAAGCGGCGGGTGATCTCCAGGATCTGAGGGCGCCGGTGGGCGGCCATGGTGACGCCCGCCGGGTTGTGGTAGTTGGGAACCGTGTACAGCAGTTTTGCTCGTCGGCCGGCGCGCCGCAGAGCGACCAGGGTCTCCGAAAGCGCCTCAGGAATAAGGCCTTCCTCGTCCATCGGGACATGGATGACATCGGCCTGATACGACCGGAAAACTCCCAGCGCACCCACGTAGCTGGGAGCCTCGGCGAGAACGACGTCCCCGGGGTCGACAAAAATGCGGGTCACCAGGTCGAGGGCCTGCTGGGAGCCGGTCGTCACGACAATGTCGTCGGGATGGGCGGTGACCTGGTTGGGCGCCATCACGTCGAGGATGCGCCGGCGTAGGTCCGGATCTCCCTGGCCGGAGCCGTACTGCAGAGCGACCGAGCCTTTCCGGTCGACCAGCCCAGCCAGCGACCGGCTGACCACATCCATGGGAAGGGCCGAGAGGTTGGGCATGCCACCGGCGAGCGACACCACCTCGGGGCGACTGGCCACGGCGAACAGGGCCCGGATCTCGGATGCCGTCATTCCGTGGGTGCGTGCTGCGTACGAGCCCAGCCAGCGGTCCAGCCGCGAACCCTTGTCGTTCCTGAACCCATCACCGGTCTGCATGGTGCTGATCCCACCTTCACCGCTCGCGAGGCCTGAGTGGAGCAGACCATCAGGAAGAGTGGGCGTTGTCCATGGCATTACGTTCAGTAACTGGAAAGTAACTACATGACGTATTCACGTGGGCGGCGCGACAGGCTTACGATCTTTTTCGTTCGTACCCCTCGTCAGTATCCTTCTGTCTGCCGAGGATCTGATCGTCTCAAGATCGCACCGACCGCTGCAGGAGCTGCTGGATGAGCCGCAGGCTCGCACCGCTCACGCTGGACAACCTCTCGGATCTTCCGAGTACGTGCCGGCGTTGTGTCACCTGGGAACTCGACCCGCTGGCAGCGAAACAGGCCATGAAGGCCGGGGATACCGGGTTCGAGAAAGAGGCCTGGATCTCCGGGACGCTGCTGGAGTGGGGTTCGTGCGGCCGGATAGCCTATGTCGACGAGCAGCCCGCCGGTTTCGTCACCTACGCGCCGCCCACCCTGGTGCCGCGGGCCCTGGAGTTCCCGACGTCACCCGTCAGTGGCGACGCCGTGCTGCTGATGACCGCCCGGGTGCTGCCCCAGTTCGCCGGCGCCGGCCTGGCCCGGATGCTGCTGCAAGCCACGGCGAAAGACCTGAGCAAGCGCGGAGTGCGGGCGCTGGAGGCTTTCGGGCTGACCGCCGGTGGAGCCATGACCGCGGCGCCGGACGATGAGGACAAGGAGAAGGCGTCCTGCCTCGTGCCGGCCGACCTGCTCACCGCTGTCGGGTTCAAGACGGTGCGCCAGCACCACCGTTTTCCGCGGCTGCGACTCGAACTCAAGACCGCTACGTCGTGGCGCGAAGATGTCGAACTCGCCCTCGAGCAGATCCTGGGCACCGTTCGCCTCCCCGCGCTCACCGGCACCGGCGTCGCTCCGTAGCTCACGTCGTCCTCAAAACAACTCAATGAGGGACGTTGGTCAGCCCCACGCGAGAGGCCCCCACCGATGCGGTGGGGGCCTCTCGCGCGACTCAAGAGATCAGCGCTGACGAGCGAAGGCCTGAACGTCGCTGAGCGACAGCGTGCCGGTCTCGGCATCGTTCTCGGCCAGGTACAGACGCTGCACGGCGAACAGCATCGACTCGGCGATCAAGGCCCGGAAGTCCGCGTCACCCAGACGCTCGGCATCGCCGGGATTGGTGAGATACCCCAGGGCGAGGATCACCGCGGGCATCCGGGTCAGCCGCACCGGATCGTACGAGCACGGGTGGCTGCGGTCGTCCAGCATCCCGGTGCGGGCCACGATCTCGCGCTGCAACAGCACCGCCAGACGCTGTCCGACCTCCGAGTGCTGCCCGACCCGGCCACCACCCCAGTAATACGTGGCCACACCCGAGGCCACCGGGTTCGCGAGCCGCTCGGTGACCAGGGAGATCACCAGATCGGCGCCCTCCGACTCGGCCAGGGCCACTCGGTCTTCGGTACTGATGTCCTCGTCCGGCTGACGGGTCAACCGGACCCGGGCACCGACGGCGGAAAGCCGTTCGGCCAGCTGCAGAGCGACGTCGTAAGCCACGGTCGCCTCGTTGAGCCCACCGGCACCCGGTGTGCGGTCGGATCCGGGGTCGAGCACCACGGTCTTGCCGGTCAGGCTGACACCGGCCATGGCCACGGAGCCCCGCGAGCGCAACGCCCAGGCGTCTCCGCCCGAGACGGACCGCCCGAGAGCGCCGATGGCCGTGAAGGTGGGGCGACCACAGATGCCGTCGGCGGGCAGGCCGAGACCACGCTGCAGTTCACGCAGCGACGCCTCGGTGGCCGGCCCGAAGATGCCGTCGACCGGGCCGGCGTGCAGACCCAGCACGACCATCCGCTCCTGGAGCGCCGACACGTCGTCGCCGCGCATCCAGTGGCCGGCGGTGAGCAGCAGGGTGCGGTCGCCCAGACGCCAGCGGGCGCCGTCCAGGGCAAAGGCCGTCTGCGGCCCGACCAGGCCGTCGGCGACCAGGCCGCGGTCTTGCTGGAAACCGCGCACGGCCCCGTCGAGCTGGTGATCGAAGAGGGATTGCTCGGCCGAAGGAGCGCCCGGCAGCAGGGCACCCGCCCGGATCAGCAGGGCACGCACAACCGGCACGAGATCGTCGGTGTCACCCAGGCGGAGCGGGCGCCCGGCCGCAGCGAGCAGGCTGGTGGGCACATCCACGGCGGCCGGCGCTCCGTTCTGATGGCGGGGGGAAGAACTCACCATCGTCGGTGGGGTCAGTTCAGGAAGTCGGCCAGTTCACGGAGCAGGATCGGCTTCGGCTTCGCACCGATGAGCGACTTCACCAGCTCCCCGTTCTGGTACACGTTCAGCGTCGGGATCGAGGTGATGCCCGCGGAGGCCGCGACCTTCGGGTTCTCATCGGTGTTGATCTTCACCACGGTGATCTCCGGGTGCTGCGCGGCGATCTCGGCCAGGACCGGCGCCACCTGCAGGCACGGACCGCACCACGGGGCCCAGAAGTCGACCAGCACCGGCTTGTCAGACTTCAGCACCTCGGCGTCGAACGTCTCGTCCGTGACGGCCTTCGGCGCGCTGGTCGTGTCAGCCATGGGTTTCTCCTCGAAAGTGGCAAGCAGTGAAGCGATTTCAATTCAGCGAGACCAGGCCCACAACGGGTCTGGACGATGATGCCGGACCCGGTGGGCCACGGTGGGGAGGCCGGGCCCGCGAGTTCCCCGCGGGCCCGCAACCACCTCAGTGAGTGACGGCGCTCCAGTTGGCGACCGTTTCGGTGCGCTCCTTGGCCGCGCTCGCCACGGCACCCTCGTCGAGGCCGTTGGTGACGTCTTCCACCGCGGCCAGGAAGCGCTCGGCGTCGATCGCGGCCGTGGTGCCGGACGCTGCGGCGGTGATGGCCTGCTGGTACTCGTGGTCGACCACGTCACCACAGGCGAACACACCGGGCACGCTGGTGCGCGAGGACCGGCCCTCGGTCTTGATGTAGCCGGCGTCGTCGAGCTCCAGCACACCCTTGATCAGCTCGGTGCGCGGGTCGTGGCCGATCGCCACGAACAGGCCGGTGATGTCCAGGTCGCGCTCCTCACCGGTGACGGTGTCGCGCAGCCGGATGCCGGAGACCTTCGCGTCGCCGTGGATGTCCACGACCTCGCTGTTCCAGGCCCAGCGGATCTTCGGGTTGGCCTGCGCACGGTCCTGCATGATCTTCGAGGCGCGCAGCGAGTCGCGGCGGTGCACCACGGTGACCGAGCGGGCGAAGCGGGTGAGGAAGGTGGCCTCTTCCAGCGCGGAGTCGCCACCGCCGATCACGGCGATGTCCTGCTCGCGGAAGAAGAAGCCGTCACAGGTCGCGCACCAGCTCACGCCGTGCCCGGAGAGAACCTTCTCCTTGGGCAGGCCGAGCTCGCGGTAGGCCGAGCCGGTGGCCAGGATCACGGACCGGGCCCGGTAGGTCGTGCCGTCGTGCAGCTTGACCTCTTTGATGTCACCCGTGGCGTGCAGCTCCGTGACGTCGTCCGGGATCAGCTCGGCCCCGAACTTCTCGGCCTGGCTGCGGATCTTGTCCATCAGCTCCGGGCCCTGGATGCCGTCGGGGAAGCCGGGGAAGTTCTCCACCTCGGTGGTGTTCATCAGAGCGCCACCGGAGGTCACCGAACCCTCGAAGACCAGGGGGTTCAGGTTGGCGCGCGCCGCGTACAGAGCCGCGGTGTAGCCCGCCGGGCCCGAACCGATGATGATGACGTTCCTGACGTCGCTCACGTCTTCTCCAAGTCCACGGAATTGCCTGCTCGCTGTAGAACCGTTCGGGTGGTCGTCGTGTTCCCGACGCCACCGACCGCGCAGGCTCAGTAGGTGCCCCTGTTCAGAGGCGCCTCACGACTGCACCTCGACCACGTCGATGGTGCCGTCGTCACCAGGTTGACAGGTTCTGGCGACGATCCACACGTCGTATCCGCCACTTGCACCAGGCAGGACGATCAGTGCGGCCTCGCGGCCGTTGTACGTGGCGAGGTCGACCGCGACCGGCTGGGCGTCTTTCTGGTCGATCGCCTGGAGACATTTCTCCAGCGCCTCCGGGTCTTTCAGCAGGTCACCGTTGTCGGCCGTATCACCCGTATCGGCTGAATCGCCCGAGGTCGAGGAGTCGGAGGCACCCGGCATCTCGCCGGTCTCGGGCTCACCCTCGCTCCGGGCGGACATGGTGGTGTCGCCGTCTTCCGCAGCTCCGGAAGAAGCCGTGACCGGGGTCGTCACCAGACTGTCGATCTGCTTCTTCAGGCCGGCGCGCTGGTACTTGGTGCCGGTTTCCTGCACCGAGGCCAGAAGAGGACCGCTCGCTGTCGTGCTCGCGCTGCTGGAGTCACCGTCCGAGCCCCGGCCCTTGAGCATCCAGGCGGTGCCGCCGCCGGCCAGGGCCAGCACCAGCACCACCGCGGCCACGAGGCCCGCAGGGATCCGCGGCCAGCGCGAGGGCTCTTCGGCCTTCTGCTCCTCCAGCGCCTGGCGACGCACGCGCACGGCCTGGGTGGAGTTCTCCATCCGGGTGAGCTTGCCGGGAGCACGGTCGCGCACCGGCCGCATCGTCCGGGTCATCGAACCGGTGTCGGGCCCCTGCACCGCCCGGGCCCCGCGGCGCTTGCGCACCGGCTGGGTCAGCTCCGGGTCGGGGCCGTTGTCACGGACCGCCGGCTGCAGGATGGTCGCGTCACCCGCCGGGAACGCCGGCGAGTCGTTGCTCGTGGGCAGGTTGAGAGGCCGCACCGTGAAGGACGAGGTGTTCGGGGCGGGCTGCGAACGATCGCGCCGCACCGGTTGCGGGCCGGTGTGGTGCTGAGGCGGGGATTGCTGGGGTTGCGGGCCGGTCGGGCGCTGACGCTGGGGGCCGGTGGGGTGTTGCTGCTGCGGGCCGGTGTTGCCACCGTGGACATCACGGCGCATCGGGCCGGTGGCGCCACGACGGGTCTGCGGTTGTGACTGCGGCAGCGGTTGTGACACCTGGCCGCCCCGGGCCATGGCGAGTGCCTGCTCCAGCCGGGCCATCACCTGCGGGGGCATCGTCTCGGGCGGTGCCTGCCGGATCAGGCTACGGATGCCCTCGGCGCTCGAGAGCACCGCGGAGCATCGGGCACAGCCCATCACGTGGCCCTCGACCTGCCGGGCCACATCAATGGGAAGTACATCGGCGGCGAGGTCGGCGAGGAGGTCATCTTCCGGGTGCGCGGGCATGCTCACCACCCCTCTCCTGCTCGGCTGCGTCCTCGTGGCGGTTCGTCAGATCTGACGCGGCCGGTGCCTCTAGGGTTCCCGGGATTTCCCTGACGGCCACCCTGTTCATCGTCGTAGGGGTCGTTGCGGTAGGGGCTCGGGCGGGCGTCACCGATGAAACCGGGCGTTGCGGTACTGGCCCGGCCAGGTTGGCGATCATGGTTCTGCACGGGGGAAACACGCTGGGGCCCGGGCACCTCACCGCGCAGCAACTGGGCCAGGGCAACCCGGCCGCGGGAGCATCGCGACTTCACCGTGCCTTCCGCCACACCGAGCATCTGGGCCACCTCGGCGACCGGGACGTCGTCCAGATCAACCAGCACCAGGGCCACGCGTTGCGCCTCGGGGAGCTTGTTCAGGGCGGACCGGACGTCGAGCCGGGCCACCGTGGCGCCGTGTTCGTCGATCCCCGTGATCACGTCGCGCTCGCCCAGCGGCACGCTCGGCCGGGCGGCACGCCGGCGCATGCGGTCGAGCGCGGCGTTCACCACGATCCGGTGCAGCCACGTACTGACCGCTGCGTCGCCCCGATAGTGGTCGGCATAGCGCAGTGCCGAGACCATCGCGTCCTGCACGGCGTCGGCGGCTTCCTCAGGATCCCCGGTGGTGCGCAGAGCGACCGCCCAGAGGCGGTCGGCGTGCCGGCGGACGATCGTGGAGAAGGCGTCCGGATCGCCGGTGAGGTGGGCTGCGATCAGACGGCGGTCGTCCACCTCGCCGTCGTCACTCACGTCAGTCGCACCTCGGAGACATTCAGCCGGTACTCACCCTCGATCGAGGGCAGTTCGGTGAACCACACAATGACGTACTTCGCCTCATCGACATCGTCATCGGGGTCGACCGTGATCTTGCCGTCGCCCAACGTCCCGGAGCCGATCAGCTTCGAGCCGTCGTAGTCCGGCCCGTCGGCAGAGCGCAGCTGCACCCGGCCACCCGTTCCGGCGACATCGATCTCAGCGGAGCTTACCGCCGCCGAACGCCTCAACTCGATCGCCAGCCCCAGGCCTTTCTTCAGGCCTCCAAATTTGGCATTTCCGTACCAGTTGGACTCCCATTCGGTGCCCTTCTTGCCGTCCACCGCCCGGGGTGCGTCCGTGGAGTTCTCGTCGCCGTCACCCTGTGGATCGATCGCCGTGGCGGTACGGATCTTCACCGGCTCGACGGTCTTCTCGACGGGTTCGGCCGACACCGAGGCCTTCGCCTCGGCACTGACCCCCGGGCTCGGAGGTGGCTCGACCGTGTTCGCGGGCTGTGTGGTGATGCGAGGGCCCGTCTCCCGGACGGCGACCGAGTCGTCGTCGGAATCGAGCACGAGCCCGCGCAGCTGCCAGGCGGCCACCAGCAGGAGCACCAGGAACACCCCGACAATGCCGAACAGCACCTTGCGGGACTGCCCCTTGGACGGCGCCTCCGGCGGGATCACGATCGGGAACGGTCCGCTCGATTCCAGCGGTGAGGGTGGTTCGTTCGAGTGCGGGTTGTGCGACCAGCCCTGTTCCCAGGGCAGGCGGGAGGCGGCGGCCGCCGGCGCGCGCCCGTCGGCAGGGCCACGATGACGTCCTGGACCGGCCGGCTGGGAACCCATGGCGGAATGCTCACCCCAGGTGTCGCCGGGCGCCACCTCACCGTCGGGCGCGTCGCCACCCGGCCGGCCTGCGCCGGGCTGACCCGCTGAGCTCGCCGAGGCGAAGAACGACGGCGAAGCCCCTGGTCCGGCGTCCGGAGTGATCGGTCGGGCCATCAGGTTGGGGTTGCCGGAGCCCGGTACATCGGCAAGGGGGCGCGAGGTCGGCCGGCCGGCCCGAAGACCGGCGGCGGTGCGGGCCGCCGCAGCGGTCGGGATCGGGCCGCTGTCGAGCAGATTCGGCCTCGGCTGGTTCGGGCTGCCCGCTGATCTGGGGGGCTGGGCGAACTGCGCGGATCGTACGGTCGAGGGCTGCGGCGGCCTTGGAGGCTGTTGGGGCTGTCGAGGTTGCCGGACGGGTTCCGGAGCTGACGAGGCCGATTGATGCTGCTGGTTCTGCTGCGCCTTGCGGGCCTCGCGCAGAGGTGCCGGGGTGAGATCGGTGTTCGCGGCCGGCTCGATCCCGAAGAGGGCGTCGGTACGGTCGCCACCCTTCGGTCGCGGCGGCAGCGGCATCGAACCGGTCATCGCGACGCTGGGGGTCGGGAAGATCGACGCGGTACGCCGCACGGGCGGGCTCATCGGCCCGGCGTGTTCCGCGCTCTGGGGGCGGCTCGGCGGGCGGCCCTGGGGGCTCTGGGGAGCTTGAGGGCGAGGCTGGGCCTGTGGGCGCTGTGGTGATTGAGGACGTTGGGGAGACCCCGGTCCTTGGGGCACCTGGGGAGCGGCGGTGGCTTTTCGGGGTGCCGGACGGGCACCGTCGGTGCGGTTGCCACCGGTCGGCTGGTTCGGCTGGATGTTCTGCGCGGTCTCCGGCGCGGCTTCTTCCCCGGGCGGGGTGCTGCCGAACATCGCGTCGGTGCGGCCGCCGCCCTGAGCCCGTGGCGGCAACGTCATCGAGCCGGTGATCGCGACGCTCGGGGTCGGGAACAGCGACGCGGTGCGCCGTTCCGGCCGGGCTGCGGGGCGGTTGGGCGCGGCGTTCTCCGGGGGAGCGGCCGACGAACGCTCGGCCGGCGTCCCGCTCGGCCAGGCCTGCGGGCGCGAGCCGCGGTTGACCGGCGGTTGCCCGGACGGGTTGCCGGCCGACCGGACCTGGGAGAACAGCTCGGGGGAAACCGCACTCGGCGGGAGGGTCGCGTCCGGATCCACTTCCCGGTCGCGCCGCCGCGGGTCGAACAGGCTCTCGCCACCGGCGGGGGCCCATGCCGACGCGGCCCGGGCCGGGGTTCCTGGACCGACCGGTCCGGAAGTGCCCTGGCCAGGGGAGGACTGACCGGAAGAAACCGGGCCACCCGGCCGGAAACCCGAGGCGGGTGTCTGGCCCCGGGGCGGGCGGCCACGCATGACCAGCGCCGGGTTCGGCGTGGCCGGGGCAACGGGACGGCGGGGGCGGGAGGCCGACCGCAGCGGGGCCTCGTCGGCGCTCGGCCAGGGGGAGAGCGCACCGACGACCTCGGCCGGGGTGTGCGGACCGCTGTCCAGCGGCCCGAGCGTGAGCAGGCACAGCCGGTTCAGGTCGCCGGGGATGTCGGGGATCAGCTCGGAGGGCGCGATCGGTCCACCGTCGTTCGCCCGCGGGGCCGGCGCGAAACCGGCGTCGTCGAGCGGCCAGCGCCCGGTGAGCCCGGCGTAGAGCAGGCCGACGAGGCTCAGCGCGTCCATCCGGCTGGCCGTGGCCGCGACCTTGGGGTCGAGCCCGGCGGAGGCGGCCTCGACGGCCACTCCGGAGATCTTGATGGTGTTGTCGTAGGTGATGATCACCGAGCGCGGGGTCAGCCGCAGATGGTGCAGTCCGCGGGCAGCGGCGCCGCGCAGGCCCTGGGCTACCTCGCCGACGATGCGGCGCACCACCGGCGGATCCAGGGGGGCCCGCTCGATCAGGGTGGCCAGGCTGTCGCCGTCGACGTCGGCGCTCACCACGAACGTGATGTCCTCGTGCGTGCCCACGTCGAGCACCCGCACGAGGCGCGGATCATCGATCAGGGCGGCGCGGCGCGCGGCGTCGGCCACGTCGGCCGAGTAGGGGTGTCCGGGTCGCATGACCCGAACCGTCACCGGCCGGTCGAGCGTGAGGTCCGCCGCCCGCCAGACCGACGAGTCGGTGTTGGCGTGATAGCGGTCTTCAAGTCGGTAGCGGCCGGCCAGAACGGTGCCGCGGGTGGCGTTGGACAAGCCCGTGCACTCCTTCCAGCCCGATGGCAGCGCAGTCCGTCTGCAGTCCGTCTTGTCGGCAGTCGGCACGGATGCCGGCCGCTGACGGGATCGTCGGTACGGATCCGTATTCCATCGTAGTTCTCCCGGTCGCCCGGAACGAGATGTCATGCACATCACGCACACAAGAGCGCCTTACGCCCCATTGGAGTGACACGCGGGAACCAGTGAGAACACAGAGTGAGGACGACGCGATGGCGTCGCCCTCCAGTGTCCGTTCTCAGTAGGTCGAGTGCCGGGCGACCGTCTCCGGAGACGACGGCAACCGTCGCAACAGCGGCCCGAAAACGTCCTCGATCTCCTGGACCCCGAGCTGACGCAGGCCTGCCACGTAGATGAACAGCAGCATGAGCCCACCGACGACGGTGGCGATGATGCACGTCACCCAACCGTCGCCGAGGAAGATGTGGGTGGACCGCGCCATCAGCCAGGCCACACCACCACCGATGCCGCCCACTGCGAACAGTTCGATGTGGGAGCGCACCACCGCGCGTCCGTCCAGGTCACCGAAGCGCATCCGCAGGATCCAGTAGGACAGCAGCGCGCTGACGAAGTTCGACGCAGCCATCGAGAGGCCGACTCCGATGACGATGTACTGCGGGCTCTCACGCAGCAGATAGAGCGAGACCAGGTTTCCCGCGGCCCAGGTGCCGCTCGTGGCGATCTGGATGAAGAACGGTGTCTTCGCGTCTTCGAAGGCGAAGAACACCCGCTGGAACAGATACTGCGCGCTGAAGGGCACCAGGCCCACCGCCATGGCCATCACCACGTAGGCAATGCCGTTGGTGGTAGATCGGTTGGCGCTCGGGAACATCGAGGCGGCGATGTCGGGCCCGAGAGCCAGGATGGCAGCCGTCGAGACCACGGTGGCCAGACCCGTCAGCCGCAGCCCGAGCGAGAGGTCGGCCCGCACGTCCCGGATCCGGTTCTCTGCCGCGGCATTCGACATCCGCGTGAACAGCGCGGTGACGAGCGAGACCGCTACCAGCGAGTGCGGCAGCATGAACAGCAGCAGGGCGTTGTCGTAGATCGCCTTACCGGTGTTGATCGCTGCGTCCGGATGATCTTTCAGCAGGTTGCTGGCGGTGGTGGTGACCTTCGAGATGACCACGAAGGCCAGCTGCTGCACGACCACCGCGGCGAAGGTCCAGCCGGCCACCCGGCTCGCCGAGGCCAGGCCCACTCCGCGCAGACCGAACTTCGGCCGGTAGCGGATACCGGCGCGGCTCAGCAGGGGGATCAGCACCAGGGCCTGGGTCGCCACGCCGAGGGTCTGGCTGCCGGCCAGCAGCATGACCTTGGTGCCGGTCCATTCCGTACCCGACTGGGTGCCCCCGCCGTAGACCGCGATGAAGGCGGCCAGACCGGCGATCGAGACCACGTTGTTGAGCACCGGCGACCACATGAACGCGCCGAACTTGCCGCGGGCGTTCAGCACCTGGCCGAGCAGGGTGTAGACGCCGTAGAAGAACACCTGGGGCAGACACCACAGTGAGAACGCCGCGGTCAGGGCGATCAGGTCGGGGTCCCAGTCGTCGGACGCGTAGACCTTGACCAGTAACGGCGAGCCGATGAGCACCAGCACCGTGACCACGGCGAGTAGACCGAGCGCCGCGGTCAACAGGCGGTTGATGTAGTCCTCGCCGCCGTCTTTCTGCTTGGCGGCCCGGGCGATCTGCGGAACCAGGACCGCGTTCAGCACACCGCCGGCCAGGAGGATGTAGAGCGCGTTGGGCATGATGTTGGCGACCGAGAAGGCATCCGCCGCACCGGCGTCACCGCCCGGCGTCACTGCCGCGACCAACACCGAGGCGCGCACGAAACCGAGCAGCCGGGAGACCATCGTTCCCGCTGCCATCAGTGCGCTGCTGCCCAGCAGCGAGGAGGCGCGCGAGGCAGACTGTGCCCGGTTGTCCTCGTCCTGATCCGCCGCCTCGAAGTCCGGCTCGGCCTGACCTCGGTCGCCGTAGTCCCAGTCGTCGTACCCGTGCTCGTCGTACCCACGATCGTCATAGCCGCGGTCGTCACGGGAACGCGGCGCCACCGGTGGCAGCGGCCGGCGCGGGGCCCGGGCGATCGGCGCCCGGATCGGCGCGATCGGCCGGGTGACGTCCGAGGGCATCGCGGTGCCCTCGACGAGCCCCAGCAGGTTCAGTGAACCCGTCAGCTCGGCCGGGTCGAGGCCGGACAGGTCGTAAGGGCTGTCGGGGGTCGGGGGCGGCGGCTGGGCTGCACGACGGCCTCGCCGGCTGTTGCCGGGTGCCGGGGTCTCGGGGTCGAGCGGGTGGAAGTACTGCTGCTGCTCCCCGCTCCCGGAGTCCCAGTCGTCGTACCCCTGCTCGTACCCCTGCTGATAACCCTGGTTGTCGTACCCCGGGTCGGAGCCACCGTGCTCCGGATCGCCAGGGCCGGTCCGGTCGTCACGCGTCTGGTCGTAGGGCTCGTCGTACTGCCCGTATCCGCCGCCCTGACCCGAAGCACCGGCCTGGCCGTACTCGCCCTCCGCGTACCGGGCCTGCTCGGGCCGGTACGGCCGCACCTGCACGGTGGGGTCTTCGGGGGCCACCGGCAGCGGCACGGCGTGCTGGTTCTGCGGGTCCTGGTGCTGGTTGCGTGGCCGCCGGAACTCCTGCGGCACCGGCCGGGTGGGGTCGGCCGGTGCCACCGGCTGATCGCCCTGATCGACCCGGGGCGGTGCCGGGCGCGGCCGACGCCGGCGCGGCTCGGCCGGTGGCTGGTTCCACCAGGCGTCGGCGGGCTGCTGCGGCTGCGGGGCCGGGGGTGGCTGCTGCTGCGCCTGCCGCTGGGCCTGGCGCTGAGCCGACCGTGATCGGCGGGTGGGACCTTCGTGCTGGGACACGTACTCGGACTCTCTCTGGGCCGCGTACGGGTCTCCCTCGTACTGGTCTTGCGGGTACTGCTCCTGCGGGTGCTGACCGTCAGCCCGCCGAGGTCGCATCGGGCGGTCCGGGTCGTCGGAGGGCACGGGTGTGCCGTCGTCCGACGACCACCCGCTCACCTGTTCTCCTTCGGCATCGTCGGACTGCGACGCTCCGCCCCTTTCGTTGCGGCCATCGTCGGTACCGAGCTGGACTTCTGTTCATGCATACCCCGCGGGGCACCCGGAGTCCCGGAGGCTGATCCGGTGCCGGGGGCGCGAAGTTTGTCGTCCCCGGTAACTGAGCCTTGTGGAGATCGTTCTGTTGCGCCACCCGAGCGCTGGATCGGTGCGCTGTCCGTCACATTCGCCGGTTCGGCAGGGACGTCAGGGGTGGGAGAACCGTCAGTGGCGATGGGCGGCGCGGCTTCCTTCGTCACCTTGCGGGCAGCGCGGGTGGCCTCGTCATCGACGTCCGGAATCGAGTTGAGCGGCACCTTCGGCCGGGTCTTGTTGCGCCGGAAGCTGCGCAGCAGACCGACGAGCAGCAGCAGGCCCAGCAGGACCGCCATGCCGATCATGCCCCAGCTCTCCCAGTTCGGGCGCACCTTGACCTCGAAGGTCTGCGGGCTGCCGAGCACCCGCTGCTTCGTGCCCTCGCCGGTCAGCAGCTTGGTCTCGACCAGCACGTTGCCGGTCGCGATGGCGGTGGCCTCGACCCGGAACGACTGCCGGTGCCCCGCCAGGATGGTGACGGGGTCGGGCTGGCGATCGATCTTCAGCTGGCCGGACCCGGCGCTGAAACTCACCGAGACCCGCAGGTCGAAGTCGGTCTTGTTGTCCACGGTGACGGGGATCAGGGCGGAGCGGGCCGTGAAGACCTTGCTCTCCGTCCCGATGAGCAACTGCACCTTGCCGGTGAGATCGCCCACGTCGTCCATCACCGCCCGGCGGGCCTGGGCCTGACCGTCCAGGTCGGACCGCCAGGCGTAGGACAGCAGCGAGGTGATGCGCTGCTCCAGGCGCTGTACGACGTCCTGATTGTTGATCAGCGCCGGGGCGATGTTGCCCAGATCGCGGTCCATGGCCTGGGCGTTGCTCAGGTTGCCCTTGGGCAGCTCGCTGCGCACTGCCTTCCGGCCGTACCGATGGGCCTCGCGGTCAACGGCGGTGGACTGACCCAGCTTCTTCAGACTGCCGATCGACACCCACGAGGCCTCGCGCAGGGCATTGGTCAGCCGCTGCACGTCGCCCGGCTGCGGGTCCCAGTTGCGCGGCGCCACGGCCAGGACCTGCCGGGACTGCGAGTCGGAGGTGGGCGCGGCCGACTCGGCGCTGATGGCGGCCAGGACGGCGAGCATGGTCTGCGTGGTCTCGGCACCGCGATCACGGCCGGAATCGGCGAACAGGTCGGACAGCTCGTCGTCGTAGAGCAGGCCGGTGAGCGTGTTGTCCTTGCTGCGCACCGTGCTCTTACCGTTCGGGGTGTAGCTGATCTCCGGTTCGGCCGGCTGCTGGCTCTCGGAGAGGATCACCGACTGGTGCCCGGTGTCCACGAGGCCGTCGATCGCCTGCCGCGAGATCTGACCATCGGCCGGCCAGGCGATGCGCGAGTACAGCGACGAGCCCAGCGCCTTCTTCTCGATCGACTCGCCGAGCTTGTCCGACTGACGTAGCAGGCCGGAGCTCTTACCGCCCTTGAGCAGGGAGTTCAGATCGGTGTCGGCATACGGCAGGCCGAGCACCGTGCGCTTCTTACGACCTGAGACGATGCGGCTGAGCCAGGCCGTTCCGGCCGTCTTCGCGGCCTCGTTGCTGATGGCGAACGGGGTCGCCGCCTCGTTGCCGGAGGGCTGGCTGGGAGAGACAGAGGACGAGCTGGTCGCCTCGTCGTCGCCGTCGGCCTCCTCGTCGTCCTGGGTGGCGGCCTCACTGATCCCGCCCTCCTTCAGAGACTGGGCGGCGGCCAGCAGCGCGGGGTCGACGGCCCAGCCGATGGCCGGGTCGTCGGTGGCGGTGAGGATGCGCGAGAGCCGGGAGTCGGGCAGCAGTTCGGCCGCGGCCTCCTCGGTCGCCAGGCCCGCCGTGGTGGAGGGGACGACCGAGGTCAGCGGCGCGAGCAGGGTCAGCCCGACCTTCGAGTCGCTCTCCTGCGGGGCCCAGACCAGGGTGGAACGGATCGCGTCGAGCTGCCGGCCGGCCGCCGAGGAGGCGACCAGCGAGAACGGGCGCGCCCCGAAGGAACTGCCCCAGCTGGTGAGCCCCAGCCCGCCGGCCGGGACGGTCAGCGTGAACGGCACCGACTGCTTCGCCCGGACATTGCCGAGGTTCTGGCTCCTGAGAAGGGTGCTCGTGGTGGCCACGTCGCCGTTCTCGACCCAGTCGATCACCGCCTCGCGCCCGTCCAGCACGGCGTAACTGAACCGCAGCGACACCGTGACGTTCTTCAGGGCCCGGGCGCTGAAGTTCCGCGCGACCCCGGTGACCACCAGATCGTCCTGTGCCGTCACCGAGGTCGGCGAGACGCGCGACAGGGTGAGTTGCAGGTTCCGGGAGGCAGTGGCGGAGCCCTGAGTTCTTGTGGACGTCGATGAGCCCCCGGAGGTGGTGGTCACCTGCTCGGGGGTGGAGTTCGATGGCTGGGCCTGTCTGCTCGAGGCAGCCAGGGCAGGCGCAGTGGACGGGCCCAGCACCCCGAGGGTGATGGCCATGGTCAATATTCCGGTGGTGAGCCCCCGGCGCACGTTCGCCAGGTACCTCACGCGGAATCCAGGAGTCGCACACTCGCCTCGCGCGCTATCCGGCGTTCATTGGGGAACGCCAGTTTCTGGTCAAGTTCAGGAAGAGGCACCCAGGCCACGTCGATCGCCTCGTGGTCCGGATCGCCCTCGGTACTGAGCTGGCCGCCGGTGGCCAGCAACAGGTAATGATGCACGTGCTTGTGTACTCGTTTGCCCTCGACCGAGAACCAATAGTCGATCGTTCCCAGACCGTGAAGTATCCGGCCACGAATGCCGGTCTCCTCCTCGATCTCCCGGACGGCCGCCTGTTCGGGCGTCTCGTCCAGTTCCAGATGCCCCTTGGGCAGGCACCACTCGACCCGTCCAGCGCGGTTCAGCCGGGCGATCACGGCCCCTCGCGGGGCCTCACCCGAGCGGTCGACGACCAGGCCGCCGGCCGAGGTCTCCTCCACGGTCGGCAGCGACCTGCGCGGCCCGTTCGGGGGCCGTGAGGGTCGGGGCATGTCGTCACTGTACTTACCCTGGCGCACCCATCTGGCACGCTTGGGACTCGTGCCACAGACCCCCTCCGACGACCTGACCGATGCCCGCCGGGCTGCGGCAGCGCGTCTGGTCCCGCTTCAGCCCCTGCTCACCGAGCTCGGATCCGTCTTCTCCTCCGCAGGTCACCGGCTCGCGCTGGTGGGTGGGCCGGTGCGCGACGCCCTGCTCGGTAGGCAGAGTCCCGATCTCGACTTCACCACGGACGCGCGCCCGGAAGAGACCATCCGGCTGCTGCGTGGGTGGGGTGACTCGCACTGGGACATCGGCAAGGCCTTCGGCACCATCGGCGCGCGCAAGGGTGACCACGTGGTGGAGGTCACCACCTACCGCGCCGACGTCTACCGCGAGGACTCCCGAAAGCCTCAGGTGGCCTTCGGCGACACGCTCGAGGCCGATCTGCTGCGCCGTGACTTCACCGTCAACGCCATGGCTCTGGAGCTGCCGGAGCTGACGTTCGTCGACCCGTACGGCGGGCTGGCCGACCTGACGGCCGGGCTGCTGCGCACGCCTGGTGCCCCCGAGATCTCGTTCGGTGACGATCCGCTGCGGATGATGCGTGGGGCCCGGTTCGCCGCCCAGCTCGGGTTCAGCGTTGCCCCGGAGGCCCTGACCGCGATGACGGCGATGGCCGACCGCATCTCCATCGTCTCGGCCGAGCGGGTCCGCGTGGAGCTGGAGAAGCTGCTGCTGGCCCCCGACCCGCGCCCCGGCCTGGAACTGCTGGTCTCCACCGGTCTGGCCGCGCACGTGCTGCCCGAGCTGCCGGCCCTGAAGCTGGAGATCGACGAGCACCACCGGCACAAGGACGTCTACGAGCACTCGCTGATCGTGCTGGAGCAGGCGATCGCGCTGGAGGACGGCCCGGACGGCCCGGTGCCGGGCCCGGACCTGGTGCTGCGTCTGGCCGCGATCCTGCACGACATCGGCAAGCCGGCCACCCGCCGGTTCGAGGAGGGCGGCGGTGTGTCCTTCCACCACCACGAGATGGAGGGCGCCAAGCTCACCACCCGGCGGATGAAGGCGCTGCGGTTCGACAAGGAGACGATCCAGCAGGTCTCCCGCCTGGTGCAGCTGCACCTGCGCTTCCACGGCTACGGCGACGGCGCCTGGACCGATTCGGCCGTACGCCGCTACGTCACCGATGCCGGCCCGTTGCTGGACCGTCTGCACAAGCTCACCCGCTCCGACTGCACCACGCGCAACCGGCGTAAGGCGAGCCGGCTCGCCTCCGCCTACGACGACCTGGAACTGCGCATCGCGGAACTGCGGGAACGGGAAGAACTCGACGCCGTCCGTCCCGACCTGGACGGCAACCAGATCATGGAGATCCTCGGCATCCCGGCTGGACGCGACGTGGGCCGGGCCTGGAAGTTCCTGAAAGACCTGCGTCTGGACCGGGGGCAGATCGGCTACGACGAGGCGCGCGAGGCGCTCGTTGCCTGGTGGGCGGGGGAACAGGCGTCCGCCGGCCCGACCGCCGACCAGACTTCTGGTGACCGGGTGGGTGGGACGAGTGACGGCGATGACCCGTCCGGGGCAACACCCGCCCGTCGGGGCGGGGAAACCACCGCATCGGCCTAATCGTTAGCTACGAAGTGACCGGACACCCCGGCAGGAGCGCCGGTCGTCAGGGAACATGGAGACGAGGTAATCCGGGGATTGTCCGGAATATGGACGCCTGAGGGGGTGGCCTTGATCGCAGAGACTGTGCGCTGATCACTCTTGGTCACCGTCAGGATTTGTGGTGAGAGCCGCGTTCATTCGCAACAATTGGGCTGTGTCGCGGCGCGTCAAAGGGCAACGGCTACGCCTGATGGGGTAAGCCTGGTCGTTTTTCTTTGGCATCGCCGTTGGTCTCCGGGCCCGCTGGACTCTAGAGTGGCGGAGCCT
The DNA here is from genome assembly GCF_030269305.1 of Kineosporia sp. NBRC 101731. Classification (NCBI taxonomy): domain Bacteria; kingdom Bacillati; phylum Actinomycetota; class Actinomycetes; order Kineosporiales; family Kineosporiaceae; genus Kineosporia; species Kineosporia sp. NBRC 101731. The sequence goes on from NZ_BSTC01000001.1 coordinate 299,215, forward strand.
CGGACACTTGAGGTGAGATCAGGCGCAACCCGTTGTACAAGGCAATCTGCAACGCGGAGCGACCGAGTCGTTACTAGTACTAGTAAGGGGAGGAGTCATCGTGCAAAGCGGGATCGCCTATGCCGCAGGGCAACTCCTTGCCGTGGTCGCGCCGAGAACTGTGCTCGTCGTGGACGCGCCGACGGACTGGTCTCTGGCCGGCCCGTTGTGGGAGCTGGCCCTCGACGACGCACCCGTCGACGAGATCCTCGACGTGCTGGTCCGGCGCGGTATTCGCACCGCGCCCAGCTTCGCGATCGTCCGGGTCGAGGTGGACGCCGTTCGCGCCCTCGTCCGGGGCAGCGTGCCGGTGTGCTTCGAACGGGCCGGTGAGCCGGTCCGGCTGGACGCCACCGGTGCCACCACCTGGCTGGAAGGCCTGATCTCAGGCGCCCGCCGGGTCCTCGTCGGCGATGTGGAGACCAACTCCGAACTGCCGTTCACCGTCTCGACCGGGGTCGTGCTGGTTTCCGGCCTGGCCCTGAACTGCACGCCGACCACGTCCGACAGCGACGCGGACGCGCCGGCTGCCATCTCCGAAGCGCCGGCCGCCGCACTCCCGGCCGCCGCCGCGCTCGAGGCACCGGCCGACTCGCCGTCCTCCGAATCCTCGGCCCCGCTGAGCCTGGCCGGGTCCGGCGCCTCCGACCGGGTCGTCGACCTGACCGAGGGCGAACCGCGCACTCCCGCCTACTCCGGTGCTCCGGGTATCGAGGCCCGTGAGGGCTGGCAGCCGCTGCCGACCCGCACCGGTGGGTTCCAGCGCGAGGTCAACGGCCACGTGCCGTCGGTGCTCGACTCCCCGTCCACGGGCTCCTCCTCCAGCGGCGCCCTGCAGTCGTCCTCCGGTTCGACCCCCACGCCCGCGTCGTTCTTCGACTCGCGCAGCGGTAGCGACGACCCGGGCGAACTGCTCGATGTCGACGACCTCTCCGGCGGCTCGTCCGACGAGAACGAGGGCGAGAGCGCCCGTTCGTTCGACTTCGACGACCTGCTCACCGACGACGCACCCGACTCCGGCCCGGTCGAACTGTCGAGCCCGGACCCCGGCGGCAACGACGCGCTCAACCTGAACGGTTCCGGTCACGGCCCCGGCGTACCGCCGAAGCCGCGTCCGGGGGGTGCCCCCGCCGGCTGGCCGCCCGTCGCCGACGAGCCCGACCCGTTCTCTCAGTTCCGGTCCGAGCCGGAAGCGCCTGCCCCGGCACCGTGGGGTGCCCCGGAGCCGACGCCCAGTGCGTTCTCCTCGGAACCGGCCCCCAGCGCCTTCTCCCCGGAGCCCACGCCGAGTGCGTTCTCCCCGGAGCCGACGCCCAGTGCCTTCTCCTCGGAGCCCGCCCCGAGTGCGTTCTCCCCGGAGCCCACGCCGCAGCCCGAGCAGCCCCCGCTGGGTGAGCTGCCGTTGCGTGTGCGTGGCCGGTCGCTGCGCCCCGAGCACCAGATGCCGCCGTCGGCCCCGAACTCCCCGGTCAACGGTTCCCGCATGCTCGGCAACCCGGCCGACCGTTCGCCGCAGGGCACCGGATCGATCTTCGAGGCCCCGGTCGCTCCCGCGGCCCCGGTCGAGGAGAACGACTCCGAGGTCTCCCGGGTCGACTTGCCCCCGGCCTTCTTCCGCGGTTCCCGTAACCGTCCGGAGGACGAGCTCGAGGACGAGGCCCCGCAGGCCGAGTCCAGCTGGCAGAGCGGTCCGGAGAGCGACTCCTGGGCCCCGCCGAGCCACGGGTTCAACGGTTCCGGTTTCAACGGCCAGCCTCCGGCCTTCGGTGGCCCGCCGGCGATGCCCGACACCTTCCGCCCGGACACCGAGGCCGGTGACCAGGGCTACGAGGACGAAGAGGGCACGGTCGCCGACGAGCCGATCTCCGACGACGACCAGCAGGACTCGGCGGAAGATGTCGAGGGTCGCGAGCCCCCGCGTCTGCTGGGTGTCTGGTGCGACGCCGGGCACGTCACCTCGCCCGACCGCTCCGAGTGCCGGGTCTGTGGCCTGACGGTTCCGCCGCAGGCGCCGATCCTGGTCGCCCGCCCGCCCCTGGGCGTGCTGGTGTTCGACAACGGTGACCGCATCGAGGTCGACCGCCCGGTCGTGCTCGGTCGTGACCCCAAGCCGCGCACCGACTCGGCCGACCCCGAGGCGCCGTACCTGCACGCCGTGGCCAGCTCGACCGGCCAGGTGTCCCGCACGCACGCCGAGATCCGGCCCTCGGGCTGGGACGTCCTGCTCACCGACCTGGGCGCGATGAACGGCACGGCGCTGACCCTTCCGGGTGAGTCGCCGCAGGCCATCGACCCGGGTGTGCCCACCGTGATCAGCCCGGGCTGCCGGGTCGACCTCGGTGGCGAGACCGGCTTCGTGTTCGAGGTCGAAAACTAGTCAGTCCAGATTCCGCTGACGAGCGGGGGTCCGGTTCACCGGGCCCCCGCTCGCGTTTTGCGCCTGGGCCCGCTGGCGGTGCTCGCGGAAGGTGTAGCCCACGCCCGCGACGGTGAACAACAGGGCGACATCCATGAAAACCATCTGTGAGTAGCCGTTCTGGGGCAGCAGCAGGATGGACAGGCCGGCCGCGGAAACCAGTGCGACGTTGAAGACCACGTCGTACAAGCCGAAGACGCGTCCGCGGAAGGCGTCGTCGACGTCTCCCTGCAAGATCGAGTCCACGCAGATCTTGATGCTCTGGCCGGTGGCGCCGAACACGAAAGAGCCGAAGTAGAGCAGCCAGATCGCCGCGTCGGCCACGAAGAACGCCTGCACCACGGCCGAGATGGCCAGGCAGGCGCCGATCCAGCGCCAGGCCCCGATCCGGGCGGCCACCATCGGCGTGACGAAGGCGGCGGTGGCCACGCCGAGGCCAAGCGCACCCACCACCTGAGCCAGCAGCCGAACCCCCGCGTCCGGGTTGTTCGGGTCGCTGAAGTAGTTGCGGCACAACAACATCACCGTGATGGTCATGATCCCGTAGCCGATTCGGTGCACCCCGATCACACCCAGGGCGTTGGCCACCGTGCGGCGGCTGCGGATGTGCTGCCCCCCGGCCCGCAGGTCGCGCAGCACGTCGCCGGCCAGGCTGCCGATCGAGCGCAGGTTCAGCGGTGCGCTCTGGTCCGGGCCGAGCAGGGTGCGGGGCATGCGCAGGGCCAGGAGCGAGGCGGTGGCGTAGCCGAGGGCCGCGATCGTGACCACGGTGGCGTCGGTGGAGTCGCCCGCGCCCAGCAGCATCCGCACGCCGTAGCCGAGGGCCCCGCCGGTCATCGTGGCCACGGTGCCGCAGGTGGGGGAGACGGCGTTGGCCATCACCAGCTCGTGCCGGGGCACCACGTGCGGCAGTGACGCGCCCAGACCGGCGAGGAAGAACCGGTTCATCGACAGACAGGCCAGAGCGCTCGCATAGACCGGCGGGCCGACCCCGAGGATGAAGATCATCGTGGCCACCGCGAGCACCATCACCGACCGGATCGCATTGGCCAGCAGCAGAACCTGCCGTCGTTGCCAGACGTCGAGCAGGACGCCGGCGAACGGGCCGATCAGGGTGTAGGGCACAACCGTCACCACGGCCGCGATCGCCACGGCGGTGGGGGTGGTGGCGCGGTCGGCGGAGAAGAAGACCAGGCTGGCCAGGCCCACCTGGAAAGCTCCGTCGCTGGCCTGGGACACCAGACGCACGGAGAACAGCTTGCGGAAGTTCGCGCCCCGCAGCACGACCATCAGGTCGGCGAGGAATGACGTTCGGTCTCCCGGCACCCGACCAACAGTAGGCGCGTCATTGCTTCGTGCAACGGATGAGCTGCGAAAATCGGCCGTTTCCCGGAAGCCGCCGGCAGGTGCAGACCGACCGGCGGACCGTCAGACAGCCGGGGGTAACCCCTTCGACAGGCGGTCGACTGCGCGCAGCGCCTCGGGGATCCGGTGCGGGCCGGCGAGGTGACGCACCAGAGCGGCCGCCTCGTCCACTGCTATGCCTGCTGCGGTGACGTGCAACGGGCGCTGCGACGATCCCCGGCACACCTCCACCGCATGCGTGGCAGTGCGAAAGGGGGTCTTCGCCACGCCGATCACGGTCAGGCCGAACTCGTTGTGCACGTAGCGACCCATCCCGGCGGTACCGGTCGGGTCGAGGTCGACGAATCCGTCCACCAGCAGCAGATCGGGCAGCTCGTCGAGGCCGGACAGGACGGCTCGCACGGATGGCAGTTCGCGCTTGTAGAACTGGCCGGGTTCGTAGGGGGCCACCTCGTCCACCATGGCCACCCAGGTGCCGGTGATCCGCTCGAACAGGGGGCCCTCACCCAAGACCAGGGCGCCCCGGGCACCGCCCGCGGGCGGGTACCCCACGTCGGCCGCCGCGTATAGATGTGCCACATCGCCTCCGTACTGCACGTTGGGGCCGATCCCGAAGATCGTCGCGAGACTACTGGCAACCCTCGCAATCCAGCTGGTGAGGTGCCCGTTCGGGCATCTCGGCCGATATGGTCGTCCCCACGTTTTAGGGTGTTGCTGGAGGGGATTCTGATGGACATTTTGTGGTTGTTTCTGATGAGTGTGCCGCTGACGGTGCTTCTCGTACTCGTCGGCGGGCTGTTGCGCGCATCCCTCGGGCGACTACCGGGGTGGTTCTTCCCCGCCGGGCTGGGGGTGTGCCTGGTGATCCTGATTGGTACGGTGATCTGGGTGCAGGAGGGCACGGAGGGGGGCCTGGAGGCGATTCCGGCCCTGGCTGCCGGGATCAACGTGGTCGTCGCGGCGGCTGCCCTGATCGTGGGCTGGATGGTGTGGAAGGTCCGGGAGATGCGCAAAACCCGGGAGCCGGACAGCGTGAACGCTGCCCGGCTCCGGTAGGACGGTGGTGCTGTGAGGATCAGGCCTCGCCGCGGATGAACTTCTCCACGTCTTCCTTGGCCTGACGGTCCTCGACCTGGACCGGCGGGGACTTCATGAAGTACGCCGAGGCGGAGACAACCGGGCCACCCACGCCGCGGTCCTTGGCGATCTTCGCGGCGCGCAGGGCGTCGATGATCACACCGGCCGAGTTCGGGGAGTCCCAGACCTCGAGCTTGTACTCCAGGTTCAGGGGCACGTTGCCGAACGCACGGCCCTCGAGGCGCACGTACGCCCACTTACGGTCGTCCAGCCACTGCACGTAGTCGCTCGGGCCGATGTGCACGTTGCGGGCGCCGAGGTCGTGCTCGATGTTGCTGGTGACGGCCTGCGTCTTGGAGATCTTCTTCGACTCCAGGCGGTCGCGCTCGAGCATGTTCTTGAAGTCCATGTTGCCGCCGACGTTCAGCTGGTACGTGCGGTCGAGCACGACACCACGGTCTTCGAACAGCTTGGCCATCACGCGGTGGGTGATGGTGGCGCCGACCTGGCTCTTGATGTCGTCACCCACGATCGGCACACCGGCGTCGATGAACTTCTGTGCCCACTCGGGGTCGGAGGCGATGAACACCGGCAGGGCGTTGACGAACGCGACGTTCGCATCGATCGAGGCCTGCGCGTAGAACTTGTCGGCCTCTTCCGAACCCACCGGCAGGTAGCTGACCAGGACGTCGACCTTGCGCTCCTTGAGCACGGCAACGATGTCGACCGGAGTCTCGTCCGACTCCTCGATGGTCTCCCGGTAGTACTTGCCCAGACCGTCGAGCGTGTGGCCACGCTGCACGGTGACGCCGGTCGGCGCCACGTCGGCGATCTTGATGGTGTTGTTCTCGCTCGAGTTGATCGCATCCGCGAGGTCGAAACCGACCTTCTTGGCGTCCACGTCGAAAGCGGCGACGAACTCGATGTCGCTGACGTGGTAGTCGCCGAACTGGACGTGCATCAGGCCGGGGACGGTGCCCTGCGGGTCAGCATCGGCGTAGAAGTTAACGCCCTGCACGAGTGAGGACGCGCAGTTACCTACACCGACGATGGCAACGCGGATGGAGCCCATGCGTTTCTCCTTCTGGGTTCTAGCGGGATTCGTGATCGGGACCGGGCGCCGGGGCGGGGAGTGGCGGACGGTCACCGTCGTGTGGGGGGTGGGTCATGTTGCTCGCCCGCTCGGTGTCGATGAGCTCCGAGAGCCATCGCACCTCGCGGTCCACGGACTCCAGGCCGTGCCGCTGCAGTTCGAGCGTGTACTGCTCGGCGCGTTCCCGGCTGCGGTGCATCGACTGCCGGTAACCCTCGCGCCGCTCTTCCAGCCGGCTTCGCCTGCCCTCCAGGATCTGCAGCCGGGTGCCGGCGTCGGTCCTGGCGAAGAAGGCGAAGTGGACGTCGAAGCGCTCGTCCTCCCAGGCCGCGGGGCCGGGGTGACTGACGAGCGACTGGAAGCGCTCTTTGCCTTCGGCGGTGAGCTCGTAGACGATCTTGGCCCGCCGGCCGGCCAGGGGTGAGGCCGGGGTGGCAGTGTCGGCTCCGTTGCCGGCACCTGCCTCGTGGATCCACCCGGCGGCCAGAAGCGACTTCAGGCACGGGTACAACGTGCCGTAGGACAGCGCCCGGAACGGGCCGAGGAGAGCGTTGAGCCGCTTGCGCAGCTCGTAGCCGTGGAGCCCGGACTCCTGGAGCAGGCCGAGGACGGCCAGCTCCAGAACGTCGCTACGACGGCCCATGCCGGCACCTCCTCTTCCTGTCTCTGGTCGATCCCATTGGGCTGCGAGGGGATCCGGATATACGGACTGCAGTTGCTGCGTTACATCGGAGCAATGTATCGGAGCGATATATCCAAGGCTCGAGTTGAAGATACGACGCCGTGAACGCGAGGACAAGGCCGGGTAGCTCACAGTTGACGCCTTACTCGTGCCAAACCTGTCTCTTTGGTAACTCGGCGTTAAACCTGCGCCAGCACGACGTCACTCATAGCCAGAGCCCTTACGCTCGCTACCGGCGGATTTGGGAACAGGCGGGGGGTCGCCGCACACTGGACCGATCCGTCAAACGGACGAATGCCTCAGGGCGCACGGAAACAGGAGGGCATCGGCCATCGTGGAACGTCCTTCTGGTCCATCCCGTCGTCGCCCAGGTGGGCCCGACGGAGACCCGAACGCTCGTGACGGCCTGGGTGGCCGCCGCTTGGATGCGCAGCAACCGGGTCAGTCCGGTGTCGCCGGTGGGCAGCGGCCCGCCGCGCAACCCGGTTTGGGTGGGCGTCGGCTGAACGCGCAGCAAGGGCAGTCCCGGCCCGGGCTCGGTGGGCACCGCAACAGCAACAGCGGCGGTCAGGGTCCGGTTACTCCTGGTGATCAGGGTCGACAGCAGCCGCCGCCGTCGCGCGCTGAACTTCGGCGCGCTCAGCAGGCTCAGGCCCAGCAGCAAGCCTCCCAGGCTCCGCAGCAGCCCCCAAGGGCTCAGCAACCTTCGCGGCCGCAGCAACCGTCGAGGCCTGCGCAGCCTTCCCGTGAACGTCCTCGCCAGAACCGGCCCGACCCGGGATATGCGCAGGATTCGGGATATGCCGAGAACCGCAGCGCTCCGGTCGCTCCCGGTCCGTACCAGCGTGACCCCTACCAGCGTGACGAGCCGATGCGCCCGGCCGCTGATCCTCGTGAACGTCCGCGGAGCTCGCGATCAGCCGAACGGCCCAAGGCCCGCCCGGCTGCTCCCGGTTCCGACCCGTATGCCGCTCTCTCCTCCTCCGACCACCAGGAGGCTCACACCGTCGCCTACGGCGCGTCGCCGTACGACGAGCTGGGCGGTCCGGCACAGTCGCCCGACGGAATGTCACGAGGTCGACGGGCTCAGAACCGTCTGCGGGACAGCCGCGCCGGTCAGCTGTTGGCCAACACTGGCGCGCTGAGCCTTTTCGGCAGCCAGGAGGATGAGCAACTGGACAGGACCGGGGAGCCCTTGCGTAGCTCCCGCACGTCCCGTTCTCGTGCCGGTGGGGCTGGCGCCGGTCTGCCCCCGCAGGGCTATCACCGCTACTTCAACTACCCGCGCTGGGGTAAGCGGGGTGTCAAGCGCTGGCTGCCGTCCTGGAAGCTGGTCACCGGTACCTTCGCGTTCTTCACGCTGCTGCTCGTCGGCGTCGTGTTCTATTTCTACAACTCGGTCGACATCCCGCCGGAAGACCCGACCACTCTGGCGCAGACCACCACGGTCTACTACGCCAACGGCAAGGACGAGATCGGCCGTCTCTCGGTGACGAACCGCGAGAGTGTGAGCCTCAAAGAGGTCCCCGAATCGCTGATCCACGCCGTGCTCGCCGCGGAAGACCACTCGTTCTATGAGAACAGCGGTGTCAACTACACCTCGATCGTCCGCGCCGCCATCGCCACGGTGACCGGTGGGAACCAGCAGGGTGGTTCCACGATCAGCCAGCAGTACGTGAAGAACGTGTACAACGAGCGCGAAGTATCGTACAAGCGCAAGATGAACGAGGCCGTGCTGGCGGTCAAGATCAACCGCAAGCTCGACAAAGACGTCATCCTCGAGCGCTACCTCAACACCATTTACTGGGGTCGCGGTGCCTGGGGTGTACAGGCCGCCTCGAAGACCTACTTCAACAAAGACGTTTCCAAGCTCGACGAGTCCGAGAGCGCCTTCCTCGCCGGCATCATCAACGCCCCCGGGCTCGCTGACCCTACGGACGGCGACCCGCTGCACAAGGAACGCGCCAACCGCCGCTGGGGCGTCGTGCTCGATGCGATGGTCACCCGGAACTGGCTCGACGCGACCAAGCGCTCGCAGTTGACCTTCCCGAAGGTCGTCAAGCAGAAGACGACCACCTCGAGCACCGGTCAGGCCGCCTACCTGATGGAAATGGTGAAGGAAGAGGCTCAGGAAGCCGGTATCGACGAGAAAGACCTCACCACCGGCGGTTACCAGATCACCACCACGTTCAACAAGCGCCTGGTCAATGCCGGCGACAAGGCCGTGAAGAAGTGGACCAAGGACGCGCCCAAGGGCCTACGCGTCGGCATGGCCTCGATCAACCCGAAAACCGGTGGCGTGTTGGCCATCTACGGCGGCACGGGGATCGATAAGCAACTGAACCAGGCCACCAAGGACCGCGCCCAGGCCGCCTCCACGTTCAAGCCGTTCACCCTGATCTCGGCGCTGGAAGACGGCGTCAGCCTGGAATCGACGTACAACGGCAACAGCCCCCGCGTCATCCGGGCCGGCACCAAGGAGATCAAGAACGACAGCGGCGTCAGCTACGGCTGGATCAACCTGATCAAGGCCACGGCCAGCTCGGTCAACACCGTCTACGTCGACCTGAACAACCAGATCGGCCCGGAGAAGACCAAGAACGCGGCGATCGCCGCCGGCATCCCGAAAGACACGCCCGACCTCGGCTCCAACCTGGTCAACGTGCTCGGTACCGCCAGCGTGCACCCCATCGACCTGGCCAACGCCTACGCCACCTTCGCGGCGCAGGGTGTGCACCGGCAGTGGCACACGATCAGCAAGATCACCAAGACCCAGAACTCTGATTACAAGTACGAAGTCCCCTCGGACGTCGTCAAGGGCGACAAGGTCTTCGACGAGGACAAGGTCGCCGACCTCACCTACGCCATGGAGCAGGTCGTCCAGCAGGGATCCGGTGTCTACGCCAAGGCACTGAACCGTCCGGTGGCCGGCAAGACCGGTACCTCGTCCGGCAGCAAGTCGGCCTGGTTCGCCGGGTTCACCCCCCAGGTGGCCACGGTCGTCGGCCTGCACCAGGTCAAGAAAGACGGAAAGAGCCTGGGCGAACTCCAGGGCTTCGGCGGGTTCACCAGCATCTACGGTGGTTCCATCCCGGTGCGGATCTGGACCGACTACATGACCGCCGCGCTCGCCGGCAAAGAGATCGTCGACTTCGCGAAGCCGCCGCGCGGTGGTGAAGTGGTCAGCTCCTCGCCGACGCCGACGGTCACCGTGCCCCCGACCCCGACCGAGACCCCGACACCGACGCAGACCGAGCAGCCGACCCAAGAGCCCACCCGGCCGAGTCAGCCGACCTTCACCCAGGATCCGACGACCCCGCCGACGGAGACGACCGACCCGGTCGTCACCGAGACCACCGGCAACACTCTTCCGACGTTCCCGGGCCAGGACGACGGCAACGACGGGAACAATTGACGGATGAGCGGCAGACGGGTCCGGCAGCCCAGTGTGAGACCGGGCTCGCCCCGCTGGTCACAGACAGCGGCAGACATCGACGACGGTGAGGGCGTCTACGCGCCCTCCCGTCTCGACCCCCTGGTGCGCTCGGCCAGTCCCGTCATCGGCGGGCCGGCCGGGCGCCGCCTCGCCTCGGCCGGCGGATTCTGGCGCGCCGGAACCGTGCTCGTGGTGCTATCGGCCGTGGTGTTCGGGCTCGGCATCGTGCAGAAACAACATTGCCGCGCCGACGGCTGGAGCTCACCCGACCAGTTCTGGCACGCCTGTTACAGCGACATCCCGGTCGTCTACGCCAGCTCCGGCCTCGGTGGTGCTGAGCGCCTCGGCCTGACCGCATCCCTCGGGTCCGGCGGTGGCCTCGGCCAGTCACCGCTCGCCGGGCTGATGATGTGGGTCACCTCCGGCCTGATCGACGGCGATGCCGCGGGTGCCAACCGCAGCTTCTTCGACCTCACCGCGCTCCTGCTCGCCGCCCTCCTGGCGGTCGCGGTGGCAGCCACCGCATTCACCCTGGGCCGCCGGGGCTGGGACGCCTCTCACCTCGCCCTCAGCCCGGTCATCGTCACGGCCGGCCTGATCTCCTACCAGCTACTGGCCGTCGCCCTGGTCGCGGTCGCCCTCTTCGCGCTGTCCCGCAGCCGGGCCCTGGCCGGAGGCCTCCTGCTCGGCCTGGGCATCGCCGCGGCCCCCCAGGTCGCGGTGATCGCCCTGGTCGTCGCCGTGCTCTCGCTCTGGCGCTCGCACTCCTACGACCCCGAGTCCGATTCCGAAGAGGCGGCCATCGAAGCCGGCCGCGACCCACGGGCGCTCGCGGGCGTGACCTTCGCCGGCAGCGCCGTGATCGCCTGGCTGCTGGTGCGGGTCGTGCTGCTGCCCGGTGTCTCCGGCCAGCTCGGAACCACGTGGGACGCCTGGCGTCAAGGTTCACCCGGCTACGGCTCGCTCTGGCTGGTGCCGCAACTCCTGGGCGCGTCCGAGCCCGACCCGGCCTCTTCGTGGGGCGGCCGCGCCGCCCAGCTGTTCTTCGGCTGGCTCTTCGGCGCCGATGCGCTCAGCGGCACCGCGACCTCGGTGCTCGTCGTGATCGCGATGATCGTCGTGACCGCGCTGCTGCTGCGCCTCACGGTGGCCCGGGTGGCACCGCTGGCACCGATCGGGACGGCGCGAACCGGGGACGACGACCAGACCTTCACCGGACTGCCCTCGTCCAAACCTTCGTCCGCCCTCTCGTCCACCATGGCCGACTGGGTGATCCGGCGCGTCGCGCCGGCCTCGCTCGCCGCCCTCGCGTTCCTGCTGGTGATCTCGAAATCCCTGCCGGCCCAGGCGTCCCTGCTGCTGTTGCCGTTGATGGCCCTGACCGGCCTGCGCTGGCGCGATCACCTGATCTGGGCCGCCACCGAGGCTGTCTACTTCGTCGGGATCTGGCTCTACATCGCCGCCGAGACCACCTCCAACCGCGGGCTGCCGGCGCAGTTCTACCTGATCATGCTGCTGGCCCGGCTGGCCGGCATCACCTGGGTGGGCATCCAGGGCATCCTCGTCTACGGCGGATCACAGGCCGTGGACGAGTCGTTCCGCGACCAGGCGGTGCCCACCGGCAGCATCGGTATCGAGGAGATTTCATCTCCAGGCCTTGACGAAGGTACGCTTCGAGGCGATCGAGAAGCTGGGACTCCCCACTCCCTGGGGTGAAGCAGCTTCCGACGACGCGCAAGACCCCTCCTGTCACGGAGAGACCGTGACCGCTTAGACCGAAGGAGGTGGGTGTTCTCATGCGTCAGTACGAACTGATGATCATTCTCGACCCTGAGCTGGAAGAGCGGACCGTCGCGCCCTCGCTCGACAAGTTCCTCGGCGTCATCCGTAAGGGTGGCGGCACCGTCGAGAAGGTCGACATCTGGGGCCGTCGCCGGCTCGCGTACGAGATTCAGAAGAAGGCCGAAGGCATCTACGCGCTGGTCGACATGACCACGACGCCTGCCGACGCCAAGGAGCTCGACCGCCAGCTCAACCTCAACGAGTCGGTGCTGCGGACGAAGCTGATCCGCCCCGGCGCTCGCTGATCTCCTCACCGCTGTCCGGCCGTAGCGCCGTCGGCATCCCCACCAGTAACCAGCAGGACCGGAGAGAAACCGTATGGCCGGCGACACGACGCTCACGCTGATCGGCAACCTCACCAACGACCCCGAACTGCGTTTCACCCCGTCGGGGGCGGCGGTGGCCAACTTCACCGTGGCCTCGACCCCCCGCGCGTTCGACCGTCAGTCGAACGAGTGGAAAGACGGCGAGACGCTGTTCATGCGCTGCTCGGTGTGGCGAGAGGCGGCGGAGAACGTCGCTGAATCGCTGACCCGGGGTTCTCGCGTGATCGTCACCGGGCGGCTGAAGAGCCGCACGTACGACACCCGCGAGGGCGAGAAGCGCACGGTCGTCGAGCTCGAGGTCGAAGAACTCGGCCCGTCGCTGCGATACGCCACGGCCAAGGTCGCCAAGACCCAGCGCAGTGGTGGCGGTGGAGGCGGTGGCTTCGGCGGTAACGGTGGTGGCGGCGGTGGCGGTGGCTACTCCGGTGGCAACAGCGGCGGTGGCGGTGGTGGCTACTCCGGTGGTGGCGGCGGAAACTCTTCCGCCCCGGCCGACGACCCGTGGGCCACGGGTCCGGCGTCCGGTGGCGGCGGCGGTTTCGGCGGCAGCCAGGAAGAGCCCCCCTTCTGATCATTCCGCCGGCCGGGCCCAGGCCCGACCGGCGAACCCACTCGTGCAGTAAGGAGTAACCACGATGGCAAAGCCTCCCGTGCGCAAGCCGAAGAAGAAGCAGAACCCCCTGAAGGCCGCCAAGATCACGGTGGTCGACTACAAGGACACCGCTCTGCTGCGGAAGTTCATCTCCGACCGGGGCAAGATCCGCGCCCGTCGGGTCACCGGTGTCACGGTGCAGCAGCAGCGTGAGATCGCCAAGGCCGTCAAGAACGCGCGGGAGATGGCCCTGCTGCCGTACTCCAGCTCGGCTCGCTGAGTAGAGGAGAAGCGACGATGAAGCTCATCCTCACGCAGGAAGTCTCTGGCCTGGGTACCCCGGGCGACGTGGTCGAGGTCAAGGACGGCTACGGCCGTAACTTCCTCGTCCCCCGTGGCCTGGCCACGGTCTGGACCAAGGGTGGCGAGAAGCAGGTTTCCGCCATCCGTAAGGCCCGTAAGACCCGTGAGATCGCCACTCTCGAAGAGGCGAACTCGGTCAAGGCCAAGCTCGAGTCGAAGCCGGTCCGCCTCGCGGTCCGCGCCGGTGCCTCGGGTCGTCTGTTCGGTGCGATCACCCCGTCCGACATCGCCGCGGCGATCGTCGAGGCGCAGGGTCCGCAGGTCGACCGCCGCAAGGTGGAGATCCCGTCGGCCATCAAGACCACGGGCGAGCACATTGCCCGGGTCCGGCTGCACGCCGACGTTCAGGCCAAGGTGACGCTGAAGGTTGTCGCCGAGGGCTGAGCAGTACCTCGTTCACGAAACCCGGTTCCCGCCCTGCGGGAGCCGGGTTTCGCGCATTGGCCCTTTGGCCGTCCTCCGTCACCGGAGAGAATGTTTCGTATGAGTAACGCAGTACGACCCTCGTTCGGGCGCCGCATGTACATGGCCCTGTTCCAGATCATGGGGCCCGCCGACGTGAAGCCCGTGGGCAGCCCGGCGGCGCACAACCCGCACGACCCGACCGTCCCGGCCGGCTACCACCTGGAGACCTTCACCCAGCCCGACGGGGTGAAGAAGCGGATCATGGTGCCGGACTCCGAGTGACCGGTCCTACCGGTAAGCGCCGGTGACCAGCCACTGGTCACCGCGCTCGCGCCGCCGCAGCACCACCGCGCGCACCACCATCCAGCCCCCGGCGAAGGCCACCCAGAGCCACACCAGGCCGGCCTTGCCGTCCGGGCCCCAGAGCCCGATCGCGATCGCCGCCGGTGCGTACAGAGCGGTCTGGATTACGGCCGCGTAGGCCAGGAAGCGCCCGTCCCCGGCCCCGATGAGCACGCCGTCGAGCACGAACACGTATCCGGCGACCGGCTGGGTGAGGGCCGCCACGATGAGCGCCCCGGTGAGGGCGCGCCGGACCTCGGGATCGTCGCTGAACAGCGGCCCGAGCGCACCGGCACAGAGCAGCAGCACGCCCGCGAACACCACTCCCGCGCCGATGCCCCAGCGCACCATCCGCTGGGTCGCCTCGCGCACACCCTCCACGTCGCCCCGGCCCAGCGCGGTCCCGGTCAGCGCCTGACCCGCGATGGCCAGCGCGTCCAGACCCAGCGCCAGCAGGTTCCAGACGTTGAGCGCCACCTGGTGGGCAGCCAGGGAGGGAGCGCCGAAACCGGCGGCCACAGCGGTGGTCAGGAGCAGCAGCAGGCGCATGGCCATGGTGCGGATGAGCAAGGGGACGCCGGTGCGGCCTGCCAGCCTCACACCGGCCAGGTGGGGCTTCAGGGAGACACCCGCGCGGCGGGCGTCTCCCACCACGTAACCGGTCGCGGCGATCGCCATGGCGCACTGGCTGATGGTCGTGCCGATCGCCGACCCGGCGATGCCCCAGCCCACCCCGTGCACCAGCAGCAGGTTGAGCCCGGCGTTCAGCAGGGCGCCGCTGACCGCTATCCACAGGGTCACCCGGGTGTTCTGCAGTCCTCGCAGCACGCCGACCAGGGCCAGCACGATCAGCATGGCCGGCACCCCGGGCAGGGCCCAGCGCAGGTAGGTGATGGCGGCCTCGCGCACGCCGGGCTCGGCCCCGGCCGCTCCGACCAGGTCCACCGCGTAGGGCGCCACGGCGTAGCCCAGGAGCGCCACGCAGACGCCGATCCCCGCCGCCAGCCAGGCTGCGTCCATCCCGATGGCGATGGCCTTGGTGCGGTCGCCCGCGCCCATCAGCCGGGCGACGCTGCTGGTGGTGCCGTAGGCGAGGAAGACGAAGATGTAGACGGCCGTGGTCAGGATGCCGCCGGCGATGCCCAGGCCCGCCAGCTCCGTGGTGCCCAGGCGTCCGACGATGGCCGAGTCGACGAGCAGGAACATCGGTTCGGCGATCAGCGCGCCCAGCGCGGGCAGCGCCAGGGCCAGGATCTGCCGGTCGGTGTTACTCCGGCCGGGGTTCCTGCTCAGCCGGATCACCTCGTTGTCTCGCTTTTTGCCTCGTCATGGGCGCGTCGCGGTCGACGCACACATCACAGTGTGCACGACCTGGTGCCGCAGATCCGGAATGTACCGATTTTCGTTCGGTTTCGGCCAACAGGGGTCGTTGTGAGGTTTTTGGTGACGGTGAGGTGACGATGCACTGAATGGGCCCGATCTTTTTGGCATCCACAGCCCGTGGACAGATCCTTGGCCGGTCAGAGGCCTGTGAGACCTATCTCGTCCACTAGTTTTCCCCACTGTTATCCACAGCCTGTGTACAAACCCCGGGCTTTGTTAACCACTTATCCACAGGCGGAGCCGAGTTGTGCACCGATTAGGCCACCCCCTGTGGAGAGTGGCGTTGAACGGCTGCCCGGCGACCCGTATTTTTCAGGGGCCTGCTCACCCGTCGAGTCGGTCGCAGAGCAACAGCTGGGAAGAGGTTCGATGTCACTCGCCGATCTGTCCGTGTCGCCGTCCGATTCGGGCGGTGGGTCGGACCTGGGTCGAACGCCACCGCAAGACGTGGCGGCCGAGCAGAGCGTGCTCGGCGGCATGATGCTCTCGAAAGACGCGATCGCCGACGTCGTCGAGGAGCTCCAGGGCACCGACTTCTACCGCCCGGCCAACGAGCTGGTGTACGACGCGATCCTCGACCTCTACGGCCGCGGTGAGCCCGCCGACGCCGTCACGGTCGCGGCCGAGCTGACCAAGCGCGGCGAACTGGCCAAGATCGGCGGCCCGGCCTACATCCACACCCTGATCTCGTCGGTGCCCACGGCCGCGAACGCCGGCTACTACGCCCGCATCGTGCGTGAGCGCGCCGTGCTGCGTCGCCTGGTCGACGCCGGCACCCGCATCGTCCAGCTCGGCTACAACGGCGCTGACGGCCGCGGTGGCGGTGACGTCGAGGAGATCGTGAACTCGGCGCAGGCCGAGATCTACAAGGTCAGCGAGCAGCGCACCAGCGAGGACTACCACGCCCTCTCCGAGGTGATCGAGGGCGCGATCGACGAGATCGAGGCCTCCAGCCACCGCGGCGACGGCCTGACCGGCGTCCCCACCGGCTTCGTCGACCTCGACGCCCTCACCAACGGCCTGCACCCTGGCCAGATGATCATCATTGCGGCGAGGCCGGCAATGGGCAAAAGCACCTTCGGTTTGGACATATTGCGTTCTGCCGCAATCCATCACCGCATGACCTCGGTCATGTTCAGCCTCGAAATGGGGCGCAACGAGATCACCATGCGTCTGCTCTCGGCCGAGGCCCGCATCCCGCTGCAGAACATGCGCAAGGGCACCATGCGGGAGGAAGACTGGACCCGTCTGGCCAAGACGATGGGCGACATCAGCGACGCGCCCCTGTTCATCGACGACAGCCCGAACATGTCGCTGATGGAGATCCGGGCCAAGTGCCGACGACTGAAGCAGCGGCACGACCTCAAGCTCGTCGTGATCGACTACCTCCAGCTGATGACGAGCGGTAAGCGCGTCGAGAGCCGCCAGCAGGAAGTCTCCGAGTTCTCCCGGGCCATCAAGCTCCTCGCCAAGGAGCTGCAGCTGCCGGTGATCGCGCTGAGCCAGCTGAACCGTGGTCCTGAACAGCGCACCGACAAGAAGCCGGCCATGTCCGACCTACGCGAATCCGGTTCTATTGAACAGGATGCGGATATGGTCATCCTTCTCCACCGAGAAGACGCGTACGAGAAGGAATCTCCGCGCGCGGGCGAGGCTGATTTCATCGTGGCCAAGCACCGTAACGGTCCTACCGACACGATCACGGTGGCGTTCCAGGGTCACTACTCGCGCTTCGTCGACATGGCGCAGTAATGATGAAATGGAGGACGCGGCTGGTCGCCGTGCCGGTGACGGTTGCCTGAGGAGATGGTCGGGAGGGAAGCGGTCGGCGATGACTTCCATCCCTCCCAGCTGGGGTAAGGCTGAAAAACTCGACGCCGGGCAGATGGCCGATGAGCTCTTCGCCAGGACCGGGACGCGGCTCGTGGTGGAAGGGCCGTGCGCCGGCGGGGAAGTGGGTGCGGCCTTCGTGCGCTGGGAAGACGGTCACCGGTCAGTGCTCAAGTGGCGTCCGCACAGCAGGAAGGCCGATCTGCTGCGGGGTCCGCTCGCGGTCTGCGAAGCGGCCCGGACGGCGGGTATCCCGGCTCCCGGAACAGAGCTGGTGGAACAGATCGGGCACGCCGTGGTCATGGTGCAGGAGCTCAGGCCCGGCACCCAGCTCGACCATCTCGACCAGAGCCTTCTCCACCAGGCGCTCAGCATCAATGACCGGCAGAAAGATCTGCTCGTCGACCGGCCGGACATCCCGCCGATCCAGTTGTATCTGCAGGACGACGGCCCCGGATACTGCCTGCACGAACCGCTCAGGCAGTACAGCAACCGCACCGCCGCCCTGGAGCGCCGCATCCGCGCGGTCACTTCGGACGCGGCCAGGCACCACGACGCCGTTCACCTGGACTTTCACCCGGGCAACCTGCTGGCCGAGGGCGGCTCGATCACCGGTCTCGTGGACTGGGACGGCGCCGGCCGAGGAGACCGGCGCCTCGACCTGGTCACTCTCTACTTCGGCCTGCACCACCGAGGCCGGCGGCCGGAAACCTCGACGCTCGACGGCGTCCTCAAGCACATCCCCGACCACGAACTCCAACCCCTCTGGGCCCACATGAGCCTGCGCCTGACCGACTGGGCCATCCGGCACCACACCGACGATGACGTGAACCATTGGCTGGATCTCGCCGAGCAACGCCTCTGAGATTCTGGTCGGGCTGCGTGGACCGCGAGAATCACGATCGTGCTGACCAGGAGTATGAAAACCCTGACCCATCAGTAAAGCTGGCTTACCCAGTGCGCCATGGCGAGCTGACCGGCGCGTCCTGAAGGCTTCTGAGGTATTGCCACCTGGTCATCCTGACCGCAGCGATCGGGTCTGTCGGCCTGGTTCTGTGGGGATTGTGTGAGGGTTCCCCAGCCCTCTCGTCAGCCGTGAGAGAAGGTGATGCGCGGAAGCACCCGACGCAGCCAGACAGGGCACCACCAGGCAGTCTTTCCGGTCAGCCGGAGCATCACCGGCAGCAGAACAAGGCGGACCAGGAAGGCGTCCAGGAGCACGGCGATACCGAGGACGACGCCCATCTCCTTCGGGGGGAGCGGGCCGGACAGGGCGAAGGTGAAGAAGACCGCCACCATCACAGCCCCGGCGGCGAAGATCACCCGGCCCGAATGGGCCATCGCACCGACCATGGCCTCGCGCGGGTCGCCGGTGCGTTCCCAGTGTTCTTTCGCCGAGGCCAGCAGGAAGACCGTGTAATCCATGGCGATCGCGAAGACCATGGCGAAGAAGAACACCGGGGCCCAGGCGTCGAGGAAACCTTGTGAGGTGAAGCCGAGCAGTCCGGCCCCGAAGCCCTCCTGGAAGATCAGCCGGGCCACTCCGAACGCCGCCGCCGTCGAGAGAAGGCCGGCCAGCGTGCCCAGGGCGGAGATCAGCGGGGCCTGGAGTGCCACCAGCAGCAGGAGAAAGCCCAGCGCGAGCACGATCCCGATGACCAGCGGGGTCGAGTCGTCGAGTTGCTTCTTCAGGTCGAGATTCTCCACCGCTGCCCCACCGACCAGGGCTGATGTCGGGAGATCGGTGCGTAGCCGCTCGACGGTGGTCACCAGCGCGGGATCGGACGGGTCCACCGTGGGCACGGCCTGGAACATCATGGTGCCGTCGGCCGCGGCCCCGGCCGGTGTCACCGTGGCGATGCCCGGGTCGGCGGAGAGAATCTCGGCGATGGCCAGGCTGTCACCGGCGGCACCGATGATCTGCAGGGTGCCCGGTGCTCCCGGGCCGAAGGCCTTCTGCACCACGTCGTACCCCACCCGGGCGGAGGCGTCGGCAGGCAGCACTTTGATCGAGGGCATCGCGGTGCGCAGGCCGAGTACGGGGGCGGTGAGGGCGAGCAGGATCACGACGGCGGCGGTGCCGAACAGCACGGGACGTCGCCACAGGCGCTCGCCCCAGGCCTCGAACCGGGGGGAACGGGACTCGGACGTCCGGGACCAGGGGAGGGACAGCTTGTTGATCCGGTCCCCGAGAGACACCAGCACGAGGGGCAGCAGGGTGAGTGTCGCCGCCAGCACGAAGACCACGGCCAGCATGACGCCGGCCGCCATGGAGCGGAACGACGGGCTGGGCACCACCATCACGGCACTCAGCGACACCACCACGGTCAGGCCGCTGAGCAGCACGGCTTTACCGGCGGTGTCCATGGTTTCGGCTACCGCCCGGCGGTCGTCCAGACCCGGAACGGACCGGGCGGACCGGGCGGCCCGGGCGGCCCGGTAACGCACCACCAGGAAGAGCGCGTAATCGATGCCCAGGGCCAGCGCGAACATCATCGCGAAGTTCATCGCCCAGATCGAGACCGGCACCAGATGGTTGATCAGTACCAGCGATCCGGCCGAGGCGACCAGCCCGGCCAGGGTGAGTAGCAGCGGCAGCCCGGCGGCCAGCAGGGCCCCGAAGGCCAGCACCAGGATCGCCAGGGTGATCGGCCAGGAGTACAGCTCGGACTTCAGCATGGCCTCGAGGTTGGCCTCGTTGAAGTCACTCCAGAGGAGGGACGATCCGGTCGGGTCGACCTGGATCCCTTCCCCGGAAAGGGCTTTCAGGGGGCCCTTGAGATCGTCCGCAGCTCGGACCATCTCGTTGGTGTCCGCGGCCGCGCCTGCCAGGAGGATGGCGGTGGACCCGTCCGGGCTGGTCTGTGGCGGGTTGACCTGCGAGATCCGGGGGTCGGCCGTCAGCAGGCGGGTGGCCTCGGTGATCACCTCGGCGCCCCGGCCCTGCGTCACCTGACCTTGGTCGGCGTGCACCACGATCTGCAGGGCGTGTGACGCAGCGCCCCCGAAGTGACTTTGAGCGGCCTCACGCACGGCGACCGATTCGGAACCGTTGGCCTGCCAGCCCGCTCCGGACAGTTCCGCCTCGACACGCGGGGCGAAAAGGCCCAGCCCGACGATCAGTACGACCCAGACGAGTGTCGTGATCCGCGTGTGGGCGGTCACCATCAACCCGAGGCGCCCGAGTGGGCCGAAAGGTCTCTCCGGTGGCTTCGGCCGGGACGGGCCGCTCGGCATGGGCACCGTCGGGTCGGAGACGGGAAAGGACATGGGTGATTTCCTCCGGGCCGGCGCATGGATGACCGGTGTGGGCAGGGTGGGACGGCTATCCCCCCGGGGGGATAGCTAACCACATCCCCCCAGGGGGATGTAGAATCACGGACGATGGCCGAGGCGGATCACGGCTCAGCGCCGGCTGGCGTCACCTCGGAGCGTGCACGCGTCAGGAGGCCCTCGTGGAGCTGGAACCCACTGAAATCAAAAGCATCATCACCCGCATGAAGCGGGCCCACGGCCATTTGGGCAGCGTGATCCGGATGATGGAGGAGGGGGCCGACTGCGAGGCAGTTCTCACGCAGTTGGCGGCCGTGAACAAGGCCATCGCCCGATCCGGCTACGCCGTGGTCGCGACGGGGCTCACCCACTGCATCGCGGAGTCCGAGAACGGTCTCGAGGGTGTTGATGTGAAGAAATTGGAAAAGCTCTTCCTGGCGCTCGCCTGACCGAAGAACCACCCTCGTGAGGGCGGTTCAGGTGACCTGTCCCGCGGAGTCCGTGAAGTACGGACATCCGCGGGACTCGGTCAGCGAAGTCCTCGCACCCTGATCCAGGGGTGGACCGGTCAGGCCTTGGTCACCGAGACAGTGACGTCCACCTCACCTGCGATACCGGCGAAACCTGAGGCCAGCGCCTCGGAGCTGGTCTCTACCGCATCGGCCAGCACCTCACCGGCCACGAACTCCTGGTGGGTGCGCACCGCGTCGAGAACCTCTGACGGGCCGCTGACCACCAGGTTGATGCGGTCGGAGATGTCCAGGTCGGCGTCGCGCCGGGCCTGCTGCACGACACGGACCACGTCGCGGGCCAGGCCCTCGACCTCGAGCTCGGGGGTGACCTCGGTGTCCAGCGCAATGGTGACACCGCGCTGGGTCTCGACCACCCAGCCCGAGCGGGGGAGCTCGGTCACGACGACCTCGTCGTCGGTCACGTCGACCAGCGCGCCCTCGAACTCGACCTTCACCACACCGTCGGCGCGCAGGGCGGCGACCACGTCGTCCGCCGGTAGTGCCGCCAGCGCCTTCGCCACTGTTTGCGTCTGCTTGCCGAAACGCTTACCCAGGGCCCGGAAGTTGGGCTTGATCTCGACGTCGACGACCGCGCCGGCGGCAGCCAGCGTGTCGAGGTTCTTGACGTTGAGTTCCTCGGCGATGTCGTCGAGCAGGGCCTGCGACAGCGTTACGCCGCCCGGCAGCCCGACATAGGCCGTGGCCAGGGGCTGACGCACCCGCACCTTCGACGCCTTGCGCGCGGCCCGGCCGGCCTCGACAGCGTTACGGGCGGTGCGCACCTCCTCCGAGAGCGCCGCGCTCATCAGCGACACGTCGGCGGTCGGCCAGTCGGCCAGGTGCACCGACTCCGCGGCCGAGGCGTTACCCGGCCGCACGACCAGCTGCCAGACCTCCTCGGTGATGAACGGGACGATCGGCGCGAGCAGGCGGGTCAGCACATCGAGGCACTCGTACAGCGTGACGAGTGCGTCCATGTCGCCGTCCCAGAACCGCTGGCGCGAGCGCCGCACGTACCAGTTCGACAGGTCGTCGACGAAATCGCCCAGGACGCGGCCGGTTCCGGCGGTGTCGTAGTTCTCCAGCTTGGAGTCCACATCGCGGGCGAGCGCGTGCAGCTCACCCAGCACCCAGCGGTCGAGCGTGTTGCGCTCGCGGACCGGCTTGGCCTCAGAAGGCTTCCAGTCCACGTGGCTGGCGTACAGCGAGAAGAACGACGCCGTGCTCCAGTAGGTGGCCAGGAGCTTGCGGGTGATCTCGTCGAGCGGGCCCGGACCCACCCGCCGCGGCGACCAGGGCGAGCCCGAGCAGGCCATGAACCAGCGCAGGGCGTCGGCACCGTGGTCGTCCATCAGGGGGATGGGGGCCAGGATGTTGCCCAGGTGCTTGCTCATCTTGCGGCCGTCCTCGGCCATGATGTGGCCCAGGCAGACGACGTTCTCGTACGGCGAGCGGTCGAAGACCAGCGTGCCGACGGCCATCAGCGAGTAGAACCAGCCTCGCGTCTGGTCGATGGCCTCGGCGATGTACTGGGCGGGGTAACGGCTTTCGAGGGCCTTCTCGCTGCCGGGCACGTGTGGGTAGCCGATGGCGGCAAACGGCATGGCGCCGGAGTCGTACCAGGCGTCGATGACCTCGGGCACGCGGGTGGCCGTGGCCTGGCACTGGGGGCAGTCGAAGGTGATCTCGTCGATGAACGGACGATGCGGGTCCAGGTCGGAGAGGTCGCGTCCGGTGAGCTGGCCCAGCTCCTTCCGCGAGCCGATCGCCGTGACGTGCTCGTCGTCACCCGAGCAGCGCCACAGGGGCAGCGGCGTGCCCCAGTAGCGACTGCGCGAGAGCGCCCAGTCGATGTTGTTCTCGAGCCAGTCACCGAAGCGACCGTGCTTGATGTGCTCGGGGAACCAGTTGGTCTGCTCGTTCTCCCGCAGCAGCTGCTCGCGCACCGTGGTGGTGCGGATGTACCAGGCGGGCTGCGCGTAGTACATCAGCGGCGTGTGGCAGCGCCAGCAGTGCGGGTACGAGTGCTCGAAGCGCTGCGAGCGGAACAGCACGCCGCGCTTCTTCATGTCCATGATCAGGGGCTCGTCGGCGTCCTTGAAGAACAGGCCGCCCACGATCGGGACGTCGTCCTTGAAGTGGCCGTTGCCCAGCACCGGGTTCACCACGGGCAGGTCGTTGGCCCGGGCGACGATGAGGTCGTCGGCGCCGAACGCGGGGGCCTGGTGCACGAGGCCCGTACCGTCGGCGGTGGTGACGTACTCGGCGAGCACGACGCGGTGTGCGTCGGGGATCTCGATGAGGTCGAACGGACGCTGGTAGTTCAGGCCTTCCAGTTCCCGGCCCGGGAACGAGGCAAGCACCTCGGAGTCCTCACCGAGCACGGCGACCCGCAGCGGTTCGGCGACGACGAACGTCCCCTTGTCGTTCTTCGCCAGCTGGTAGGTGACGTCGGGGTGCACCGCGACCGCGGTGTTCGACACCAGCGTCCACGGGGTGGTCGTCCAGATCAGCAGTTCGGCGTCGGCGTGGCCGGCCAGCGGCTCGACCAGCGGGAACCGAACGTAGACCGAAGGGTCCTTGACGTTCTCGTAGCCCTGCGCGACCTCGTGGTCGGACAGCGCCGTGCCACAGCGCGGGCAGTACGGCGTGACCCGGAAGTCTTCGTTCAGGCGGCCGTCGGTGTGGATCTTCTTCAGCGACCACCAGACGCTGTCCACGTACTCCGGGGACATCGTCTCGTAGGGGTTGTCGAGGTCGATCCAGTAGCCCATGCGCTCGGTGAGCTGGGCGAACTCGCCGACGTGACGGGTCACCGAGGTGCGGCAGCGCTCGTTGAAGAACGCGATGCCGACCTTCTCGATGTCGGGCTTGCCGGAGAGGTTGAGCTCCTTCTCCACGGCCAGCTCGACGGGCAGGCCGTGGCAGTCCCAGCCGGCCTGGCGGGGCACGGAGTACCCCTTCATCGTGCGGTAGCGCGGGAAGAGGTCCTTGAACACGCGCGCCTCGACGTGGTGCGTGCCGGGGGAGCCGTTCGCGGTCGGCGGGCCCTCGTAGAAGACCCAGCTCGCGCCGTCCTTCGTTCGCTCCAGGGTGCGCTCGAAGATCCGGTTCTGCTTCCACCAGTCGATGATCTTGTGATCCGTGGCGGGCAGGTCGATCCGCGTGGGAAGGCTGGCGAAGGGGGTGGCGAACGTCTGTTCGGCCATCGGGCGCACTCCTGGTTCGTCGGCTCGCATGAGGCATGGGACTCATGCGGGGACGAAGCTGTGCGGCTCCGCGGTACCACCCCGCTTGCACCCACAACCTGCGTGGATGCCGCTCGAAAGCCGCGATGACGTGCGGCGATTCCGTCCGGTTCTACTAGGAGGGCAGGGCCCTCGGTTCTTCCGGAGGCTCCCCGGTGATGGCCGGATCGGTGCCTTTACGTCAACTATACGCGCGGCTGCAAGTCGAAATGAGGGACGAGGTGGCTGGCGCGGCGCGCAGGAGGGAGTCGCCGGGGCGGGGCGACTACCATCGTGGACGTGTCCACAACCGGTTGTGGACACGTCCACCGGTAGACGCCCTCAAGGACTGGACCCCAATGCTCGACCGCCAGGTCATCGACTCGCTGTTCCCGGCCGACCTCCCCGAACCGGCGGAGCTGGAGCAGAAGTACCCGCCCCGGCAGCTGCCCGAGGGTGCGATGGTGACCCGGCTCGGTCCGTCCCCGACGGGGTTCGTGCACATCGGCGGTCTCTACGTCGGCATGATCAACAAGGATCTGGCCGCGAGCACCGGGGGCACGTACCTGCTCCGGATCGAGGACACCGACCAGGCCCGTGAGGTCGAGGGTGCCGCCGAGCAGTTCGGGCGGGCGTTCGGCTACTTCGGTCTGGAGGCCGACGAGCCCGAGGGTGAGTACGGCCCTTATTACCAGTCGCAGCGCGAGACCCTGTACCTGACCTTCGCGCGCGAGCTGCTGCGTGAGGGCAAGGCCTACCTGTGCTTCGCCACGCCCGAAGAGCTGGCCGACATCCGGGCCCGGCAGGAAGCGTCCAAGGCCCCGACCGGCTACTACGGTCGCTGGGCGATCTGGCGCAACGCCACTGACGAGCAGCTGCAGACCGCCCTGGACGAGGGCCGGCCCTACGTGGTCCGGTTCCGCACCCCGGAAGACGGTGACCGCCGGGTCTCGTTCCACGACGCGATCCGCGGCAAGCTGCAGCACGAGGCCAACCGCAACGACGTCGTCATCCTGAAGAGCTCGGCCGCGGCTCTGCGTCTGCCCACCTACCACTTCGCGCACGCGGTGGACGATCACCT
The DNA here is from genome assembly GCF_030269305.1 of Kineosporia sp. NBRC 101731. Classification (NCBI taxonomy): domain Bacteria; kingdom Bacillati; phylum Actinomycetota; class Actinomycetes; order Kineosporiales; family Kineosporiaceae; genus Kineosporia; species Kineosporia sp. NBRC 101731. The sequence goes on from NZ_BSTC01000001.1 coordinate 324,499, forward strand.
GATGCGGGTCACCCACGTGATCCGGGGGGAGGAGTGGATCAGCTCCGTTCCGCTGCACCTGCAGCTCTTCGACGCGCTGGGCTTCGAGCGGGTCACCTACGCGCACATCGCCCCGCTGATGAAGACGATCTCCGGTGGAAAGCGCAAGCTCTCCAAGCGGAAAGACCCCGAGGCGGGCGTCGACTTCTACATCGAGCAGGGCTTCCCGGCCCCCGCGGTGCAGTACTATCTGCGCGGCCTGGCCAACGGCCGGCTGGCCGAGATGCCGCTCGAGCAGGCACTGTCCACGCCGCTGGAGCTGGGCGAGTTCGGTGTCGCGGGTCCGCTGGTCGATCTGGTCAAGCTCGAGGGCATGAGCGCCGACTACATCGCCTCGCTCACCAGCCCGCAGGTCTACGACCAGGTGCTGATCTGGGCGGAGCAGTTCGACCCCGAACTGGCGACGGTACTGAAGGCGGAGAAGGACCTGGCCGTCAAGGCGATCGGCGTGGAGCGCGAGGGCGTCGAGAACCCGCGCAAGGACCTGCGCAAGTGGTCGGACTTCGGCCCGCAGTACGGGTTCTTCCTCCCGACGGTGTTCCCCCTGATCGCAGGTCCCACGGACGAGCGGGCTGCCGCCCTGAACGTGGCCCCCGAGGTGGTCACCGCGTTCGTGAACACCTTCATCGAGGGCTACCAGCACCTCGAGGACCAGCCCGAGTGGTTCAACCAGATCCGTGAGGCTGCGGCCAAGAACAACTTTGCGCCCAGCCCGAAGGAGTTCAAGAAGAACCCGGACGCCTACCCGGGCTCGATCCGCGAAGCCTCGCAGCTGATCCGCGTCGCGCTCACCGGCTCGACCCGCAGCCCCGACCTGCACGCCATCGCCGTGGTGCTGGGCCAGGACGAGGTGCTGCGTCGCCTGCGGTCGCTGGCGGGCTGACAAAAATCTGATGGAGGTCCCCCAGCCCTGGCGGGTCGGGAGGTGCCCCCAGCGCGTGAGCTCGCCTTTCCGGCGAGCTCACATGCGTCCTCGATGGGCGCAGTTGATACACGTGGTCGCGAGAGGCCTTGCCCGGAGCCGCTCTACGGCGATCGGCAGACCGCACGACGCGCAGATGCCGTAACTGCCCGCCTCTAGCTCGGCCATCGCCGCGACGATGCGCTCGCGGGCAGCACGGGTGCGGTGCAGCGCCGCGGTGAGCTGCTCCCGCTCGAACGCGATGGTGGCGCCCTCCGGGTCGTGCTCGTCGTCGGCGTTGGAGTCGAGCGACGCCTCGATCATCCGGGCATGATCCTTTTCGAGCGCGGCCAGAGCCTCGGTGCTCTCCCGCAGCGCCGCCGTCAGGATCGTGAGCGGCTCCATCAACGCGGTGGCAGCCGGGACTCGACGGCCTTCGTGCCTGGCCAGCCCTGCCCCGGGTCGGCGCCGGGAGGTCTGCGTTGTGTACACCTGGTACATCCGGTACCGGATGTACCAGGTGTACACAACGCTTCAGCGGCCAGGCCACAAATCGTCTGAGCGGCGGTCGACGTGCCACGACAAGGGGCGCCGCGAGGGGGCGCGGGGTGACGCGACGGGGCGCGACGGGGTGCGGGGTGACGGGGCGCGGTGCCCTGGCGGCCAAGGTCCCGGGCGGGTCGACGGCAGGTCGCACCGAGGCGACGTATGTTCGTGGTCACCGCCTCAGCTCGGTGGCTCGCCCCAGGCCACGGCCACGCTGTCGCGTACGAGCCGGGCCTGTGACCTCCCAGCCTTGGCGGCGTCGGAGCGGAACGCCGGGTCCAGGGGGTTGGAGCCCATCGCCCGCCTGGTGTTGGCGTCGGGCATGACCACGGCACTGTGCACGTGCGGCCCGAGCTTCTCCAGCTGGTTGCCGACCCGGCCGCTGCGCCGCACCGAGGCGGCGAACGGGGCCAGCACCACCACGCGTCCGTACCCCTGGGCCAGGTCGGCGTTGGCCGACGAGCGCACCCCTCCGTCGATGTAGCGCCGGCCCTGGATCGTCACCGGCGGCCAGACCATCGGCACCGCGCAGCTCGCGCCCACGGCATCGACCAACGGCACCCCGGACTCCCGGTCGAACACCACGAACTCGCCGGTCGAGGCGTCTACCGCCGTGACCTTGAGAGGCTCGCTCGGCCAGCGCTGCTCAGGCAGCCGGCTCTCGATCACCGATCGCCGATCGCTCTCCGGCACCGTTCGCGACGCCAGGGCGGCTTTGCCGATGCGCTTGCGGGCCCGCTCTTCCCGGCCCGGTGCCAGACCCAGCAGGGCCCAGCGCAGCAGTGTGCGTTTACCCAGCTCGGACGCCAGTTCGCCGCGGGCCTCCGCGAGCTGCTCCTCGTAGAGCTGCTCGATCGGCCGGCCCGAGCGCAGTTGCGCCCCGGCGACCGAGCCCGCCGATGTGCCGATCACCAGGTCGGCCCGGGACAGGTCGACACCCAGCTCGGCCAGACCCGCGATCATGCCGAGCTCCCAGGCGATGCCCGTGATGCCGCCGCCGGCCAGGACGAGCGCGCGTCGATCGTCCTTCACAGCTGAAGACCCCCACGAGTGGCCAGAATGGAAACTTGATTCTAGATCGGGAGCCCGCGTCTTCCTATGCCCGACAGCGGGCCCGGGCCAGGGGGCGGCGGTGGGCCAGGCGGGGAGAACTGGTCGTGAGCCCCCCGAAATCGCCACGGTGGCAATCCGGCTCGGCGGCCGTGACCTGCGGGCCGGGCCGGTTGATGATCACAACTGGCGGGATCCGGGCAGGTCAGTATGGTGATCAACAGCGAGCGAAAGTCCGGAAGGCCGGATTCCATCCGGGTTTCACGGATTGCAAGATGGTGCAAGGAATTGGTACCCGACGGAACGTGACGGCACTCGGAGGAAAAGATGCGAATCCTGTCAGTGGTTCTCGTGGTCTGGCTCCTCATCGGTGTTCTGGCGTCCGCCCAGCGCGGATACTTCGACAGCGACAAGGACCCGGACGTGAGTTGCTCCGACGCGGGCACGATCGCGGTCAGCATCGTCGCCGGCCCCCTGAACTACCTGGGCGCCAACCCCAAGGTCGACTGCAAGGTGCCCCAGCCGAGCAAGTGACCGGTAGGTTGCTCAGAGTGAAGGACGAAGCCAAGACGGTGACGAAACTGGCGAAGGTCGTTCTATTCGGGCAGGGTCGGCTCGTATGACGACCGAACCGAACTCTGTCGGCGGGACGAATGATGTGGCGGCCGAGGATCAGCTGCCCACCTACACGCGACGCAGCGACCAGACCCGGTACGACGCCCAGGCCATCAATTCGGCCCTGGACGAGGCATTTCTGTGTCATGTCGCCTATATCGACAGCGGCGACCCGATCGTCGTCCCGATCATTCACGCTCGGGTCGGCGAGGAACTCATTCTGCGTGTCGGGCCGGAGTCGCGGCTGGCCGAGCTGGCCGCCTCCGGTGACATCGCTCTCTGTGTCACCGTCACGCTGCTCGACGGCCTGGTGCTGGCCCGGGCGAAGGTCGACAACACTGTCAACTACCGCACCATCGTGATCCGGGGTACCGGCACGCTCGTGACCGACCCGGAGGGTCAGCGGGCCGGGCTGGACGCGGTGGTCGAGCACCTGGTCGCCGGGCGGTCGAACCACTCCCGCCCGCCGACGCCCGAAGAGTTCGCCGAGGTCGTCCTCATCCGCCTGCCGCTCGCCGACGTGGCACTGAAGACCCGCACCGGGCCGCCGCAGGACGCCGAGGAAGACCTCTCGCTGCACCACTGGGCCGGCGTCATCAGCGTGCGCAATGCCTACGGCCCGCCCTTCCCTTCGCCCGACCTGCCCTACGACCGGCAGGTGCCGGCCCAGCTGGCGAACTACAACCGCTCGGCCCGGGCACAGGGCTACCGGTAGTTACCGGTAGCCCTCCAGCAGGCGAACACCCGCGGTCGACCCTCTCTCGACCGGCGGATCGCACGCTAAAGTCGCGCGCGGAGGATTGCGACATCCCGGACAGTGACCGTCCGGGTGCGCACCGCATGCACCGCTCGGCACTGTCCGTCACCTGCTGACGGTCGCTAGGAGGGATGCCCGCAGTGGACCTGCTCGCCGACCTGCGCGAGATCGTCGGGGACACGCACGTCGTCACCGACCCGGAAGCGGCCCAGCCGTACGCGCAGGACTGGACCAGACGCTGGCACGGCAAACCCCTCGCGGTGGTGCGCCCGGCGACCGTGGCCCAGGTCTCGGCGGTGCTGAGAGCCTGCGCGGCGGCCGGGGTCTCCCTGGTGCCGCAGGGCGGCAACACCGGACTGGTCGGCGGCGGGGTACCGCACGACGGGGAGGTCGTGCTGAGCCTGGCCCGCCTCGACTCGGTGGGACCGCTCGATCCGCTCGGCCGCACGCTGATGGCCGGCGCCGGGGTCACCCTGGCCCAGCTGCAGCGGGCCGCCCGGAGTGCGGGTCTGGACGTGGGTCTGGACTTCTCCGCCCGCGACACCGCCACGGTCGGCGGCATCGCAGCCACCAACGCCGGCGGTGAGCGCGTGATGCGCCACGGTGCGGCCCGGTTCCGTATCCGCGGGCTGGAGGTCGTGCTCGCCGACGGCTCGGTGGTGCGGCGCATGTCCGGCGTGGCCAAGGACAACACCGGCTACGACCTGGTGCAGCTGATGATCGGTAGCGAGGGCACCCTCGGCGTGATCACCGCGGTGCAGGTCGATCTGATCCGCCCGCACAAGATCGTCGGTACCGCCCTGGTCGCGGTGAGCACCGTGGACGACGCCCTGACCGTGCTGCGGGCCGTGCAGCGCGACTTCACCGGGCTCGAGGCGGCCGAGTTCTTCCACCACGACGGGCTGCAGCTGGTGCTCAAGCACGAGCGCCTGGCCCAGCCCTTCGAGCGGCCGCACCCGCTCTACCTGCTCTTCGACCTGGCCGACGACGACAACCGGCCCGACTCCTTCGACGAGCTCACCGCACTGCTCACCGACCTCGACTGCGTGCGTGACGTGGTGCTGGTCGCCACCGCGGCCGAGCGCCGCCGGCTCTGGGAACTGCGCGAGCTGCAGACCGAGGCCGTCAGCGCCGAAGGGGTGCCGGTCAAGCTCGACGTGGCCCTGCCGCTGAACCAGCTCTCCAACTTCGAGCGGCAGCTCGCCGAGGTGGTGCGCCCGGTCGCCCGGCACGCCGTGTCGATCATCTTCGGGCACATCGCCGAGGGGAATGTGCACGTCAACCTGCTGAACGCGCTGGACGAAGACGCCGACGGCGCGGTCACCGAGGCCGTGCTCGACCTGGTGGCCGCGCTCGGTGGCAGCATCAGCGCGGAGCACGGCATCGGTCAGGCCAACCGCCGGTGGCTACCTCTCACCCGGGGCTCGGCCGACCTCGCCGCCATGCGCGCGATCAAACAGGCGCTCGACCCGCAGGGCACTCTCAGCCCGGGCCGGATGCTGCCCGACCCGGTGGTGGCCACGCCCGAGCCCAGGAGCAAGGTCCCGGTCAGGAAGACCGGTCGGGCCAAGGCCAAGACACCGCGCTGACCGTTCAGAAGAGTCAGAAGAGGGCGTTGCCCTGCTCCAGATCGAGCAGGTAGCGCTTGCGTTCCAGGCCGCCGCCGTACCCGGTGAGCGAGCCGTTCGCACCGATCACCCGATGGCACGGCACGATGATCGAGATCGGGTTCGCGCCGTTCGCCAGGCCCACCGCGCGGGAGGCGCCCGGCACCAGCCCGAGCTGCGCCGCCACCGCGCCGTACGAGGCGGTGCGGCCGTATCCGATGTGCTGCAGGCGTTCCCACACACCGAGCTGGAACCCCGTGCCGGTGGGCCGCAACGGCAGGTCGAACACGGTCAGGGAACCGGCGAAGTACTCGTTCAGCTGCGAACGTGCTGCGGCGATCACGATCTCGTCGTCGTTCTCGGTGCCGCTGAACCGCACCTCGTCCCAGTGCCGGTGCGATGCCTTGTGCGGGCTGAAGAACAGTCCGGTCAGGGCCCCGGACTCAGCGATCAGGAGAAGATCACCGACCGGGCTGGGGAGTACCGACCAGCTGATGGACATTCCCTGAGGTTAGAGGGCCGGGGTCGGCTGATGCTGGCAGAAAAGCGACACTGAGCGATCACAGGTCACCACAGTTGTTCGTCATCCAACGTTCAGATTGCTGGGGAAGAATCATGGCCGTGCCGGTAATCGACCTCAACGCCGATCTCGGTGAGTCCTTCGGCCGCTGGACGCTGGGCGACGACGCCGCTCTGATCGAGGTGATCAGCAGCGCGAACATCGCCTGCGGGTTCCACGCCGGTGATCCGTCCACGCTGCGGCGTAGCTGCGAACTCGCCGCCGCCGCCGGGGTCGCGATCGGGGCTCAGGTGGCCTACCGCGACCTGGCCGGTTTCGGCCGTCGCTTCATCGACGTCGCCCCGGCCGAACTGCGCGACGACGTGCTGTACCAGCTCGGCGCGCTCGACGGCTTCGCCCGGGCGGCGGGCAGTCGCGTCACCTACCTCAAGCCGCACGGCGCGCTCTATCACGCCGCGGTCGGCAATCATGGTCAGGCGAAGGCGATAGTGGATGCGGTGCGCACCTACGACCCGACCCTCGCGGTGCTCGGGCAACCGGGTTCGTTGCTGCTGAAAGAGGCTGCGGCGGTTGGACTGCGGGCGGTTCCCGAGGCCTTCGCCGACCGGCGGTACACCGCGGACGGCGGCTTGCTCCCCCGGTCGCGGCCCGGGGCGGTGCTCACCGACCAGGCCCGGATCGCCGAGCAGGTGCGGCGGCTGATGGCCGGCGAGGGCGTGATCGCCGACGACGGCACGGTCGTACCGGTGAGCGCCGAGTCGATCTGCGTGCACGGTGACACGCCGGGGGCCGTCGAGATCGCGAGAACCGTGCGCACCGGGATCACAGCGTCCGGTGGCTGCGTCCAGGCCTTCACGAATCTGCCGTCGTGAGCGTGGCCAGGTGGGGGGACAGGGGAAGGGGACACATGCCACTGGCCGAGAGGATGAATTCATTCTCGTCAGGTTCGATGATCTGCAGCGTGATCGCCGGTCACCCGGAGAATCTGAACGATGACTATGTGTAGAGTAAAACCGCTGTCGAGGGGACGACGTCAGCGGTGTGGGCCGGGGGGCCCATGGGATCGGCATCGCCGACGTCGCGCCAGCTCAGCGGGCACGGCCGACGCCCACGAAGGGCGTCTGGCCGCTGACCGGCGCACCACCAATGTCGGGGGACCGGTTGGTGCGCCGGTCAGCGCTCGTTGCCGGCCGGAGAATTCGTCAGCTCATTACCCCCACGGATCGGAAATCCTGTGCGCGTCAGTGGCCAGCCCGTATCTACCGGTGAACCGGGTCCATCGACCGGAGAAGAACGCGGGAGCCGTCCAGGCTCGGGTCCAGCGATGATCCCGGTGGCGCGCCGTCCCGAGCGAGGGGCCGGGATCGTCGTCGACGTGGCGATCGTCGGCGGTGGGGGCGCCGGGCTGAGCCTGGTGCTGGCCCTCGAGCACGCCGCCCGCACCTCCGGGCGCCGGGCGCCTTCGATCGCCGTCATCGATCCGGTGCGGCGGTCCGGTCAGGATCGCACCTGGTGCTGGTGGGCCGGCGCGCACGACCAGCCCGCCTGGCTCCCGCCCCTGCTCACGCAGACCTGGCCGACCATGCGCCTGGTGAACGGCCTGGGCGCCGCGAAGACCTACGACCTGGCACCGCTGCGCTACCAGATGCTCCGCTCCGCCGACCTCTACGCCGCTGCCGATGCCGCACTGGCGCGCATGGGGGGCGTCCGGATCACCGCCGCGGCCGACGGCGTGTACGACGGCATGCCGCACGCCGTGGTGCGGGCCGGGGACGAACGGATCCGGGCGAGCTGGGTGTTCGACTCCCGGCCCTCGCCGCCCTCGACCCCCGGCTCCACGCAGCTGCTGCAGCATTTTCGGGGCTGGACCGTCCGGTTCCCCGAAGGCTCGGCCAAGCTTGACGAAAATGTGGCCACGCTCATGGATTTCAGCGTGCCGCAGCCCGAGCGCGGGGTGGCGTTCGCCTACTGCCTGCCGGTGGCGACCGACACCGCCCTGATCGAGTACACCGAGTTCAGCCCTGCGGTTCTGGATCCCGCACGCTACGACGAGGCTCTGCGGTCCTACCTCGATCGCATCTGGCCCGGCGTGGACTATCGGATCGAGGCGCAGGAAGACGGCGTGATCCCGATGACCGACGCGTCGTTCGCCCGCCGCACCGGTGACCGGCTCTTCCGGCTCGGCACCGCCGGTGGGGCGACCAGGGCGTCCACCGGATATACGTTCTCGGCCATGCAGCGCCAGGCGCAGCAGATCGCCGACTTGCTGCTGGACGACCGGCTCCCGGTGCCTCCCCGTCCCTACCCGCTGCGGCACCGCTGGATGGACGCCGTGATGCTGCGCGCCCTCGACCGCGGTTATGTCGACGGACCCGAGCTCTTCACCAGCCTTTTCGAGCGCAATCCGAGCGACCGGGTGATCCGGTTCCTGGACGGCACGAGCAGCCCGGCCGACGAGCTGGCCATCATGAGCTCCACGCCCGCCCCGGCGATGATGCGCTCGGCGATGGAAGACGCGTCGGCCCGGCTGAAGCGGATCTTCCGCTAGCGAGCTGTCGTCGCACAGAGTATCGACTGATCACCTGATGTGACACTACAGCTTTTCCCATGGCAGAGTCGGTCTGCCGCGGGCAGTCACCGCAGCACCGGGCGTCCTACGGGACATGTTCCGGTAAGCCGACTTTGGGGAATTCACACGATGCTGCCACGGGCCTTCCGGCGTGCCGGAACCGGTGTTCTGATCAGCGCGGTCGCGGGCGGAGTACTGCTCAGCACCACCGGTGAAGCAGTGGCCACGGTCGGTCCATCGTCCAGGAAGAAAGCCGCGGCTGCGGCCGTGGACCGTTACGACGCGCAGAAGCTGCACTGGCGCGCCTGCCTGGACCGGGACGAGATGCCCGGTCTGCCGGACGGCTACTACCGGCTGGAATGCGCCACCCTGCTCGCGCCCCGCGACTGGAACGTGCCGCAGGGCGGCGTGGACATCCGGCTCAAGGTCAGCCGCCTGAAGAGCCTCACGGCCGCGAAACCGGGCATGCTCTTCACCAATCCGGGTGGCCCGGGCGCCGACGGCGCTGATCTGCCCCTGCTGATGGTGAGCGCCCGCCGGAAGAAACTGATGGCGAGCCAGGACGTCTACGGCATGGACGTGCGAGGTGGCGGGGGATCGAGCAACATCACCTGTGGTGGTGCGCAGAATCTGACGGCCGATCCGCGCCTGCGCTCGGAGGCGAGTGTGAACCTGCAGCTCGACGCGGCCGAGCTGACCGCGAGGGCCTGCGACGTGGCCGGCCGCGAACTGAGCCAGTACGTCACCACCTCGCAGACCATCCAGGATGTCGACCTGTTGCGCCGGATCGCCGGGCACGACCGGGTGAACTGGCTGGGCTTCTCGGCCGGCACCTGGATGGGCGCGCACTACGCCACCCGGTTCCCCGAGCACGCCGGGCACCTGGTGTTCGACTCCAACGTCGATTTCACCGGCACCTGGGAGAACGCGTTCAGCCGTCAGCCGCTCGGATTCCAGCGCCGTTTCGAGCATGACTTCGCACCCTGGGTGGCGAGGTACCACAACCTCTACGGCCTTGGTCCCACCCCCAAGGCCGTGATCGCAAGCTACGAAAAGCTGCGCGCCCGAATGACTCCCGATGCCCCGGTGCAGGACGCGGTCACGCTCGACGACGTCATCGCGGGCACCATGTATGCCAAGGTGCTCTTCCCTGACGCCGCCGCGTCCCTGGCCGATCTCAACGGCTACCTGCAGGCCCAGGGCAGTGGAAAGTTCCGCACCGCAGACCGGTACGCCGCGAAGGTGCGCAAGGCAGTGGCCGTGATCCAGCGCGACGGTCTGCGCAACACCTTCTCCGGCGATGCCAACAGCTCCGTGTTCCTGGCCGTGACCTGCCAGGACACGCCGTGGAACGCCAGCCGCGGGTCACTGGTCAAGTCCTCGGCCGAGGCCGGCAAGAACTACCCGCTGATCGGCTGGTCGACGATCGACCAGCCCTGCGCCTTCTGGAACCGGCCCGCCGGCGTCGACCTGCCCACGCCGACCGGACAAGGTGTACAGCCGGTGCTGATGGTGCAGTCGGTCAACGACCCGGCCACCCCGATCGAAGGGGCCCGGGCGGCCGCCGCGAACTTCGAGGGGGCCCGGCTGCTGACCGTCACCGGCGAGGGTGACCACGGCCTCTATGCCGGCGGAAACAGCTGTGTGGACAAGAAGGTCGATGACTTCATCATCAACGGCAAGCTGCCTCCGGTCGGCGCGACCTGCAAGGGCACGGCCCTGCCCGACCCCACCGGCGTCGGAGCGATGAGCACCGCCCGGCTACCGGTCCGGGGCACCAACCCGCTGCTGGCTCTACGCCAGATCAGCGAGCTGGTGCATTGATCAGGCCCGGAACCGCCGTAGCCGCAGCGAGTTCGTCACCACGGCAACGCTGCTCAGGGCCATGGCCAGGCCCGCGATCATCGGGTTGAGCAGGCCGAACGCGGCCAGGGGCAGTGCGGCGACGTTGTAACCGAAGGCCCAGAAAAGGTTCTGGCGCACGATGCGAGAAGTGGCGCGGGAGAGCCGGATGGCCTGCGGCACGGTCTCCATCTCGCCGCGCACCAGGGTGATGTCCCCGGCCTCCATCGCGGCGTCGGTGCCCGTACCCAGCGCCAGCCCGAGTCGCGCGGTGGCCAGGGCCGCAGCGTCGTTCACGCCGTCACCCACCATCGCCACCCGGTGGCCGCTCGCCTGCAGTCTCTCGACCACGGCGACCTTTTCCTCCGGCATCAGCTCGGCGAACACGTCGTCGGGGGCGATCCCGACCGATGAGGCAACCGCACGAGCAGTGGACGCGTTGTCCCCGGTGGCGAGCATCGGTGTCAGTCCCAGCGCCCGGAGCTGGGTGATGGCCTCGCGGGCACCGGGTTTGATGGTGTCGGCAATCGTGAGCACGGCGGCGGGGGTTCCATCGATCCAGACGACGACCGCGGTGCGTCCCTCGGCGGCCGAGACGGCACCGGTCAGAGCACCCGGGAGCGCAGCGACGGCATCACGCTGGTCGTCGACGCTGCTGCCCGACTGTTCCGGAACCATCCCGGAGGCCGCGCGGCCGGGTGCCGACGCGTCCTCCATCGGGTTGGTGGGCAACCACGAAGGCCGCCCGACCCGCACGCGCCGACCATCCACGGTGCCCTCGACCCCGAGGCCCTGGGTGCTGCCGAACTCGGTGACCGTCGGCAGCTCACCGGGAACCGCGGCCACCACGGCCCGGCCCAGCGGGTGCTCACCCGCATGCTCCACGGCTGCGGCCAGGCGCAGTACCTCGTCACGCCGGAACCCGTCGGCCACCGTGACGTCGGCCAGGCTCATCCGCCCCTGCGTCAGGGTGCCGGTCTTGTCCAGCACGATCACGTCGACGTGCTGGGCGTCTTCCAGCGTCTGTGGTCCGCGGATCAGGATGCCCATCTGAGCGCCCCGACCGGTCCCGACCAGCAGCGCCGTCGGGATAGCCAGGCCCAGCGCGCACGGGCAGGCGATGATCAGCACCGACACCGCCGCGATCCCGGCGCTCTGCCAGTCGCCGGTGAGCACCACCCACAGCACCAGAGACAGCAGTGACAACATGATCACCGCCGGCACGAACACGCTGGAGACCCGATCGGCCAGACGCTGGGCCCGGGCTTTACCCGACTGCGCTTCCTGCACGATGCGCGTGATCCGGGACAGCGTCGTGTCAGCACCCACCCGGGTCGCCCTCACCACGATCCGCCCGGCACCGTTCACGCAGGCGCCGGTGACGATTGAGTCTGGTTTCACGTGAATCGGGAGGGGTTCACCAGTGAGCATGGATTCGTCCACATCACTGTCGCCCTCGGTCACCACGCCGTCGGTACCGATGCGCTCACCCGGCCGGACCACAAAAAGGTCTCCCACGGAGAGCTCTTCGGCCTTGATGCGGATCTCCCGACCGTTCTTGAGCAGGTTGACGTCCCGGGCGCCCAGGTCGAGCAGGGAACGCAGCGCAGCCCCCGAGCTACGGCGGGCACGAGCCTCCAGCAGCCGCCCGGTCAGCAGGAAAGTAGTGACTACGGTGGCGATTTCCAGGTAGGGCTCGCCGGTGCCGGTCAGCAGGACGCCCACCGACCAGGCCGTGGCGGCCGTGACCCCCATCGACACCAGCGTGTCCATCGTGGCCGCACCGTGCCGCGCGTTGATGCCCGTGGCCCGGTGGAACGGCCAGGCCGCCCACGTCACCACCGGCAGGGCGAGCGCCAGGGTCACCCAGCCCCAACCGTCGAACCGCAGGGCGGGGATCATCGAGATCGCGGCCACCGGCACCGTGAGGATCCCGGCCAGGATCAGCCGGGGTTTGAGAGCTCTTTCCTGGTTGCTCTTTTCGTCACCACCAGAGGGCGCTTCGGGTGCCGGGAGCGCTGCCGTGTATCCGGTCGTCTCGACCGTGGTGATCAGGTCGGCATCACTCACCCCGCCGGCCACGAGCACGTGGGCGCGCTCGGTGGCGAGGTTGACGGTGGCGTCGACGCCGGCGAGGCGATTGAGCTTCTTCTCCACCCGGGTGGCGCAGCTGGCACAGGTCATGCCGCCGATGGTCAGATCGACCTGCCGGCGGGGAGTCACCTCGGTGTCCACCGTCAGGCCCGGGCGGCGAGTTCGTACCCGGCCTCGTCGACGGCGGCGGCGACAGCCGCGGGGTCGAGGGGTGACTCGCTGACGATGGTGACGGGCGTGGTGCCTTCGGGGTGTAGGTCGATCTCGACCGCGCTGACGCCCGGAAGGGCCGACAGCTCAGAGGTGACCGCCGAGACGCAGTGTCCGCAGGTCATGCCGGTGACATCAATGTTCGTCGTGGTGCTCATGATTTCCTCTCCTGAGGTTTGGCTAGCTAGGTTTGGCTAGCTCCGGACGAGACGGGCGATGGCGTCGGCGGCCTCGGTGATCTTGACCCGGGCCTCTTCGTCGCCCTGCCGCGCGGCCTCGACCACGCAGTGCGACATGTGGTCTTCGAGGAGTCCCAGGCTCACGGCCTGGAGCGCCTTCGTGACGGCGGCGACCTGCGTCAGCACGTCGATGCAGTAGGTGTCTTCGTCCACCATGCGCTGCAGCCCCCGCACCTGCCCCTCAACGCGACGCAATCGCTTGAGGTAGTCCTCTTTCGAGCCGGCGTACCCAGCCATGTCCGCTCCTTCCAGGAAACCCTACCCCCCTAGGGTATGCATAGAGTCAAATGAATCTTGGGCCTGGGTATTCCGGCGGGGGTGGTCCATGAGTTACTCGGGCGAGGTTTCGGGGGCCGAAGGCAGGCCTGCAAGCGCAGGAGATCTTGATGATCAAGCACAAAGTATCCAGTAAAGTACTCTTGGTAATTGATCGGCTGGTCGCACGTGCGTCACTTGAATGCCATCTTTTGTCTGAGCTAGCGATTCGATGGGCCTGGTTGTGTCAGGCGCTGCTTGCGACGCCCCCGGTTAAAGTGATGCAGGGGATGAAGGGAGGTGGTGCCGGATGAGCGCAGAGCCCGTGGAACCGCTCGACGAGTTGGACATGCAACTCGCACGGCTGATGCACCTCGCTCGCCGGCGACCGTTGACGATCGATGATCTGTGGGGCCTGCCTCCGGAACTGGGGCGCACGGAACTGCTCAACGGGAGCCTGATCTTGACACCCCTGCCGGACGTGCAACACCAAGACCTGGTGGCGCGCCTGACTCTGGCATTACGCCAACTGCTGGACGAACCCCACGCACCTTCCCCGGCGTTGGCGCTCCCGGGATGCAACGTCTTCAAACCGGACTCGGACGGAGAGTTGTTCGGGCCTGATGTTGTGGTCATCGATCCCACCAAGGTGGTCCGCATCCATGGCAAGGGCGATGGCGTCTACCCGGACGATGTTCTGCTGGCGATCGAAGTGACCTCGTCGAACGCCAAGATGGATCTCGAGACCAAACGGCAGTGGTTCGAGGCCCATGGAGTTCCGTATGTCGTGCTGGATCGCACCCAGAGTCCGATGACGTTCACGCCGTTCAGGTCCTGGCCCCGTTGGGCGAGGCCGGACGTGCTGCGGGCGGCGGCGGACCTCTGAGGGAACAGGCCGGAGTCAAGAGTTCGGCGATACCGGTGTAGCGGCAGCCCAGGAGGCCAGCATCGGCAGTACCCGGGCCGTCGCCGAGTCGGGCTCGACGGTGTAGACGATGAGCCGCTGGTCCGGGTCGAGTGGACCGGTCAGCATCTCCACGCCGAAGGTCAGGTCGCCGGCCACCGGGTGACGGATGCGCTTGGTCATCGAGGCGTAGTCGAGCACCCCGTGGTCGTCCCACCAACGGGCGATCTCCGGGTCGGCGCGCAGGCGCTCGATGTCGGCGTGCAGGCGCCGGTCGTGCGGTCGCCGCCCGGCCTCACGCCGCAGCGTGGCCACGGTGGCCCGGGCGAAATCGGGCCAGTTGATGATGCGATCGCGGGCACCCGGATCGGTGAGGAGCCATCCGCTCAAGAGCGTGCCGGGCTCCATCGGGTGGCCCAGCACCTCGCGGAGCAAGGTGTTGCGGGCCAGGACCTGTGACCGGTTGCCCAGGAGCAGGGCGGGCAGGTGATCGAGGGCGGACAGCACCCGCAGCAGGCCCGGGTCGGCGACCGGGTCCGGCTCGGGGCGATGGCGGGGGCGGGCCGAGGGGGCGGCGAGGTCGTGCAGGTGGGCCCGTTCCACGTCGTCCAGGCGCAGGGCCCGGGCCAGTCCGTCGAGCACCTCCACCGAGATGTTGGCCTGTCGGCCCTGCTCGAGACGGCTGTAGTAGTCCGGGCTGAGACCGGCCAGTACGGCCAGTTCCTCCTTGCGCAGCCCGGGTACCCGGCGGGCTCCGGGGAACGGGGTCATACCGGCCTGCGCCGGGGTGATCCGGTCGCGCCGGGAACGCAGAAAAGCCCCTAGCGCCGTGCGGTCCTGTGCCATCGCTTCACCGTACGCCAGGCTCTGGACAGCTACCTGGTCATGCTGTGACCAGGTACGACAGGGTGCTGGCCGGGTCGGACACCGACTGCGAGAACTGGTTCCATGACAGACGAACTGCACGGCCGTACCGCCCTGGTCACCGGCGCCACCAGCGGTATCGGCGAGGCGATCGCCCGCACCCTGGCCCGGGCCGGAGCTCACGTGGTGATCGGTGGACGGGACTCCGTCCGCGGTGAGGCGCTGGCCGGCGAGTTGCGCGCGGCGGGTGTCGAGGCCGACTTCCTGGCCGGCGACCTGAACGTTCCGGCGGATCGGGTGCGGGCGCTCGCGGCGCAGGCCCAGGCCCTGCTCGGCGGTCGGATCGACATCCTGGTCAACAACGCCGGCATCTACCCGGTGGGCCCGACGGCGGCCTTGTCCGACGACGATGCCGACGCGGTGCTTGCGGTGAATGTCCGGGCGCCGCACTCCCTGGTGGGTGTGATCGGCCCGGAGATGGCGCAGCGGGGCAGCGGCGTGATCATCAACATCGGCTCGTGGATGTCCCGGGTCGGGGTACCGATGGGCGCGATGTACACGGCCAGCAAGGCGGCGAACGAGCAGATGACGCGTACCTGGACGGCGGAGTTCGGTCCGGCGGGCGTGCGGGTCAACACGGTGGCGCCCGGGATCACTCTCACGCCCGGCAACGACTATGCCCGCGAGCAGGTCGAGGCGCAGGCCTCCGGCACACCTGCCGCCCGGCCGTTGGCCCCGCAGGACATCGCCGACGCGGTGCTGTTCCTGGCATCGGACAAGGCCCGGATGATTCATGGCGTCACGCTCGACGTGGACGGCGGCCTGACTGCCACCCGCCTGCGCTGGTAAAAGCCAGGTAGCAGAATCAGAACGGTGGGCCCGGCGCTGTTTCAGGCGGGGTCCACCGTTCTGAACCCAGTAGTTCAGTGCAGCTGGTCGACCAGTTTCGACGCCACGCCGACGTAGGTGCCCGGCGTGAGCTCGATGAGGCGCTGGGCCACGTCGTCCGGCAGACCGAGGCCGGACACGAACTCGCGCATCACCTCGGCGTCGACCTTGCGGCCGCGGGTGAGCTCCTTGAGCCGCTCGTAGGGCTGCTCCAGGCCGTGCACCCGCATCACCGACTGCACCGCCTCGCCGAGCACCTCCCAGGTGGCGTCGAGGTCGCGGGCCAGGGCCACCGGGTCGGCGTCGAGGCCGGCCAGACCCTTGCGGGCGTTGTCGATGGCGAGCAGCGAGTGGCCGAACGCGATGCCGATGTTGCGCTGCATCGAGGAGTCGGTCAGGTCACGCTGCAGGCGGGAGGTGACCAGGGTCTGCTCGAGCACACCGAAGAGGCCGTTGCTGACCTCGAGGTTGGCCTCGGCGTTCTCGAAGCGGATCGGGTTGACCTTGTGCGGCATGGTCGACGAGCCGACCGAGCCCTGACCGCGCACCTGGATGAAGTAACCCATCGAGATGTAGGTCCAGACGTCGGTGCACAGGTTGTGCAGCACCCGGTTGAACCGGGCCACGTCGGAGTACAGCTCGGCCTGCCAGTCGTGCGACTCGATCTGCGTGGTCAGCGGGTTCCAGGTCAGGCCGAGGTGCTCCACGAAGGTGCGGGAGATCTCGATCCAGTCGGTGTCGGGGGCCCCGGCGATGTGCGCCGAGAACGTGCCCGTGGCGCCGTTGATCTTGCCCAGGAACTCGGTCTTGTCGATGCGGCGCA
This sequence comes from Kineosporia sp. NBRC 101731, assembly GCF_030269305.1. Classification (NCBI taxonomy): domain Bacteria; kingdom Bacillati; phylum Actinomycetota; class Actinomycetes; order Kineosporiales; family Kineosporiaceae; genus Kineosporia; species Kineosporia sp. NBRC 101731. The sequence continues at coordinate 341,222 of NZ_BSTC01000001.1, forward strand.
GCTGCCGGCCCAGGCGGTGGGCGAGCACGGCCAGCTCTTTGCCGAGCGTGGTCGGCGTGGCCGGCTGACCGTGGGTGCGCGCAAGCATCGGCAGGTCGCGCAGCTCGTGGGCCAGATCGGTGATGTCTTCGTGCAGGGCCCAGGCGGCGGGCAGCCAGACCAGGGCCACGGCGTCGCGCACCATCAGCGCGTAGCTGAGGTTGTTGATGTCTTCACTGGTGCAGAACAGGTGGACGATCTCGCCGAGGTCGGCGAGGGAGTGCCCCTCCATGCGCTTCTTCACGTAGTACTCGACGGCCTTGACGTCGTGCAGTGTGACCCGCTCCGTCTCGGCCAGCTCGGCGACGCTCTCGGCGTTGAAGTCGGAGGCGATCGCCCGCAGGTAGGTGACCTCCTCGGGCGTGAGCTTGCGCAGGCCCGGAACGGCCTGGTTCTCGGTCAGGTGGATCAGCCACTCGACCTCGACGTGCACCCGGCGCTGGTTCAGCGCGGCCTCGGACAGGTGCTGGGCCAGCGGCGCCACGGTGGCCCGGTAGCGACCGTCCAGCGGGCCCAACGGCACGTCGCCGAGCACGTTCGGCGGCGAGTTGAGCAGGCCGGGCTGATGCAGGGACGGGCCGGGGCGCGGGGTGCTGAGCTGGGTCACAGGGGCAATGGTCCCATGACGCCGCAGGCTCTACGGTGCTGGCCATGCCGACGCTTCCCGACTGGGCCCACGGCCTCGCGCTCCAGCAGCACCCCGAGGGTGGCTGGTTCGCCGAGACCTACCGATCCACACACGAGGTCGAGCCCGGGCAGCTGCCCGCGGCCGGTTACGAGGGGCCTCGGCCGCTGGCCACGTCCATCGTGTTCCTGCTGTTACCGGGTGAGACCTCGGCCTGGCACGTGGTGCGGTCCGACGAACTCTGGATCCATCAGCGCGGCGGTCCGCTGGCTCTGGGTCTGGGCGGCTCCGACCCGGCCGGCCCGGGACCGGCGATCGAGTCGATCCTCGGAACCGATCCGGGGCAGAGCCCACAGCTGCTGGTCCCGGCCGGCATCTGGCAGACCGCGCGCCCGGCCGGCGACGAACCGGTGCTCGTGGGCTGCGTGGTCACGCCCGGCTTCGACTACCGCGACTGGCGGCTGGCCCGGTCATGAATGAAGGACGAGGTGGTCACCTGGGAGGTGACCACCTCGTCCTTCATCGGTGGACTTTCGAGGATCAGACGGTGGCCGGGGCCTTCTCCGCCTCGGCGACCTCGAGGTTGAGCGCCTCTTCCTCGGCCTTCAGCTCGGCCAGGCGGTCGTTGCTGTTACGCAGCAGGCTGCCGAGCACCAGCAGGGCCAGGCCCACCACGGTGTAGATGATGAAGACGAGCAGGGCGGACTTGCTGCCCTGACCGTCGAAGAACGCCATCGACCGCAGCACCGTGGCGGTGGCACCGGGCGGCAGCAGCTGGCCGACCGTGTCCCACGGCGACGGCAGCCACTCCGGCACAGTGCTCAGACCGGACAGCGGAGCGCCGAACAGCACCAGCACCGCCACGCCCAGACCCAGCGCGATCCGGCCGGCCAGAGCGTTCAGGCCGAGCAGGATGATCGTCGTGGCGAAGAATCCGGCCGCCAGGCCGGCGGCCAGGAGCGGGTAGTTGCCGTGCCAGGTGGAACCGGACACGTAGGTGAGAACGGCGGCGACCGTCAGACCGAGAGCAGCCGAGGCCAGCACCGCGCCACCGACCTGGGCCAGCGGACGGCGACGGTAGAGCAGGATCAGGCCGATCGCGGGCAGGGCGGCGACGATGACCAGCGGGAGCTCGGCGCCGGAGAGGCCGTCGGCGCGCGGGTCCTTGGTCGGCTGGGCCTTGACGTCGGTCACCGTGACCTGGGCCTGAGCCTGGGTCATCAGCGTGTTCGCCACGGTCTGCAGCGCGTCGGAGGCCTGGATGCCGGCCGCCGTCGAGACCATCATCTGGGCCTGGGTGTCGTCCACGTACAGACCGCCGTAGACCTCACGGTCCTCGATGGCGTTCCGCAGATCGGCCTGGGTGGTGTAGGTGTGCACCTCGAAGGTGCCCTTGCCACCGATCTGCGTCATCAGCGTGCTGAGCTGGGAGCTGATCTCCTTGGCCCCGGCCACACCGACCGGTACGTCGTGCGGCTTGGCCTTGGCCAGCGGCAGCGCCATCGACCCGATCAGCAGGGCGGCCAGGGCGGCGAGCGCCACCAGCGTGCCCAGCAGCGGGAAGAGCGTGGCGTTCTTGTCCACCGGGACCTTCTCGGCCTTCTCGACCTTCGCGCCCCAGGGGGCCGGAGGCTGAACCGGCTCGACCGGTCCGGCGGGGGTTCCGGACGTGATCACCTCGGCGGGCTTGGCGTCCGGGCCGTAGCTCGGGGCGGTGGCAGGGGTGGAAGCCGGTCCAGCACCCACGGCGCTGCCGGCGGCGCCGACGGTCGTGGCGGCCAGGCTGGTCTCGATCGGAGCCGTCTTGTCCTCCGGCTCCTCGGCCTTCGCCGTGGTGGTGTCGGCCTTGGCCGTCTCGACCTCGGTCGTCTCGGTGCTGTCGGTGCTGCCGGTGGACGCCTTGTCGGCCGCTGTGGTGGGCAGCGGGCGGAGCGTCAGGTCGGCGGGCTCGGCCTTGGCCGACGTCGCCGGCTTCGCCTCCGGGGCGCTGCCGGAATCGGTGCTGACAACCTTCGTGTCCGCTACCTCGTCCTTGCCGTCCTTGGCCGTCTCGACCGCACCCTCGTCCGTGGTGTCCTGGGTGTCGCCGGGCTCGTCGTCCGTCGTGTCGACGGCGACCTTCGTCTCCTCAGCGGGGGACGCGTCCTTCGTGGACGTCGCCTCCCCGGTGCCCACGGCGTCCTCAGATGAACTCTTCGGGGTCGTCCCGGTGGTGTCCGGGGCCGCCTTCTCCGAGTCGGTTTCGGGTCCTGTACCGGACGCCGAATCGCGGGTCATCGTCTCTCCTCTTCACGGGGTGGTTCACGAGGGCCGGTCGGGGCGCAGATTAGCCGACTCGGCAATGAGTCCTTCACAGACAATTTGACCTGGTCGACCCCAGGTCAAGTTCAAGCACAGCCATCGGCTGCCGACGCAAGAGTGCATGGACGTCGTGCCCGCAGCCCGCCTGGTGGCCAATATCGAGCAGGTGGTGCGCGGGCAACACGCCGCCGTCGAGCTGCTGGCGATCGCCGTCCTTGCCGGCGGGCACGTCCTGATCGAGGACGCGCCGGGCACCGGCAAGACCACCCTTGCACAGTCGGTGGCCCGAACGGTGGGTGGCGTGTTCCAGCGGATTCAGGCAACGGCCGACCTGATGCCCTCGGACATCACCGGCTCGTCGGTCTGGGATCCCAGTCGCCGGGAGTTCAGCTTCGTCCCCGGACCGGTGTTCGCCGACGTGCTGCTGGTGGACGAGCTGAACCGGATGCCCCCGCGCACCCAGTCCGCGCTGCTCGAGGTGATGGCCGAGCGGATGGTCACGGTGGACGGTGTGCGGCATCCCGTCCCACCGACGTTCTTCCTGGTCGCGACGCAGAACCCGTTGGAGCAGCACGGCACCTACCCGTTGCCGGAGGGCCAGCTCGACCGGTTCGCCGTGCGCCTGCACCTGAAGCCGCTGACCTCTGTCGACGAGTTCACGGTGGTGCGGGAACAACTCACCGGGCCCACCGTGGACGCCCTCGAGGCCGTGCTCGACCCGGCCGGCCTGAACCGGCTGCGCGACACCGTGCACGCGGTTTTCCTGGCCGAGCCGGTGCTGGAATATGCGGTCAAGCTCACCCGGTCCACCCGCGCCGACCAGCGGATTCGCGCCGGGGCGGGGTCTCGCGCCGCGATCGCCCTGGCCCGCTGCGCCCAGGCCCGGGCGGTACTGCACGGGCGGGAGTACGTGACACCCGAAGACGTCGCCGAACTCGCCGTGCCGGTTCTGGCCCACCGCATCGTGCCCGCCGTGGCGACGCCGGCCGAGACGCTGATCAGCGAACTGGTCAAGGCCCAGCCGGTTCCGGTGCCGGCCTGAGATGCGACTGGACCGGCAGGGTTTACGGGTCGGACTACGGGTCGGCCGGCGAAAAGAGGTGCGCCTGGTCCGGTCGATCACCCCGGGCGGCTGGCTGGCGATCATGCTGGCGGCGGTGCTGGCGGCGATCGCGATCCGGGCGCTGAACCCCTGGCTGCTGCTCGTGGCCTGCGCCCTGGCCGTGCCGGCGCTGGTGTCGCAGTTCTTCCGGCCTGACCTGCGGTCGGTATCGGTGGCCTTCCGCTCGCCGGAGCGCATGGTGGTGGGCGAGCCGGTCGAGCAGGTGCTCTCGGTGCGCAACGACGGCCGGAACAGCACTCCCGGTCTCGGGGTGGTGCACACCTGCGCCGGGCTGGCCCCGGTCACGCTGGCGGTGCCGCCGCTGCCGCCCGGTGGTCAGGTCGAATTCACGCTCAGCCGGACACCTGTTCATCGCGGTCACACCGAGATCCACGAGATCCGGCTGTGGACCACCGCCCCCTTCGGGATGGCCGGGCACGCCCGGCGGATCCGCCGGGAGGCCGAGTTCGTGGTGCACCCGGCCCGGGTGCCGGCCCTCGAGATCGGGGCGGGCCGCTTCTCGATCGAGGACGCGGTGGGCGCCCGGCTCTCGCAGCCCGGCACCGAGCCGCACGGGTTGCGGGAGTGGCGGCACGGCGACGACCGCCGGCACGTGAACTGGCGGGCCACCGCGCGTCAGCCCCGCCCGGAACAGCTGATCGTGGTGGTACCGGAGCCCGAGGTCGAGTCGCGTCTGGTGCTGGTCGTCACCGGCTCGGCCCAGGACGACGACTGGGAGGACCTGGTCTCCCTGGCCGCCTGGTCGGCCTGTGCCGCGGTCGGCAGCCACGCCGAGGTGACCCTGCTGGCCCCGGGCGTCACCGAATGGACCGGGACCGACGAGCAGCAGATCCTGGACTGGTTCGCCGGGCTGGGCGCCGAGCCCGACCCCGGCGCCCCGATCGTGGACGGTGAAGAGTTCCACGCCGATGTGCATGCCCGGGAGTCCGCCGGGGTCGTCGTGGTCGTGGCCACCACCCAGCCGTTCGGTCTGCACCTGATGGCCGGTCCTGCTGCGATGCCGGGTCCTGCGACGACGCCGGGTCCTGCTGCGATGCCGGGCCCCGCGACGACGCCGGGTCCCGCGTGATGAGCCCGGCCACGCTGCTGACCCTGGTCTCCGCGGCGCTGGCGCTGGGGCTGGCCGGGTTGCTGCCCGCTGCTGTCTGCCTGCTGGTGATGGTGCTCGTCGTGGCCGTGGGCGTGCTCGTACCCCTGAAGTTTCCGCAGGTCACGGGGTCTTCCTGGAGCCGGACCGCAGTGGCCGGGGCGGCCCTGGGCCTGGTGGTGTTGGCCACGGCCCTGACCGGTTCGCGGGCTCTGATCACGGGTGACGTCGACGATCAACTGGCCTCTGCGGCGGCCGTGCTGGCCGTACCCGAGGGTGTGCCTCTCGGTCTGCTCGCGGCGCTGGCTGCCGGGTCGCTGGTCGCGGTGACCCTGGAACTGGGCGACCGGCGCGGGGTGCAGTCCGGTCTGGTGCTGGGGACCGCCGTGCTCGGTCTGGCCTGCGTCGCGGCGCCGTCCGGCCAGCGGCTGCTGATCCCGATCATCCTGGGCTGGCCTGCTGCCCTGTTCGCCCTGACCAAGCTCACCACCGTGCAGGCCCGGCAGGCCTCCGCCGTCACCGCGATGAAGGTGACCGGCCGGCCCGGGTCGGGCCTGACCCCGGCCCTGCGCTGGCGGGTCGTGCCGGTGCTGCTGGCGATCGCGGTGAGCTGTGCTCTGCTGGGGGCCGCCGCGGTCTCCGGGCTGGCCGAGATCGCGATGAGTGCCGCGGCCGGTGCCTCGGGCGGTCCCTCAGCCGGCAGCAACGCCCGGGCCTGGGAGACGAAGTTCCTCGGCGGCCGCATGAGCCTCAACTCCCGCGGACCCCTGAGTGAGACCCCGGTGGCCGAGGTCCCCGCCGACGCGCCCACCCACTGGCGCACCGCCACGCTGGACTTCTACACCGGCACCGGATGGCAGACCACCGGCAGTTCGAGCCTGACCACCGTGCTGGAGTCCGATGGGGACGGGGTGGTGCTCCGGACCGTCGGCGAGGACTCGGCCGGCAGCGTCGAGGATCTGGACGGCACAACGGACAGCGGGGGCAGCTCGACCGCCGGCGGGGACGGCTCTACCGGCGATGTGGCCGGCTCAACGGACGATGTGGACGGCGCGACCGACGGCACCGACGGCACGGACGGCACGGACGGCACCGAGGGCATCGGTGACGACGCGGACGGCACCGCTGGCGATGCGAACGGCACCGACTCCTCCGACGGTTCCGGCCCTTCCGGCTCAGGATCCAGCTCGGACCCGGAATCCGACGCGAACTCCGGTGCGGATCCGACTCCGGTTCCGGGCACCACCGACCCTCTCCTCGACCCCGACCCGGCCTTCCCGAACGATCTGACCAGCCCCGCCGACCCCGGCGACCTGGGCATCGGTAGCAGCAGCCTGACGTCACGCTCCGGTTCTGCCTCGGATTCTGCCTCGGATTCTGCCTCGGACCAGGACCCCGGCTCCGCCTCCGGACCGGTCCCCACCTCGGGATCGAGCTCACCTTCGGGTTCTGGCAGCGGCACCTCGGGCGGCGCCGACAGCCTCGAGGAAGCAGCCGGCTCCCCGGCCTCGACCACTCAGCTCGGCACGGTCCGCAGTGACGAGGTGGTGATCCGGGGGCGGGGTACGGCCCAGCTGATCTCTCCGGGTCGTGTGCTCACGGCGAATCTGCCCGCCCGGTATGCCGACCGCATCTTCACCTCGAACGGTGACCGGGTGATGCTGCCCGCGAGCAACGGCGACGAGTACCGGGTGCGTAGCCAGGTCTATCCCCTCACCGCCCAGCCGGAGTCGATCGGGACCGGCGCTGACGACCCGGTGGGGAGCAACTCGTCCACCAGTGACCAGTTTGACCAGCGCTGGCTACAGGTCCCCGAGAACCTGCCCCCGCGCGTCCTCGATCTGTCCACCGAACTGACCGCGAACGCGTCCACCCGCCTGGCCGCAGTGCAGGCGGTCGAGCAGCGACTCGAGCGGATGATGACCTACACGCTCGACGCCGAGGTGCCGCCGCAGGGCCGTGACGCCGTCGATTTCGCGTTGTTCGACGCGGGGCAGGGCTACTGCGAGCACTTCGCCAGCGCCGAGATCGTGCTGCTGCGGGCGGCGGGCATCCCGGCGCGCATGGTGGTCGGGTACCTCGCCGACGGCAGTGACCGGACCGGCGACGGCCGTCAGGTCATCCGCGGCGCCGCGGCGCACGCCTGGGTCGAGGTGTGGTTCCCGGGTGCGGGCTGGGTCACCTCCGACCCGACCCCCGCGGGCGGCGCCGGGCAGACCTTCATGCAGTCGCTGAACTCCCGGTTCAACCGGTTGATGTCCGATCTTGCCGATCGCACCGTGGCTTTCGTGACCGGCATCGTCGGCCCGGTGATCCTGGTCGCGGTCGGTCTGGTGCTCTGGTTGTTCCGCCGGCCACTCGTGAACCGGTGGCGGCGGCGGTCGCGTCGGGCGCGGATGCCGCAGGAGCACCGGATCGACCTGGTTCTGCGAAAAGCCTTCACCGATCTGGAAGCAGCGCTTGCGCAGCAGGGCGAGGCCCGGGCGGAGAACGAGACCCTCGCGACACTGAAAGACCGGGTGATCGGTGGCCGGGCCTATCTGGAGACGGCGGAGAAGGACGAACTGGAGAGGGCCTTCGATGTGCTGACCCGGGCCCTGTATGCGCGGACTCCACCGGACGAGAATGAATGCCGGGAGGCCGCAAGGATTTTTGACGAGGAGACCGGTCGCCGGCACGACGCCCTGCGAACCTCTCCGTGATTATGCAGAACCACGGAGAGGGTGAAGGGCTCAGCCGGTGGTGAGTTTCGGGCAGTCGGCGCAGTTGATGTAGAGCGGGCACGAGGTCAGGGCACAGGCGACCGTGTGCCCGGCCAGGCCCAGGTAGACCCGCTCCATGTGCATGGCGCGCGATCCCTTGGCCAGCACCACCGCGGGCTCCGAAGAGGCGTCAAGAATGTCCTTGACCTGAGCGAACGCTTCTCGTGCAGACGAGACCGGGTAGATGTCGGCCACGGGCACCCCGCCGTCGGCGGCGCTCTCCCGCAGCGGCGCGGCGGCCTCGCCCACGGTGACCAGATGCGTGACGCTCGTGGCCGCCTTGCGCCCGACCCGGGAGTGCAGCTCGTGCGAGAACTGGCCCAGCTCGCCCATCTGCCCCAGCACGGCCACCTTCACCCCACCGGGCAGGCTGCCCAGCAGGTCGAGCGACGAGATCATCGCGTCCGGGCTGCCGTTGTAGCTGTCGTCGATCATCAGTAGGTCGTCGTCGATGCGCCGCAGCGACGCCCGCCCGGCCGGCGGCTGCACACCCCGCAGTGCCTCGATGCTCTCGCTCGGCGCGATGTCGTAGACCCGCCCCACGGCCACGGCCAGCATGGCCGCGTAACCGAAGTGCCGCCCGGCCGCGCCGGTGCCGAACGGCAGTGACTGACCGTCCACCTCGATCACCCCGCGGGTGCCGTGCTCGTCCACCGTGACGTCGACCGCGCGCAGGTCGTTGCCCTCGTCGAAGCCCACCCGCACCACCGTGGCCTGTGCGGCACCGGGGAGGGCGAGCGTGGTGGAGGTGAGCAGCTGGTCGTCACCGTTGATGATCCACACCCCGCCCGGGCGGGTGTGGTTGAAGATGTCGGTCTTCTCGTTCGCCAGTTCCTGCTGGTCGGCGAAGTTTCCGAGGTGGGCGAAGCCGACGTTGGTGACCACCGAGACGTCTGGTGCGACCAGCCCGGCCAGGTGGCCGATCTCGCCGGGATGGTTCGTGCCGATCTCCGAGATCACCTGGGTCTGCGTGGGCTCGATGGCGGTCAGCGTGAGCGGCACACCCAGGTGGTTGTTGAAGCTCGCCTTGTTCGCCAGGATCTCGAACTTGGACTGCAGCACCTGCGCGATCAGCGTCTTGGCGGTGGTCTTGCCGGCCGAGCCGGTGACCGCGACCACCGAGGCGGTGCTGCGCGCGCGGGCGTGAGCCGCGGCCTGCTGCAGCGCGATCAGGGTGTCGGGCACCCGGATCACCGTGATGTCGAGATCGGCCAGATCCGGAACCTCGGCGAGATCGCGGCTGACCAGCGCTCCCGTGGCCCCGGAACGCACGGCCGCAGCCACGAAGTCGTGGCCGTCGCGCGAAGGACCCGGGATCGCGACGAACAGCTCGCCGCCGGTGATGTCACGGGTGTCGACGCTCGCGCGACTGAACTGTTCAGCGTTCTTCCGCACGACCTCGGCATCCTCGATCGCCGCGAGGACGTCGCCCACCTGGATCACAGAATCGTTCCCTCCACGCACCAACCGCCGGAAGGCCCGATCTTAGGCCCGATCAGAGCTGGGCGAGTTCGGCCAGGTGCTCCTGGGCCCGGCGCAGGGCGATCAGACCGGCCGGCCCGCCGACGGCCAGCCGGTTGGCGTGCCACTCCAGGTCGGTGTCGTCGAGCTGCGAGGGAAGTCTGCGGGCCAGGTCGGCGACCTCCGCGATCTGCGCGCACTGCCGCATCAGGAAGCGGGAGTCGACCACGTCACCGTGGCCGGGCACGATCACGCTGCCCACGCGTTCCAGCAGCCGGGTCAGGGTGGGCGCCCAGTCGAGGGGATAGGCATGGTCGAACGAGGGTGGCGCACCCTGTTCGATCAGGTCGCCGACGAAGGTGACGTCGGCGTCGGGCACCTCGACGACCATGTCGTTGTCGGTGTGGCCGCGGCCCGGGTGGTGCAGCACCACCTGACGGCCCCCGAGGTCGATCGTCGTGTCGGCCGCCATCGTGCGGTTCGGCGGGGTCACCCGCACCGCGTCCAGCTCATCGGCGAGCACCTCCTCGCCGGACTCCCGTAGCCAGCTTGCGATCTCCACCCTCTGTTGCAGGCCGTTCGCGGCCAGATCGGCGTGAGCGCGCTCATGGGCCCAGATCTCGCAGTCGGGCTGGGCCTCGGCGAACACCGCGGTGCCGAAACAGTGGTCGAAGTGCGAATGGGTCAGGGCCACCACGTGGGGCAGCCCGGTGATCGAGCGGACCGCCCGGTACAGCTCGAGGCCCTCGCGCTCGCTGCCGCGGGTATCGATCACCAGGCAGCGGTCGTCGCCGAGCACCAGGCCGGCATTCACGTCGAGAGTCTTGTTGCGCCGCACGAAGACACGGTCGCCGACCTCGCGCCAGCGGCCCCAGTGGGCGGTGTGGTGCTGGGTGAACAACTCGGCTCCCTCGTTCCGGCCTTCAGCTCCCCAGCCGAAGACACGCCGACAGCTGTTGCCTGGATTGCCGGATTGCTCCGTCGTTGCAGCGACAATCCGCATCGAGCACACAACGCAGCGTACGCCCGTTCTGGGCGAATACCGACACTCGGGGTGACTTGACAATTACGAAGGGCTTTCGGCCCGCTCGTGACCAGGTGTTTTACCTATGGCCGGCGCAAGCTCAGTTCGAAGCTGTATCTCGACGCCACGTACACATGGGTGCCGAACTCCACCACTCGTCCTCGATCGTCGAAGGTCTGACGGCTCATGGTGAGCAGGGCGGCGCCCCGGTGCTCGCCCAGCAGGCGGGCCTCCTCGGCGGTGGCCGTGCGCGCGCCGATGGTCTGGTGCGCCGCGTGCAGCATCACCCCGGCGGCCCGGATCAGTGAGTAGAGCCCGTGTTCCTCGAGGGCCGGGGTGGTCAGCCCGCCGAGATCGGCCGGTAGCCAGTTGGTCAGCCGGGCGATCGGGCGCCCGTCGGCCGAGCGCAGCCGGACCAGGCAGATGGTGGACGCGTGCGGCGGCAGAGCGAGTCGGTGGGCGACGTCGGGTGGCGCCGGTTCGATGCTGTTCGACAGCACCCGGGTGGTGGGCGACCGGCCGCCGGCGGCCAGATCGTCGTGCAGGCTGGTGAGTTCCAGTGGGCGCCGCACCCCGGGGCGCACCACCCGGGTGCCGACACCCCGGCGCCGTACCAGCAGACCCTTGTCGACCAGGTACTGCATGGCCCGGCGCACCGTCGGCCGGGACAGGCCGAGCTCGGCGGCGAGCTGGATCTCGTTGGACAGCATGGTGTCCGGTGGCACCTCGCCGGCATCGATGGCGTGCTCCAGGTGCCGCGCCAGCTGGAAGTACAGGGGCACCGGGCTGGACCGGTCGATCACCAGGGACCGCAGCACCGGATCGACCGGCATGGCGCCCTCCAGGGCAGCGGATGTCCCGGCAGATCTCGGCAGCCGTTCGTCGCTCGACCCGCCCGGGGGCATTGATCTGGATGTCTGACAATCCGACCGTATGACTGTAACTACTGACAAACAGACATGGAAGGCCTGGTCGGTTCTCGGAAAGTCCCGCTGGCGAAGGGTTTTTCACGTATGTCCAGAACGGGAAGAGCTGTCGTGGCCCTGGTTGTCGCGGCCTGGGTGCTGACCGCCTGCAGCGACGGCGGCCGGGTCAAGCATCCGGATACCAGCGACGGTACGGCCGGTGACAACTCCGGCTACACGATCGCGATGATCACGCACGAGACCCCGGGCGACTCGTTCTGGGACCGGGTCCGCGCCGGCGCGGAGCAGGCCGCGAAGAACACCGGCGTGAACCTGAAGTACTCGAACGACCCGGACGCGGGCAAGCAGGCCGTCCTGATCCAGAATGCCGTGGACAGCCGCGTCGACGGCATCGCGACCACCCTGGTCACCCCCGTCGCCCTGGCCGGATCGGTGAAGACCGCTACCCAGGAGGGTATTCCGGTGGTCGGCCTGAACGCGGGCATCGATGACTACCAGCGACTGGGTGTCTCCATGTACTTCGGCTCGGACGAGACCCGGGCCGGCACGGCCGCGGGTGAGCGCATCGCGGCCGAGGACGCCCAGCATCCGCTGTGCGTGATTCATCAGGCCGGGTCGGTGTCGCTGGAAGCCCGCTGCGAAGGAGTTCGCTCGGCCGTGCCGGACACCGAGAATCTGCAGGTCAACGGCACCGACGACGCCGCCGTCGTGGCTACTCTCCAGGCCAAGCTGCAGCAGGACCCGTCCATCGACTACATCGTCAGCCTGGGCGCCCCCATCGCCCTCGACGCGGTGAAGGCCAAGGAGGCCGGCGACAGCCAGGCGAAGATCATCACCTTCGACCTGAACGAGGCGACCGCGCTGGGGGTCCAGGACGGGTCGATCGAGTTCTCCATCGACCAGCAGCCCTACATGCAGGGATTCATGGCGGTCACGTCGCTCTACCTGAACTTGAAGAACGGCAACGATCTGGGCGGCGGTGAGGCGGTTCTGACCGGTCCGTCGTTCGTGGACGGCGACAACATCGATCAGATCCTGCCGTTCGTGCAGAACGGGACCCGCTGATGACCGAGAGCCTGGTCGCCGGGAGCCCGAACCCGCTCCTGCGCCGTCTCTTCGCCCGCCCGGAGATCGGCGCCACCGCCGCGGCCGGCGTCATCCTGGTCTTCTTCCTGGTGGTCGCCCCGGCCTTCCGCTCGGGTGACTCGTTCTTCACGGTGCTCTACCAGTCGAGCACCATCGGCATCGTCGCGATCGGCGTGGGCGTGCTGATGATCGGCGGTGAGTTCGATCTCTCCGCCGGCGTCATCGTCACCACCGCGGGCCTGGCGAACTCGATGTTCTGCTGGTGGTTCGGCATCGACCTGTGGGTGGGCGCGCTGCTCAGCCTGGTGTTCTGCCTGTTCATCGGCTTTGTCAACGGCTACCTGGTGATGCGTACCGGCATCCCGAGCTTCCTCATCACCCTGGGCACGTTCTTCGTCCTGCAGGGAGCGAACCTCGGCGTCACCCAAGTGATCACCGACTCGGTCACCTCGCCCGACATCTCCCACATGGACGGATATTCGGTGCTGGAGCGGATCTTCGCCTCGAACTTCGACGCCGGTGGCGTGACGGTGTGGGGAACCGTGCTCTGGTGGCTGGGTCTCACCGCGCTCGCCGCCTGGGTGCTGCAGCGCACCCGTACCGGCAACTGGGTGCTCGCCATCGGTGGCAGCGCCGACAGCGCCCGGGCCGTCGGGGTGCCGGTGGTGCGCACGAAGATCGGCCTGTTCATGACCGTCTCGTTCCTCGGCTGGTTCGTCGGCATGCACTCGCTCTACCGGTTCAACACGTTGCAGGCCGGCAACGGCGTGGGCAACGAGTTCCTCTACATCATCGCCGCGGTGGTCGGCGGCACACTGCTCACCGGTGGCTACGGCAACGCCACCGGGGTCGGCATCGGTGCGTTCATCTTCGGCACGACCAGTTTGGGCATCGTCTACGCGGGCTGGGACCCGAACTGGTTCAAGGCCTTTCTCGGCGTGATGCTGCTGCTCGCGGTGCTGGTCAATCTCTACGTGAAGTCGCTGGCCACCTCCACCCGGCTGCTGCACGACTCCCCCGGGAAGGCGGACGATGCATGACGCTCATCGAGATGTGTGAGGTCGGTAAGACCTACGGCCCGATCCGGGCCCTGTCCGGCATCAGCCTGAGCGTGCGGGCCGGCGAGGTGACCTGCGTGCTGGGTGACAACGGGGCGGGCAAGTCGACCCTGATCAAGATCATGTCCGGGCTGCTCGAGCACAGCGAGGGACAGTTGATGGTGGACGGGGAAGAGCTGGTGTTCACCTCGCCCCGGGAAGCCCTGGGTCGCGGCATCGCCACCGTCTACCAAGACCTCGCGGTCGTGCCTCTGATGGAGGTCTGGCGCAACTTCTTCCTCGGCGCCGAGCTTCGCAAAGGCCGTTTTCCCCTGGCCGGCCTGCGCATCCGGGAGATGCGCCGGATCGCCGACGAGGAACTGCGCAAGATGGGCATCGCGGTACAGGACATCAATCAGCCGATCGGCACCCTGTCGGGCGGACAGCGGCAATGCGTCGCCATCGCCCGGGCCGTCTACTTCGGGGCCCGGGTGCTGATTCTCGACGAGCCGACGGCCGCCCTCGGGGTGAAGCAGTCGGGGGTGGTGCTCAAGTACACCGCTGCCGCCCGGGACGCCGGTCTGGGCGTCGTCTTCATCACCCACAACCCGCACCACGCCTATCTGGTGGGTGACCGTTTCCTGGTGCTGAAACGTGGCCGGGTGGAACTGGACTCACGACGTGACGAGATCTCGCTGAACGACCTGACCCAGGAGATGGCCGGTGGCGACGAACTCGACGCACTGGCCCACGAGCTGCGCCGGCCGACAGAGTGAGCCGGCCCCTGCGCGTGGCCCTGATCGGTTGCGGCAACATCGCCGTGAACTCGCACCTACCGGCGTTCCTGGCCGATCCCGCGCGCTACCAGGTCGTCGCGGTGGCCGACCCGACCGCCGAACGGCTGGAGATCGCCCGGGAGGCAGCCGGTCTCCGGCCCGAACAAGCGTTCACAGACCCGCTGCGGGCCATCACCTCACCTGACGTGGACGTCGTCGACGTCTGCACCCCGCAGCACCTGCGTCGCGATCTGCTGGTCTCTGCGTGACCACGGCCGGAGGTACCCGGCACGAAAACGTGCCCATCGGCGTCCCTCTGCCGGAGAAGATGCCGGTTTCGGTGGCCGACGCGCTGGCCGACATCGCCGACGCGATCAGCTCTGGCCGCAGCCCGGCCGCCGACGGCCGCGCCGCCCTGCACACGCTGGCCTGCACGGTGGCGGTGTACACCTCGGCGGCGCTGGGGCGAACGGTCCAGATCGAGGACGCGGGTGAGCCCGCGGTCTGGTCGGCGGGCGTGGGTGCACTGGCCGGTCTGGACCTACCGGTCCACAGCCCGGTGGCCCGAGGTCGCCTGTTCCGGGGAGGTTTTGCATGATCACGAACTCGTTTTGTCGTGATCATGCAAAACCTCCCCGAACTTCTCCGGGTTGACTGACCTTTCGGTTCAGCGCGCGTAGGCCCGCAGGAAGGTGTCGACGCCGTCGCGAACCGAGGTCTCGAAGGTCTCGGCGGTGATGCGCAGAGTGCCGAGGGCGGTCAGACCCGGTAGTTCGGCGTTCACGAGCACCACGAACTGGCGGGCCGCCTTCACCGGGTCGGCGACCTGAAGGCGCCCGGCGTTGCCCAGCATGGCCAGGCGCCCAGCCAGGGCCTCGTGCATCGGCCGCACCGCACGGGTCTGCACCATGGTGAAAATCTCCGGATCGCGCCCGATCTCGGCCGTGATCAGGCGATCGAGGAAGACCGAGCAAGGACTGAGGGAGAAGTCGGCCAACGCCAGGCCGAGGCGGTAGAGGCCCTCGCGCCAGTCGTCGCCGGAACAGTCCAGCTGGCTGATCGCGCTGAGCGAGGCCTCGTTCTGCTGCTGCGCCGAGTCGGCCACCGACTCCCGGAACAACTGCTCCTTACCGCCGAAATGGCTGTATACCGTCGGTTTGGAGACGCCGGCGCGGGTGGCGATGGCATCGATACTCGCGCGCTCGTATCCCTCTTCACCGAAGATCGGTGCCGCTGCGTCAAGGATCTCGCGTTTTCTATCCCTCAGTGCCACGTGGTTGATCCTACGGCCAATTTCTTCTGTCGCACCAGTAATTTCTACCGCACTTATCGGTTGATTAAATCAAACCAGTGAGTTTAGTTTGACTGGCATGTTGGTTAACGAAGTGCGGTGGCCTGCGTTGGCAGCCGTGGCGGCGGTTGCTCTGCTGGCGGTGCTGGACGGCACGGTGGTGGCCGTGGCGCTCAACTCGCTGGCCGGATCTTTCGAGGCGCGTCTCGACCAGGTGGTGTGGGTGACCATCGGCTACCTGCTCGCCGTAGCGGCCGTGTTGCCGGTGCTCGGCTACCTGACCGCGAGGTTCGGCGCCCGGATGGTGTTCGTGGCCGGACTGCTGATCTTCCTGGCCGGCTCCGGCCTCACGGCGCTGGCCTGGTCGGTGCCGACGCTGATCACGTTCCGGGTGATCCAGGGGGTGGGTGGGGGCCTGATCGAGCCCACGGCCATGACCCTAGCCGCCGGGCTGGCGCCGACGCGGCAACTCGGCCGTGTCATGGGGGTGATGTCGATGATCATCAACGTGGCCCGGTGCTCGGCCCGCTCGTCGGTGGCCTGCTGCTGCAGACCGGTCACTGGCAGTGGATCTTCCTGATCAACCTGCCCCTGGGTGCCCTGGTGCTGCTGGCCGTCCTCGGTGCCACCCGGGAAAGCACTTCCGCCGCTCAGGTATCCGTCCCGAAGGCCGACGGTCCCGGTCTACTGCTGCTGACCGTGGGGTTCGTCGGGGTGCTCTTCGCTCTGAACCGCTCCGGTGAGGCAGGCATGAGCCCGCCCGTCGTGCTGGTGGGCGGGCTCGGGGCTCTCCTGCTGGCCACCTACGTGCCGTACGCGGCTCGCATCAGCCGGGAGGGACGTTCGCCCGCCCTGGATCTGCGACTGCTGGCCCGACCTGGGTTCGGGGCGAGCACAGCCGTGATGGGACTGGTCGGTCTGGTCATGTTCGCCCAGCTCACGGCCCTGCCGTTGTTCGCCGCGCAGCGTTTTGGACTGACCGGTCTCAGACAGGGTGTGCTGGTCAGCGCGCTCGGTCTAGGCCTTCTGGTCTCGATGAGTGCCGGCGGGCGGCTGAGTGACAGCGTCGGGGCGAGGCCCTTGGTCATGGGCGGGGCGGCGGTGACCTTCGCCGCGGTGCTGGGCTTCGTCGTGACGCTGCTGGGGCTGCTGCCGGCCGTCACCCAGAACTGGGTGACCTGGCTGTTTCTGGTGGTGGCGGGAGTCCAGGTGATCGTATTCGGTCTGGGCTCTCAGCTTTTGACCAGAGGGCAGCTGCCGCACTTCTCCTCGCCCTGACGGTAGAAGAGGCAGCACATGCCCCGCACCGGGTCGAGTATCGGCTGCCCGGCACCGTTCTCGGCGATGCGCACGGTGCCGCGCCGACGGATCGGCGCTCCCTGTGCCACCAGGGCGTCGAGGAAGAGCTGCCCGGCGGCCCGGCCGGCCTCCTGACTGCCTCCGGCCGGCAGCGGGCTCTTGGTGGTCGGACCGAGCACGGAGTCGGCGACCTGGTTCCACATGGCGACGGTGCCGTACCGGATGCTCGTGTGGATCTGCTCGATCAGCGGGGCCAGGGTGGCGTGGGCGCCCTGGGCGGCCCACACGACCAGCGCGGCCAGGTCTTCGACGACCTCGACACCCGGAGCGCCGACCAGCGGGTCGTCGGGCAGAACGGCGAAGCGCCCGGAGCGGACGGCGATCTGCTCCACGAGTCCGTCCTCGTCGAGGCGCAGCATCAGGGAGTCGGGGCTGACGTCGTAGGCCTGGCCGGTGGTGGCGATCGCGATGCCGAGACGCCCGGCCGCCGCATATCCGAGGCTCCCGATCAGGCGCGCACCGACGACGGCGGGGCCGTACCCGTGGTGCGGACCGTCCGACGCCAGCATGGCCTCGATCACCTCACGCGGTGTGAACCATGGGCCACTCTGCGAAACGCGGGAGTAGTGCTCGGCCGCGTACGAGTGCGGGCGGTCGGGGTCGAGGGTGCGCAGGCGCTCGGCCAGCAATTCCACCGGGTTGACACTGATCACTTTAGGTGACCTGCCAGTAGGTCCAGTAGGTCGGGGGAGCCTGCCAACGGCATGATGAACTGCCAAGACGACGCCTCCTCCGAATGGCCCGGCGTAACTGCGTGCAGCCACTATAAGGTAAGGCTTGCCTTAATCTTGCGTCGGCGCGGGGTCGTTCCTGGGGGTTCTTCAGCGGTGTTACGTCATGTATCCAGCAGGTACCTGTCGGCGGCCGGCGTCTCGTTCTTGAGGGCCGGATCTGGTGACATTGCGTCATGTCGGGAAAGCTCTGCGCCGACGGGCTGCCGCCGGGGATCCCCAGAACTTCCCGGAGCCTTTGAAGCCGTGCTGGAGTGATCCACATGGCTGTGGTTCTGCTTGCCCGTAATCCCACCGATTCCGTGACCCACGGGCTGCTTCCGGCCGCCCATGATCTGGGGCTCCCGCTGCGGGTGCTGACCGACGACCCGCAGGCTCACCGCGACGCCTACGGCGTCCTCAGTGAACGTCTGGGCCACCCCGAAGTGGTCGGTTGTGATGTGCGGGACGTCCGTGCGGTGCTGGCCACGATCGAGGCCACCGGCAGGCCCCTCGGCGTGGTCAGTAACAGCGATCACCTGCAGGTCCAGACCGCTCTGATCGCCCACTACCTGGAGCTGCCGGGCAAGGATTGGCGCTCGGCCCAGCGCGCCCGCGACAAGGGGCTGATGCGGGCCAGGCTGCGGTCGGCCGGGCTGGATGACACGTACTGCCACCGTCTCGTGCCGGAAAGCGCACTCCCGGAAGAAGTTTCTTTCCCGGTCGTGCTCAAACCCGCAGAAGGCGTCGCCAGTGAAGACGTCGTGATGGTGCGTGACCGCGCTGAACTGGTGAGCCGGGTCGATGAGGTGCGGCGCCGGCGCGATGGTGACCTGCTGCTGGAAGGGCTGCTCGAAGGCCCGCTGCACACGCTCGAGACCTTCGGTGACGGCGAGCGCCTGCGGGTGCTCGGTGGGTGGCAGACCCGGGTGTCGCCCCCGCCGTACTTCATCGAGGAGCGCCTGACCTGGAACCCCTCACCCGAACCGGCGGTGGTGAAGGTCGTGCTCGGGCAGCTCGAGCGGCTCGGCGCGGGTTTCGGGGCCTGTCACACGGAGTTCGTTCTCACCGGCGACGGCCCCCGGATCGTCGAGGTCAACGATCGGCTGATCGGCGATCACTGCGATTTCGCCATGGCCCGGCTGACCGGGGAGCCGCTGTTCCACGACCTGTTCCGCCTGCTGATCGGTGAGCCGTTGAAAGAGCCTCCGGCGCAACCGGTACGGCGGGCGGGGGTGGTGCACTGGGTGCTGGTTGACCGCGACGGAGTGCTGCGTTCGGCCCCGGGAGAGTTCACCGAGCAGCGGGGTGAGTACCGCCTGGACTACCGGCCGATGAAAGACGTCGGCAGTGCGGTGCGGGTGACCGGTACGAACCGCGACTACCTCGGTTCGGTCACCGTCACCGGGCCCGCTCCGGACGGTGTGGAGGCTGTGACCGGTGAATTCCTGGCCGGTGGACACTGGGTGATCGCGTGAGGTCCGGTCGTCGCCCGGCCCCCGCGCCGGTGCCCGGGTGGGAACGAGACCTGGTGCTGCGCCTGGGCACGGCTCTCCTGCGGGAAGATGTCGCGGCTCTTCGTACGCGGGGGCAGCTCCTGCCGGCGGCGGGGGCGAAGGTGGCCGGGCGGCGGCAGGAGCTGCGATCGTCGATCGGCTGGACTCCCCGGGTCGAGGCCCGGGAGCGGAACACCGATCTGTGGCTGGCTCTGAACGGCCTGCGGATGCCGGTGCGGGTGGGCTCTCCGTCGCGCGGTGACCTGGTCAGTGACCTGGTGATGCGGGAATCCCGGGTGATCCGGGTGAGTCCGACCGCGCGTACCGAGGCGACCCGGCTGAGCGCGGTGGTGCACGTACTGGAGTCCGAGCTGCTCGACGGCGTGGCCCCGGCGCTGGAGGCCGAGTACCGCACCGGGTTCCGGGCCTTGCTGGCCGAGGCCCGGGCCGCAGCCGCGGCGGCGCAGGTACGGCGTCAGTACCGGCCCGAGGTGATGGGACGGCTGCGCGTGGCCTGGACCGGACTCGCCGGTGAGAACAATGTGATGGCGGTGCCGGCTGAGGACCCCCCGGTCGAGGACAGCGGGACCGTGGACGCGGCCACCGCCCGGGCCTGGGAGATCACCGAGACCCTGGCCGCTCACCGAGACCATCCGATCTACCCGCTCTCGGTGGCCCGCGTCGGCCTGCGCCGGGCCGACCTGCGGCGCTGGGCCCCCGAGCACGCGCCGCGTTTCGGTCTGCGCTGGGTCTGCGTACCGCGGGAGCACGTCCGGTCTTCCGGCGAACTACCCGGCTGGTGGCCGGGTTCGACCGATGTCGCCTTCCCCGTGCACCCGGCTATGTCGAAAGAATTACTGGCCGAGATGCTGCCGGTGCCCTGGCAGCCGCTTGCGGCCCCCAGACTGCAGGCGCGCCCGACCCTTTCCATGCGCACGGTGGTGCCGGAAGCCGATCGGTCGGTGCATCTCAAGGTGCCCATGCCGATGCGCACCCTGGGCCGGCTGAACCTGCGCCTGGTCAGCCACGCCTCGCTGGCCGACGGGGCCGTGCTGACCCGGAGCCTGCGCGGTCTGCTGGAGAGGGACGAGCAGTTCCGCGACACCGTGCTGACGGCGGACGAGACCACCTGGCTGCACGCGGACAACCACCTCGCCGTGCTCGTGCGCCGCTGGCCGGTCATGGCCGAGGCCCGGGTGCTGCCGGTGGCGGCACTGACGGCCCGGGGATGGGACGGGCGCCTGCTCGGTGATCTTCTGGCCGACGAGTTCTTCGACGGAGACCTGGACACCTTCTTCGACACCTATCTGCGGACCCTGCTGACCTGGCAGCTCACGCTCTGGTTGCGCTACGGCATCGTGCACGAGGCCCACCCGCAGAACGTGCTCGTGGTCGTGGACCGGCACGAGGGCGCCCCGCGGGTGCGGCTGTTGCTGCGTGACCTGGACAGCTGCCTCATCGATCCGGAACTGGCCGGGCCCGCCCTGGGCGAGTACATGCCGTCGGGTCTCACCGACCACCGCCTGATCTCGAAAGACCCGGTGGATCTGGCCGCCATGTTCGTCACCACGACCCTCCACCAGTGCGTGGCCTCCGTCCTGATCTCGACGGCGACGGCCCTGGACCGACCGGTGCGACCGCTGCTGGACCGCGTGCGCCCGGTGCTGCGCGAGCTCGCCGAGATGCACCGGAATGCACGTGACACCGCACTTCTGACCTCGGGAATCATCCTCGCGGAGAGACTTCCGGTGAAACGGACTCTGACCGCCGCCACCCTGCTGCCGAAATCTCGTACCGGAGCTGCCGACGTGAACAAGTTCTACGGCGCCGACGCGCCCACCTACCTGTGAGCGGGCCGATGACCCTGACCGGTAGCAGCTGTGAGGTCGTCACCCGGGACGAGGCGAGCGCAGAGGCCGTCACCGTCGTCGCTCTGCTGAACTGCCTGGTGCGGGAGGTCTCCGCCCCGGGCGGCAACGTCGTGCCCGACGGGGCCGATCGGGTGGTCATCACGCTGGAGAAGACCGGTCAGGCCTTGAGTGCCCGGCTGTATCGGCCGATGATGAATGTTTCCCGTGGAACATTGCAGCCCCGGTTCACCGGCGAGGTCGAGAACAACGGGATCCGGCTCGGCTGGCGTGAGCTCCTGGTGCTGGTGGATGCGGAACTGACGGCGATCACCGGTGAGACTGCCGGTCACCTGCTGCGGCAGATCGAGGCGTCCCACCAGCTGATCGCCGATGCGCTCCAGCACCGGAAGAACCAGCAGTTCTCCCCGGACGTCTACCTCGACCTCGAGCAGTCACTCCTGGCCGGGCACCGCTACCACCCGGCTCCCAAGGCCCGTTCCGGCCCGGCGGACGAGGTACGGCAGTATGCGCCCGAGCTGGGCGCCCGCTTCCAGCTACGTCACCTGGCCGTACGGTCCGAATTGGTCCGCGAGATCCATCTTCCCGGCGCGCCTCCCGACAGTGACGCGGCCCCGGCCGGATACCGCCGGTTGCCACTGCACCCCTGGCAGTACGCGATCCTGCTGCGCGGCGACGAACTGCCCGCCGCGCTCGCGGACGGCCGGGCGATCGACCTGGGTCCGAGCGGGCCGTGGATGCGTCCCACCTCGTCGGTGCGCACGGTCGCCGCCGACGACTCGGAATTCGTGAAACTCAGCCTGAGCGTGCTGATCACCAACTGCCTGCGGATCAATCCGTGGCACGAGGTACAGGCCGCCGTCACCCTGGCCGGTCTG
The DNA here is from genome assembly GCF_030269305.1 of Kineosporia sp. NBRC 101731. Classification (NCBI taxonomy): domain Bacteria; kingdom Bacillati; phylum Actinomycetota; class Actinomycetes; order Kineosporiales; family Kineosporiaceae; genus Kineosporia; species Kineosporia sp. NBRC 101731. Next base: position 363,071 of record NZ_BSTC01000001.1, read on the forward strand.
CTCGAGCCGTTGCGCCGCGAGCTGGCCACCCGGTTCCCGGGCACGGTGATGCTGCGGGAGACCTCAGGGCTGACGGCCGATCTGGGGCCGGGCACGACCGATCAGCTAGGGGTGATCCGGCGCGAGGGACTGGCCGGCCGGTTGCGCCCCGACGTGCTGGCGGTGCCCTCTGCGGCGCTGGCCGAGCCCTTGCCCCACCCAGTAGTGCGGCAGTTGCTCGATCGCCTGGCCGGTGACCGCGCCCGGCTGCTGGACTGGTGGCAGCACTACCTGGGGCTGCTGCTGCCGCCGGTGCTGCACGCGTACGCCCGGCACGGGGTGGTGTTCGAGGCGCACCTGCAGAACGTCGTGATCGGGCTCGACGGCGACGGTCAGCCCGTGCAGCTCGTCCTGCGGGACCTGGAGGGTGTGAAGCTGGTGCGGGAGCTGCGCGGCGAGGATCTGGCTGCGATGCCCGAGCCGGTGCGGGCTCACGTCGGCACTCCCCGGAACCGGGGCTGGGACCGGGTCGGCTACTGCCTGCTGGCCAACCACGTGGGTGGGCTGATCTCGGCGCTGGCCGACCGGGCCCCGGACGCCGAGCCGGCGCTGTGGGCGGCCGTGCACGACCAGTTGGCCGAGGTCGAGCCCTTCGACGAGCTGCAGGCCGTGCTGGCCGGTGAGCCGGTGCCGGTCAAGACCAATCTGCTCACCCGCTGGCGTTCCGCCGCCGACCGGGACAGCGGTTACGTGCCGCTCTACCTACCGCTGGGGCCTGTTCCGTAGGTTCCTGCAATTTCGTAGGTTCCTGAAACAGGCCCCACCGGGCCTTACTTGGTGACCGGGAAGAACAACTGCGCGTAGAGCTTGGCGACGGTGTTGTAGTAGCCCGTCGGCCAGCTGTCCGCGGCCGGGGCGGGTGCGGTGGAGCCGGTCTGGCCGCCCACCACCCCGGAACCCCGGATGATGTACTTGTCGCCGTCGCTCACCAGAGCCAGCTTGGCCTCGCTGGCCGTGGTGGCGCCGCCGCAACGTGACGACCAGCCCGCCATCACCTCGGCGGTGCCGTCGCTGTCCAGGTCACGGATCTTCAGGCCGTTCTTGGCGAACCCGGCCTGTCCACCGGCCCGGCCGCTCTTGCACTGCGGCAGGTCGGGGTCGGTCATGGAGCGCAGCACCTGAGGGTCTTTGGTCTCCAGACGGGCGACCTGGATCACCTTCAGCGTGGTCTTGCCCCGCGAGTTCGGCACCTTGATCGTGACGGCGAGGTTCTTGCCGTTGGTGTCCTGCCAGGAGAACGCCGACACGATCTGGCCGCCGGCCGAGACACCCGCCCGCTGGAGCAGGCGCGACGCGGTCACCCGCTTCACGTTCGACAGGCCCTTCGGGTCCGAACCGCTGAGCGCGGTGCTCGGGGTGGTGGTCTCGGGTGCTGCGGTGGGCGTCTCGTCGGGACTGCTGCCCCGGCCGCTGAGCAGCGCGACCAGCACGATGAGCAGCACCACGAGGCCACCGGCCACGCCGATGAGTACGAAACGGGCCTCGGGCACCTGCACCGTGAGGAACTGCTGCAGGGGGCTCTTGTCACCACCGCCCGCGGGTTCCGGGGCCGGGGCGGGAGCAGGGGCCGGCCGGGCGGGCTTAGCGGTCTGCGGGGCCCGGCCCTGCTGCGCCAGTACCTCGTCGGGCAGGGGGATCGGGCCGCTGAACGTGGCCCAGATGTCGCCGTTCTGCGGTGGGGCGTAGGCGTTGCGGTCTTCGGGCACCGAACGCCGGGGCTTGGCGGGCTTCACCGGCGGCTTCGGGGGCTCCGGCGCGGCCACCCGCCGGATCGGCGCCTTGGCCGGCTTCGGACCAGCCGGTGCGACGCCGGAAGGCGTCGCCTCCGCCGGGGGAGCCTGCGGGGCCGCGGGAAGGCCGTAGGCGTCGAGTGCCGTGCCGTCGCCGAGCATCGGCAACTCCATCGTCACGGCAGCGTTCTGCGGCGCGACGAAGTCGGCCGGCGGCATCTCGGCCGGCGGCTGGTTGTCCGGTGCCGGAGGTGGCGGATAGGTGCGGGTGGGATCGTCCGCCCCGGGACGATAGAGCTCCGTGTCGTACGGATCTGACCCCTCGTCGTCCGAGGACGCTCCGGAAGATCCGGAGGAGGCGTCGCGCTCTTCGTCGCGAACCCGCACTCGACCGGGCTCCGGCGGGCGGGTCCACCAGGGCCCCTGCTCGTCGTCCACGTGCCGTTACCCCTTCCACAGCCACTCGAACCGCTGACCGCCGGCTACTTCCGGCAGGTGGCCCACGTGGCTCTCGACCAGATTCGATCCTCCCACGCTCGCCCGGGTACTGCTGTCCGCAGTGCGGCCAGGGAACCGGAAGCGCTCAACCTGATGACTCTCAGTCACTGTCCGGAAGGACCAGATTGAGCACCATGCTCACGAACGTCACCACCACGGCTGCGCCGATGGCCGACCAGAAGAAGTCATCGATCGTGAACGAGATGTTCAGCTGATCCGACAGCCAGGCCACGAGCTCCAGCATCAGGGCATTGACGACGAAGGCGAACAATCCCAGTGTGAGGATGTAGAAGGGCAAAGAAAAGAGTTTCACGACCGGTTTGATGATCGCATTCACCACACCGAAGATCGCCCCGACGACGAGAAGCGTCAGCGCGGTGCGGCTCGCCCCGTCGCCGCTCACCGACACACCTGGCACCACGGCGGTGGCGACCCAGATCGCCACCGCATTCACCAGAACCTTGATCAAGATGTTCTGCATCTCGTGAATCCTGCCAGAGCGGGCCCAGGATCACGATGCTTCGATCGTCACCGGTCTCCAGCGCGTTCCACAGATACCGAACGCGGCCACGGCCACACCGGCCAGGACGATCACGTCACCGACACTGAACACGTTCGCCATCGGAACGTCTGCCGGTATACCGAAAACGTCACCGAAGAACCACAGCACCGGTGACGGGACCGGCGCCGAATTGCTGAATCCGTTCTCGTCCGGCGTCAGACCGGCCGTTCGTAGGGCCGAGGGCGAGGCCGGCAGGGTGCCGCCGTTCACCGCAATGGTCAGCCCGTTGAGAAAAGCGCCGGACGCGATGAACCCGGCGCCGGGCAGTCGGCGGTTGGCCCACAGCACGGTGGCCAGCACCAGGTAGCTGAACACATGCAGCCCGGCCAGCACGTTCCGAGCCACTCGTCCCGACAGGCCGATGGCAGCCACCTGCAACAGCAGTCCGGGCAGGAGCCGGTGCCGGTGCGCGATGCGAACCAGCGCCAGGTTCGAGAACCGACCGCCGAGGGCTGCCGGGAACAGCAGCGCAACGGCGGCCAGCACACTCAGCATCACCGGCCCTCAAACAGCTCTCTCGTCCCGGCGGCGATCAGGCAATCCCGCCGGTCCCGGGCCGGGAGGTGCCCCCACTTCCCCGGGGAGGGCCGGCTGGAACGGTCGGTTCACCGAATGCCTGGTGGACCGACCGGCCGGTCCACCCCGTGCGTCCGTGATCGGACCGTCCGGTTCACCGAAAAGTGCCCCTACCACCACTTGTGGCCCGCGCCGGCGATGGTGACGAGCAGGATGAGACTCGTGAGAGTGAGGGCTGCGCGGGCGGTCAAGTGAGCCTTCATGGGTCACGTCCGTTCGATCGGGAGCTGTCGAAACCCGATCGTGAGGTGACTACTTTTCGTGGCGCCATGCTGGCTTTCGGCTGTCACCCCGGTGGCTCAGGCGCTCACCCGGACGGCAGCGACGTTGCCGGGCAAATCGGCGCGCGGGCCCGTTGGCGGCAGCCGTGGGCCAACCTGCTGGCGGACGCGGGTGCGGACGCGGGTGCGCGGCTCGGTGAGGGTGAGGTCTACTCCGCTGCGGCGCGGGCCTGGAGGCCCGACTCCGTGCGGAGCTTCTCCTCCGGCAGGAACCAGCTGATCACGAACGCGATGACCATCACCCCGGCGCCGATGGCGAAGACCAGGTGCATGGACTGGGCGAAGCCCTCGAGGACAGGCCGGGCCAGATCGTGGTCCAGCCGGCTGAGGAACGACGAGTCGTCGATATTGATGCCGCTGCTGTCGTGGTTCTTCACCAGGTTCACGATCGGCGCGTTGGCCGGATCGCCGGCCACGGCCGGATCCTGCAGAGCCTTGCTGAATGCCGAGTCCGGGTCTCTCGCCGCCGCCTGGATCTTGCTCATGATGTTGCTCGCGACCGTGCCGAACAGCACCGACAGGAACACGGCGGTGCCCAGGGTGCCGCCCATCTGCCGGAAGAAGGTGGCCGACGAGGTGGCGACGCCCATGTCGCGCGGAGGAACCGAGTTCTGCATGGCCAGCACCAGGGTCTGCATGTTGAAGCCCAGGCCCAGGCCGAAGATCAGGGCGAAGCAGCCGACCACGACCAACGACGTGTCCACGTTCATCGTCGAGTACAGGAACATGCCGAGGGAGAAGAGCACCGAGCCGGCGATCGGGAAGATCTTGTAGCGGCCGGTCCTGGAGATGAACTGCCCGGACAGGATCGAGCCGGACATCATTCCGGCGGTCAGGGGCAGCATCAGCAGGCCCGACTCGGTCGGCGAGTGCTCCTTCACGATCTGCAGGTAGAGCGGCAGCGCGGCCAGGCCACCGAACATCCCCACACCGATGATGAAGTTCAGCGTCGAGCCGATGGTGAAGGTGCGGTTGCCCAGTAGGCGGATCGGGATCAGGGCGTCGTCACCGATACGCCGTTCGGCCGCCACGAAGGTGAAGAACCCGATCACCCCGACCGCGATGCAGGCGATCGAGCGGCCACTGGTCCAGCCCCAGATGCGGCCCTGCTCGGCCACGACCAGCAGCGGCACCAGCATCACGGTGAGGGCCACGGCCCCGGGCACGTCGATGCGGTGGTCCCGGCGGGTGTGCGGGATGTGCAGGACGCGTCCCACCACGGTGAGCGCGATGATGCCGATGGGAACGTTGATGAGGAAGACCCAGCGCCAGCCGCTGACCCAGAGGATCGTGTCGGTGCCCGCGAAGAACCCACCGACGAGCGGGCCAAGCACGCTGGACGAGCCGAAAACGGCCAGGAAGTAGCCCTGGTACTTGGCCCGGTCGCGGGGCGGGACGATGTCGCCGACGATCGCCAGGGCCAGCGAGAACAGGCCGCCCGCGCCCAGCCCCTGGAAGGCTCGGAAGGCCGCCAGCTGGTACATGTCCTGCGCCAGACCGCACATCGCCGAGCCGACCACGAAGAGTGAGATCGCGGTGAGGAAGAACGGACGACGTCCGTAGAGGTCGGACAGCTTTCCGTAGAGCGGGGTCGAGATCGTCGAGGTGATCAGGTACGCCGTGGTCACCCAGGCCTGCACGCTGAGTCCGTCGAGATCGTCAGAGATCGTGCGGATCGACGTCGAGACGATCGTCAGGTCGAGAGCCGCCAGCAACATACCCATCATCAGCCCGCTGATGATCACCAGGATCTGACGGTGCGTGAGCGCAGTGGCCGCACCGGGCTCCGGTGGCGTCGGGGTGGACATGCTGCTCCTCGGGCAAGGGCACCTCACCGGGTGGCCGGTGCAGGCGGGGTCAAGGGTGCATCGGACGATCGAGCCAGTGCAGTAAGCGATCGGGCGCGAGCAGATGGAGCCTTTCGATGGTGCCTCGCGATGGTGCCAGGAAGCACCCCGGGGCCGCCTCGTGGTCGGCGGCCATGGCTGACCGGGCTGACCGGGCTGACAGGGCTGACCGGGCTGACAGCGGGGCCACGTACGCTGACGTCCATGCGCGTACACGTGCTCCAGCTGGCCTACGGGGACGACGAACCGGTCGCCGAGCGGGTGCGTCGCGCCGCCGCGCTGGTGGCCGGGCAGTCCGGCGCCGATCTGGTGGTGCTGCCCGAGCTCTGGGCGCCGACCGGGTTCGGTTACCGGGGCTGGGCGCAGGCGGCCGAATCGCTGCGCGGCCCCACCGTCACGGCGATCTGCGAGGCGGCGCAGCAGGTGGGCGCCTATGTCCACGCCGGTTCGATCATCGAGTCGGTCACTGAGGACGAGCCTCAGGGCCCCCAGGGGCGGGGCCGGTGGAACACGTCGGTGCTGATCGGGCGGGACGGTCTGCCCATGGTCAGCTACCGCAAGGTGCACCGGTTCGGGTTCGCCGCGGGTGAGCCCGACCTGATCGAGGCCGGCACCGAGCTGGTGACGGCCGGGCTTTCGGTCGCCGGCGGGCACGTCACCGCCGGCCTGGCCACCTGCTACGACCTCCGCTTCCCCGAGCTGTTCCGCGGCCTGACCGATCAGGGGGCCGAGCTGTTCATCGTGCCCGCCGCCTGGCCCGCGGCCCGGGTCGAGCACTGGCGGCTGCTGGGACGGGCCCGCGCGGTGGAGAACCAGGCCGTCATGATTCAGTGCAATACGGCCGGCACCCACGCGGGCACCAGAATGGGCGGGCACAGTCAGGTGGTCGCGGCCACCGGTGAGGTGCTGGCCGAGGCCGGTGCCGACGAGACCGTACTGGTGGCAGACATCGACCTGGTCGCGGCGGCCGAGTACCGGTCGAGCTTCCCGGTCCTTGCCGACCGGCGACTGTGATGCCTGCGCAACAGTTCTGACGAGACCTCAGTTCTGACGAGACTTCGAAACGGATGACCACCAGGTGAGCAGCACGACGACGATCCGCCCTCTCGCCCCTGTCGATCTGGGCCGGATGGCGGCCGTCGGCGCTGTCCTGGTCGCACTGGCCCTCGGCGTCGCGGCGGCTGCGGCGGCCGGGTCCGGGGCCGTGGCACCGAGCATCCTGCAAGACGCCGGGCCGCTGGTGCGCTGGGGACTGATTCTCGCCCGGGTCATCGCCGACATCGCCGGATCGGTCACGGTCGGCGTGCTGCTGCTGACGGCCTTCGCGTTGCCCGTGGGCAAACAGGGCCAGGCCCACCGCCCGGCCTTCCTGATCGCCGCGGCCGCCTCCACGATCTGGGCCCTGGCCGCGATCGCCCTGCTCGTGTTCAACCTCGCCGACGTGCTCGGCGCGCCCGTCGACAGCCCCGGTTTCGGCAGTCAGCTGGTGGCTTACACCCGTGACATCGACCTGGGCCGGGGCCTGGGCCTGACCGCCGCCGGGGCCGCGGTGGTGGGCCTGCTCGCGGCCGGCGCGGTGAAGACCACCTCGGCCGCCTGGCTCGCCGGCGGCTCGCTGGCCTGCCTGGTTCCGACCGCCCTGAACGGGCACGCCAGCAGCAGCTCCGACCACCAGACCGCCGTCACCAGCCTGGGCCTGCACCTGATCGGGGCCTCGGTGTGGGTCGGTGGACTGGCCGCGCTGCTGCTGCTTGCCCCCACGATCAAGGGCACGGTGCTGGCCGCCACGGCGCAGCGCTACTCCACCTTCGCGCTCTGGTCGTTCATCGCCGTCGGGGTGTCCGGGCTGATCAACTCCTGGCTGCGGATCGGCAGCCTGGGCAACCTGGGCAACAGCTACGGGTTGCTGCTGCTGGGTAAGACCGTGGCCCTGGTGCTGCTGGGCCTGTTCGGATATCGCCACCGGGCGGCCACGCTGCCCGATCTGGAGGCCGGTCGGGCAGGCGCCTTCACCCGTCTCGCCGTGGTGGAGCTCGGCGTGATGGCCATGGCGTTCGGCCTGGCCTCGGCCCTGTCGCGCACACCCCCGCCGAACGAGGGCGAGCGCACCACCGACCTGGCCCAGGCCATCACGGGTTACCCGATGCCGCCCGCGCCGAACCTGACCCGCTGGCTCACCAGCTGGCAACCCGATCTGATGTGGGTCGTCATCGCCGCGGTCGCCCTCTACGCCTACGCGACCGGCGTGATCCGGCTGCACCGCCGGGGCGACACCTGGCCGGTGGGTCGCACCGTCGCCCTCGTGGGCGGCCTGGCGTTCCTGATCTACACCACCTGCGGCGGGCCCGCCGTCTACGGTCGGGTCACGTTCAGCGGCCACATGGTCATGCACATGATGCTGACGATGATCGTGCCTCCGCTGCTGGTGCTCGCCGCCCCGGTCACGCTGGCGCTGCGCACCCTGCCGGTGCGCAAGGACGGCAGCCGCGGCGCCCGGGAGTGGCTGCTGATCATCACCGAATCGCGCTACCTGCGGGTGCTCTCGTTCCCCCCGGTCGCGGCCGTGCTGTTCGCCGGCAGCCTGGTGGTCTTCTACTACACCGACCTGTTCGAGCTGGCGCTGACCACCCACACCGGCCACGAACTGATGGACGTGCACTTCCTGTTCAGCGGCTACCTGTTCGCCTGGACGATGATCGGTGTCGACCCCGGCCCCCAGCGCATGGGCTTCCCGTTCCGGCTGATCGTGCTGCTGGCCACCATGGCCTTCCACGCGTTCTTCTTCCTCGCCCTGATGAACGGTGAGACCGTGCTGCAGCCCGATTTCTTCGGCAACCTGGGCCGCACCTGGGGCTCGGGTCTGCTGGAGAACCAGCAGACCGGCGGCGGCATCGGCTGGGGCATCGGCGAGTTCCCGACCCTGCTGATCGCGATCGCCCTGATGATCCAGTGGTCCCGTTCCAGTGACCGCGAGGCCCGGCGTTACGACCGGCAGGCCGACCGCGACGGCGATGCCGAGCTCGAGGCCTACAACCAGATGCTCTCGAAGCTCTCCGGAAAGAAGAACCCAACTCCGACGAACGAGCCGGAGAAGCCCGCCGCTTCGTGATAGGACGAATCGGGTGACCTCCACCGAGCTCGGCTTCGGCGACCTGGACCACTTCATCGAGCAGCCCCGGATCTCCGGGCTGGCGCTCTCTCCGGACGGAACTCGGCTGGTCACAGCCGTTTCCGTGCTCGGGCCGAAGCGCACGAACTACGTCAGTTCGCTGTGGGAGGTGCCGACCGACCCCTCCGGCCCGGCCCCCCGGCGGCTCACCTGGGGGGCGGACGGCGAGAGCGGCCCGGTGTTCCGGCCGGACGGCTCGCTGTTGTTCCTGACCTCCCGGCCCGATCCGGACGAGGAGGCCGATGAGCAGCCGGCCGCGCTCTGGCTGCTGCCGGCCGGTGCCGGTGAGGCCCGGCCCTTCGTCACCCGGCCCGGCGGGGTGAGCAGCGCCGTGGTCGCTGCGGACTCCGGCACGGTGGTGCTGTCGTCGCCGACTTTCGCCTCGTCCACCGCTGAGGACGAGCGCCGGCACAAGGCCCGTCAGGAGCTGAAGGTCGGCGCCACGCTGCACGACGCGGCGCCCTTCCGCTTCTGGGACGAGTTCTGGGGCCCGGCCCCCGACCGGCTCTATCTGGTGTCCGACGGGTCCGACGGGTCTGATGTTTCCGGCGACGCGGCCGGCGATGTCGAGCCGAAAGACCTCACCGGTCACACCGGCCCGGCCCTGCGCCTCGGCCCGGACCACGCGATCACCCCCGACGGCTCCACGGTCATCGCGACCTGGCAGACGATCGGGGCCGGTGGCGTGTTGCGGCCTGTCCTGGTCGCGATCGACGTGGCCACCGGTGAGCGCCGCACCCTGCTCGACGACCCGGGCCTGGAGTTCTCCGGCCCGGTGATCTCGGCCGACGGCACCAAGGTCGCCGTGGTCGCGGAGCAGACCTCCACCCTGGAAGAGCCCAGTGACGTGCGGCTGGTAGTGCTGCACCGGGCGACCGGTGAGACCCACGAGGCCGCTCCCGGCTGGGACCGCTGGCCGGCCGGTCCGGCGGTGTGGACGCCGGACGGTGAGGCGCTGCTGGTCGTGGCCGACGAGCAGGGCCACGCCCCAGTGTTCCGGATCGACCTGAACGGTCGCACCGTGCGCCGCCTGACCGGCGAGGGCACCTTCAGCAACCTGGTGATCGCGCGCGACGGGTCCGCGCTCTACGCCCTGCACTCGGCCGTCGACTCACCACCCACCCCGGTGCGCATCGACCCGGTGACCGGCGAGACCACGCAGTTACCTCGTCCGGTGCTCCGGCCCGACCTGCCCGGCACCCTCACCGAGATCACGACCACGGCGCAGGACGGCACCGCGCTGCGGGGCTGGCTCGTGCTCCCCGACGGGGCCGGCCCGGAAAGCCCTGCCCCGCTCCTGCTCTGGGTGCATGGCGGGCCGATGGCCTCGTGGAACGCCTGGAACTGGCGCTGGAACCCGTGGCTCGCCGCAGCCCGGGGATACGCCGTGCTGCTGCCCGACCCCGCGCTCTCCACCGGCTACGGCCGCGAGTTCCTGCAGCGTGGCTGGTCCGGCTGGGGGCAGGCGCCCTACACGGACGTGCTCGCGCTCACCGATGCGGCGGTGGCCCGCGACGACATCGACGCCGACCGCACCGCGGCGATGGGTGCCTCGTTCGGTGGGTACCTGGTCAACTGGATCGCGGGGCACACCGACCGGTTCCGGGGCATCGTGGCGCACGCCGGCATCTGGAACCTGGAGACCTTCCATCTCACCACCGACGCCGGTTTCTACTGGAACCAGGTGATGGGCCCCAAGACGCGCACGGAGAACTCGCCCCACCACCACGTCGAGGCGATCACCACCCCGGTCCTGATCATTCACGGAGAGAAGGACTACCGCACGCCCGTCAACGAGGGCCTGTCGATGTTCGCCCGGCTCAGCGAGCTGAACGTCACCGACGAGGGCACGATGAAACACCGTCTCCTGGCGTTCCCCGACGAGAACCACTGGGTGCTCAAGCCGCAGAACGCCCGGATCTGGTACGAGACGGTCTTCGCGTTTCTCGCCCACACCGTTCTCGACGAGCCGTGGCAAGCACCGGAGCTGCTGCGGTAGAAGATGGGTGCACCCGGGCACTTGCCCGGGAAACTTCTCGTTGCCCGTGCAACGTTCTACCTTCGGCCCGCGTCTTGCACCGTGGGAGGACGCCGACGGGATGCCGGCGAACGGGACTCCAGGAGTGAGGGAAAGGCGTGATGACGGAGCAGGGAGCAGACGACGAGCTCGCAGCACGACTCGACGTCGCTCTACATGAACGGCTGGACGGCACGACCGTCAACGTCGCCGCGCTCGCGGCCGGCAGCAGACGCCGTGCCCGACTGGTTCGAACCCGGCGGACGGCAGCCCTGGCCGGTGTGCTGGCCGTGGTGGTCGCGGTTCCGGTCGGCTGGCAGCTGGCCACCGCACAGCGCCCCACGGCGGTGCAGGGGGCCGCACTGATGCCCCAGCAGGAGCACGCCAAGGTGGTGCCCGACTCGGTCGGTTTCACCGAGTCCGAGCTTCCGTCCGGCGCCAGGCTTTCCGGTGCCGCGGCCAGTGCCAGTTCCGGGTCGGTCGATCCCGAGCTGGTGGCGGGGCTGAACTGCGCCGGTCCCTCAGGGGCGGCCGCCACCGCGCCCGGGGCCACCGATAACGCCCAGCAGCGGGAGTGGCGGTGGACCACCAGCAATACCGACGTCTCGCTCACCGTCACCCGGTGGGCCAGTGTCGACGCCGCGGCCGACGCGCTCACCACGCTGGCCAACGACACCGGCAACTGCACCTGGAACGACCCGGTCGAGGTGCTGAACCACGAGGTCGCCGGTTCACAGCAGACCTGGGCGGCCGCCGCCACGTCCGACGGGCAGTCGGTGGTGCGCACGGTGGTGCGGGTCGACGAGCTGGTCGCGGGTATCCAGGTGAGTGGTGACGACCTGGAAGACACCACCGAGCTGGCCCGGTCACTCGCCGCCGCCGAGGCCGGGAAGCTTCAGAAGGTCAAGTGAGCCGGACGGGCCTGGCCAGGTGATGTCCTGGTCAGGCCCACCACGGTTCAGAACGCGGACTCGTCGAGCTCCATCAGCGAGTTGTCGGTGCCCTCGAGGATCCGCCGTTCGACCTCCAGGCGCGGCAGCACCTGAGCGGCGAAGAACGTCGCCGCGGCGATCTTGCCCTGGTAGAAGCTCTTGTCGGCGGCGCTGACCGGGCCCTCCAGAGCAGTCGTGGCGATGTCGGCCTGGCGCAGCAACAGCCAGCCGACCAGCAGGTCACCCGCGGCCAGCAACAGCCGCGTGGTGTTCAGCCCGACCTTGTAGATGTTCTTGACGTCGGCCCCCGCCACCCGGGTGTCGGCCGACTGCGTCTCCTTGACCAGGTGGGCGACCATACCGAGCAGGTGCTCGCAGGCCTGGCCCAGCACCTCGCGCTGCACCGCGAGCCGCCCGTCGCCGCTGTCGGCCTTGGCGAATTCGGTGATCTGCTCGGTGATTTCGCCCAGCGCCCGGCCCTTGTCCCGCACGATCTTGCGGAAGAAGAAGTCGGTGCCCTGGATCGCCGTCGTGCCTTCGTACAGCGTGTCGATCTTGGCGTCGCGCACGTACTGCTCCAGCGGGTAGTCCTGGAGGAACCCGGAACCACCGAACGTCTGCAGGCTTTCGGAACCCAGCAGGAGCCAGGCCCGTTCCGAGCCGGCGCCCTTCACGATCGGCAGCAGGAAGTCGTTGATCCGTTCGGCCTTCTCGTCGCGCTCGCCCCGGCGCTCGGCGATCCGGATCGCGTCCTGCTGTACCGCGGTGAGCTGCACCAGCGCCCGGAGTCCCTCGGCGTACGACTTCTGCGTCATCAGTGATCGGCGCACGTCGGGGTGATGGGTGATCGTGACCCGGGGTGCGGCCTTGTCGGCCATCTGGGTCAGGTCGGCGCCCTGCACCCGCTCCTTGGCGTAGCTCAGGGCGTTCAGGTATCCGGACGAGAGAGTGGCGATCGCCTTGGTACCGACCATCATCCGTGCACCCTCGATGATCTTGAACATCTGCGCAATGCCGTCGTGCACCTCGCCGAGCAGGGTGCCGACGGCCGGGATGCCGTCGACCTCGCCGAACCGCAGCTCACACGTCGTCGAGACCTTCAGGCCCATCTTGTGCTCGACGTTCGTGACGAAGGCACCGTTGCGCTCGCCCAGTTCACCGGTCTCGGGGTCGAAGTGGAACTTCGGCACGATGAACAGCGACAGACCCTTGGTTCCCGGCCCTGCTCCCTCGGGCCGGGCCAGCACGAAATGCACGATGTTCTCGGACAGATCGCTGTCGCCCGAGGTGATGAACCGCTTGACCCCACTGATCCGCCACTGCCCGTCCTCCCCCTGGACGGCCTTGGTGCGTCCCGCGCCCACGTCCGAGCCGGCGTCCGGCTCGGTCAGCACCATGGTCGCGCCCCATCGCTTGTCCACGACCATGGCGGCCAGGCGCTGCTGCTCGGGGGTGCCCAGGCGGTAGAGCACGTTGGCGAAGTCGAAACCCGTTGCGTACATGTGGATCGCCGGGTTGGCGCCGAGCAGGAACTCCAGCATCGACCAGCGCAGAGAACTGGGCGCGGTGACGCCGCCGATCTCCTCCGGCACGCCCATCTGCCAGAAACCGGACTCGACGTAGGCCTGGTAGGCCCGGACGAACGGCTCGGGCAGCGTGGCCGAGTGGGTGTCCGGGTGGAAGACGGGCGGAGTGCGATCGCTCTCGATCGCGGACGGGGCCAGGTCTTCGGTGGCGAGACGTGCCATCTCACGCAGCATCTCGCGGGCGGTCTCACCGTCGATGTCCTCGAAGGGCGCGGCACCCAGAACCTGGTCCCGGCCGAAGACCTCGAAGAGATTGAACTCCACATCTCGCAGGTTGTGGCGGTAGTGACTCATCGCTGTTCCCCTCGGCGCTGATGGAACCAACTAAGTTACTGCTTAGTAATATAATTTTAGTGCACGGAGTCACATCCGGCCAGGGGTCCTGCAGCAAAACGGCCGGAAGGCCGATCGCCCTGAGGGGCGATCGGCCTTCCGGTGATGTGGTGCCTGGTGCTAGCTCAGTTCAGTACCGGCTCAGCGTCAGCGAATGCTGCGGTTGGACCGCATGCCCGAGACCAGGGCGACGCCCACTGCTGCCAGCACGACCTGAACCAGAAGCTCGATCCAGTCGAAGCCCTTGGTGTCGCTCAGCGAACCGACGATGGCGGTTCCGATGAGCGCAGCGACAATACCGACGACGATGGTCAGCCAGATCGGGATGTTCTGCTTGCCAGGGACGACAAGACGCCCCAGGGCACCGATGACCAAGCCGATGATAATTGCCCAGATGATGCCCGTGATGGTCATTGTGGTCACTCCTCATAGACATCCGGGCCGCTCCTCGGCCCGGTGCTGTCTCTAGATTGATCCACTTCCGCCAGAGCGCAATTCGAGAGCAATTTCGCTGGTCCGAAACCTTGACGACGAGTCGCCCAGCGGTGTCCGAATACGGCTCGGGCGAGTGGTCCGGTCATACTTCAGGAATGGACGAAGCCGGGCATAGCGGTCAGATCTTCGATCTCGGCCCCCGGCTGGCCTGGGTCTACCTGACCATCGGGGTCGCGCTCATCGCCACGATGGAGGCCATCGGGCTGGCCGCGCTGGTCTTCGCCCTGCTGCCCGCCACTCCCGCCGCCCTCGTGACAGCGGCCCTGCTCACCCCGTCCGTCCTGATCCTCGTGGTGATGGCCAGCGCGCTGAACGGCCGGATCATCGTTGATCCCGGCTCCCTGACCTTGCGCTTCGGTCTGATCGGGGGTGCCGCTGTGCCCCGGGCCATGATCGTCCGGGCCGAACGCTTCGACCCGACCACGGCCCTCAGCCCGATCGGTCTCGGGATCGACGTGCCGTTCGGCTCAGGCCGCGCCACCGTCACCCGGGGCGGTCCGGTGCACTTCGTCCGGGTGACGCTGCGCGGCCCGGCCCGGGTCCGGCTCACCGTGTGGCGGCACGCGATCGCGAACGAGCTGGTCCTGAGCACATCGCGCCCCGACGAGCTGGTCAGCTCATTGGTCTGAAGGTCGGTGAGCGCCTCGTCCATCATTCGTGCCTGACCGCAATCTGACCGCAACCTGATCGCACAGAGTGTCGCAACCCACCGGATTTGTGGTCGTTCGGCCATCGCCGCAGGGTGCAGTGCGGGGTCATGATGGATCGGTGACTACCGAGGCACCTCCGCACCGGAGGTTCAGCGCCGTCGATTCCGCCCTGACCGACCTCGGCCGGGGTGTCGAGATCTGGGGTCGCACGTCACTACCCGCCAGAAGGCTGCTCCTGGCCCGGGTGCATGCCCTGACCGCCCTGTACGCCCATGACTGGGTGCAGGCGGCGAGTGAGTTCAAGCAGCTCGCGCCCGACACCCCGCCGACCGGCGAGGAATGGCTGACCGGGCCGTACGCCCTGCTCAACGGCCTGGCCGCGCTCATCGACACGTTCCGCACCCTGCAGCGTGGTGGTAACCCCGTGGACGGGCACCGGTTCGGCACCGCTCCCGGCGGGCGCACCACGGTCAGGGTGCTGCCCCACGACCCGGTCGATCGCGTCATCCTCAACGGCTACACGGCCGACGTCTGGATGCCGCCCGGGGTCACGGCCGAGACCGTGAAGGCGCTCGCCGGCCGGGCGCAGTGCGAGACCGGGCGCACGGCGGGGATCGGTGCGGTGCTGGGTGCGGGCAACGTCACCTCGATCCCGGTGCTGGACGCCCTGCACGAGCTGTTCAGCGCGAACCGCGTGGTGCTGGTGAAGCTGAACCCGGTGACCGATCGGCTGCTGGGGGTGTTCCAGGCGATCTTCCGGCCACTCACCGAGCACGGCGTGATGCGCATCGTCACCGGGGGCGCCGAGGTCGGGGGTTACCTGGTGCATCATCCTGAAGTCGTACACGTGCACATCACCGGTAGCGCGCAGACCCACGACGCGATCGTCTTCGGTCCGGGGCCCGAGGGCACCGAGCGCAAGAAGGCCGGCACACCGCTGCTCACCAAGCCGATCAGCAGTGAACTGGGTGGCGTGGCTCCGGCGATCGTGCTGCCGGGGCGCTGGTCCACGGCCGATCTGCGGTTTCAGGCCGAGAATCTGGCGTCGCAGCGGCTGCACAACAACGGCTACAACTGCGTTGCCACCCAGGTGGTGGTGATCAGCTCGGACTGGGCTCAGAAGTACCAGTTTCTCGACGAACTGCGCGGTGCTCTGGCGCGGGCGCCGCGCCGTGCGGCCTACTACCCCGGCAGTGACGAGCGGCTGAAGGCCCTGCAGGCCGCTCTTCCCCGGGCCGAGAAGCTTCCCGGTGGACGCGTGCTGGCCGGTCCGATCGACGGTTCGGTTTCCTCCGCCGAACGCGACTACCTTTTCGATACTGAGGTTTTCGGACCGGGCCTGGGGGTCGTGACGCTGCCCGGCCTGGGCGCCGACTTCTTGGCCGATGCGGTCGACCTGGCGAACGACTCGATCAGCGGGAGCCTCGGCGCGCACCTGATCGCCCATCCCGCCACACTGCGATCACTCGGTCCCGAGTTCGAGAACCAGCTTGCCAGAATGCGTTACGGCTGCATCGGGGTCAACGTCTGGATCGGACTGGGATTCGCCCTGCCCGGTGTTCCCTGGGGCGCCTACCCGGGCAACCAACTCACCGACGTCGGAAGTGGAATCGGCACGGTGCACAACGCGCTGCTCCTGGGCGGTCCGGAGCGCACGGTCATCCGGGGCCCGTTCCGCCCGGCCCCGCGGTCGCTGTTCGCCGGTGAGCCGGCCCTCGCTCCGCCGAGGCCGCCGTGGTTCGTGACCCACCGCACTGCGCACCTGACCGGCGCGGCGCTCACGGCGTTCGCCGCCAAACCCGCGTGGAACCGGCTTCCCCGGATTCTGGCCGCCGCGCTCCGCGGCTGAGGTCCAGTTCACATCGCACGTCTGTCCTGATCCCGGGGGCCCGTGGCTCTGTCTGATGTGTCTCAGTCTCGCGTGTGGAATGGCGGAATGGTTCGCCCGGGGTGATCGTTAGCAAGCGTGGCAATGCCGCGTATTGCGTTGCCCCAGGCGTGTGCCTGGCAATAGTTAATGTTGCACGTCCTTTTTCGTTATGCGCCGCCCGGTCACTACTGCTCTGGTTGTACAACCTCAGGAGGATGCCAAATCGTCTGGGCGGCGATAAACCATTACCTAGGATTTCGGCCCCCGCTGTGGGGGCAGCGGCAATGTCGTCGAGTACAGGAGCATGACAATGCGGGTTCGCGCTCAGGCGAGGTGGGGAAAGGCGCTGGCCGATAACGGCTTACGCCACGCAGACGGCAGGATCGGCTAATGGCTCTGCTGCCTGTCGACTATGTGCCCCCACAGGTCGGTACGCAGGCGGCAACGGAGCCCAAACGCGTTGCGAAACAGGAGAAGTCCGAAGATCGGGTGCATCCCCGAGGCGGTGTGATCGGCCAGCTCGTGCTGGTTGTCGGCGCCTGGGTGCTCTATTCGATGGGGCGTTCCTTCTCCGGTCAGGACATCTCCGCCGCAGTACATCGCGGGCAGACCATACTGCGGCTGGATGACGACCTCGGGTTCAGCTGGGTGCTCGACGTCAATCAGTGGGCGTTGCAGCACGGCTTCCTTGCGGTGCCGTTGTCCATGGCCTATGCCAGCCTGCACTACCTGGTGACACCGCTGGTGCTGGTCTGGTTGTGGCGCAAGCGTCCCGCGGCCTACCAGTCCGCCCTCTGGTCGCTGATCGTGATGTCTGCCATGGGCCTCATCGTCTACATCACCATGCCCGTCGCGCCGCCGCGGCTCCTGCCCGGATTCGCCTGGATGGACATGCTGCGGGTCTGGTCGGACTACGGCTGGTGGGGTGCTGGGGCCAGCGCGCCCAAGGGTATGGAGCACCTCACCAACCAGTACGCGGCCGTGCCGAGTCTGCATGTCGGCTGGGCTGTGTGGTGTGCCTGGGCCTGGCACCGGAGCGGTGGCCGGTTCGCCCGGCGCTTCGGCTGGCTGTACCCCGCCGGGGTGGCCGTGACCGTGGTGCTGACCGGTAACCACTACGTGATCGACGTCGCCACCGGCGTCCTGGTCGCCGGGGTGGCCTGCTGGTTCACGCCCCGGCTGATGGCCCGGGCCGGCGCCTACCTGGCCTCCCGGAAGACCTCGATAGAACTACCGACGGCTTAGCCGATCACCGAAGTGGCCCATCCCGTCCGGGACGGGCCACTCGCGTCTTGCGTTCTTGACCCTCCCACCGTGTCAGGCCATAGACCAGGGGAGTCATGTTCACCATTGGAGACTTCGCCAGACACGGCCGGGTGACGGTGCGGATGCTGCACCACTACGACCGGCTGGGACTGCTGCGCCCGGCATCCGTGGACCCGGCCACCGGGTACCGGTTCTACGAGGCTGTGCAGCTGTCCCGGCTGAACCGGATCGTGGTGCTGAAGGGCCTGGGCTTCACGCTCGAGCAGGTGCTGTCGATCATCGACGGGAAGATCAGCACCGAGGAGCTGCACGGCATGCTGCGACTGCGCAGGGCCGAGCTCCAGGAGCGGGTACGTCAGGATCAGGACCGGCTCACCCAGGTCGCGGTGCGACTCTCCATCATCGATACGGAGGGCGTCATGCCAACCGAGGATATTCAGATCAAGTCCGTGCCGGCCGTCCGGCTGGCCCAGCTGTCCGCCCCGGCGGAGAACTTCGAGCCGACCTCGATCACCCCGGTGATCGGTCCTCTCTACCAGCAGCTGTACGACCGGCTCGCCCAGGCCGGAATTTCCCCGGTCGGCCCGGGAATCGCCTGGTACGAGGAAGATCCGGGCGGGGAAGGCGTCATCGTTCACGCCGGCTGCCCGGTGAACCTCGAGCTCGGCCCGTCCCATGATGTCGAGATCATCGACCTGCCGGCGATCACCCAGGCGGCGACGATCCTGCATCACGGCCCCATGGACGACGTGCTCACCTCGATCCAGCGGCTGGCCCACTGGATCGAGGCCCACGGCTACCGCTCCACCGGGCTGAACCGCGAGCTGTACGTCCATTACGGCACGGGGGACGCGGCGGAGTGGGTCACGGAACTGCAGGAGCCGGTCGTCAAGGTGTAGGGCCTGTCCTGGCACCTGCGTCGGGGTTCGGTCGGTTCCGCCGAACCCCGACGCAGGTGCGGACGCCTGAGGAGATTCCTTCGATGGACTCCGCCTCTGGCTTTGGGTCGAAAACAGTACTTTTATGGACGCGAGTACTACGGTGAGTGCCGAGGCGGTCACGATTCTTCAGTTCGGGCGGGGGTCGCATGATGTCGGAGTTCAGGCGCGTCGCCGCATCTGGCAGTGCAGTGGGGATGCCGCGGCCTAGGCTTGTGCTCATGCACGTGGCCTGGGACGACGAGGAACGGGCCGCTCTCGTGGCCCTCCTGCAGTCCAGGCCGGACGGGCTCTCGTGGGAACAGATCACCGATCGCGTTGCCGAGCTGGGCAGTGCGCGGGAGTTGTGGTCCCATCTCGTGCCCGCCGATCTGCTGGATCAGACCGGAGACGGCGACCCTCGGCTGATCGAGGCGCGTGCGCAGGTACGTTCCTGGCAGGATGCCCCTTTCGCGTTCCTGACCTTCATGAATGACTTCTACCCGGCCCAGCTGCGCGACGTGCAACAGATGCCACCGTTTGTCTTCGCTGCGGGCCGAGTGCTGGAAGACGATCGAGGCGTCTGCGTGGTCGGGTCCCGTCGGGCCACTGACCACGGTCTGAACATGGCTGCCGAGGTCAGTCAAGGTCTCGTCGAACGTTCGCTCACCGTGGTCTCGGGCCTGGCCCGAGGCATAGACGGCGCGGCCCATCGGGCAGCTCTCGATGCCCATGGTCGAACGGTCGCGGTCATCGGTACCGGGATCGAGCGTAACTATCCGCCGGAACATGCCGAACTACAGGCGCGGATCACATCGGAAGGCCTTGTGCTGTCGCAGTTCTGGCCGTCCTCGCCGCCGGGTAAGCAGACCTTCCCTCTCCGCAATGCCGTGATGAGTGCCTACGGCCTGGCCTCGGTCGTCATCGAGGCCGGGGAGACCTCAGGGGCGCGTATCCAGGCGCGGGTAGCAGTTGAGCACGGGCGGCCGGTTGTCCTGTTCAAATCTGTTGTAGAGAGCACCAGTTGGGCTCCTTCTCTGGTGGGTGCACCCGGGGTGTGCGTGGTGCGGTCGGCCGACGAGGCGCTCACCGCGATCGACAAGTTTCTTGAGGCAGATGCGGAGATCGACCGCTGGCTCAGTTCTGCCGGCGAGCCGTGGTAGGCGTAGACGAACGAGCGAGAATACGTCAGGTTCTGTATGACCGGGTCGGTGCCTTCTTCTGGAACACCAACTACGTCAAGGGATTCACGTGCCGGGTATGTAGGGGTCCCGCAGATCTTGAGTTCTGCGCTCGATGTCGTGGGCATCGAAGTGAGTATGGTTCGGAACTGGCAGATCTCGTTCTGACGTTGACCTATGTCAAGGGAGAGAAAGGCGCAGCGAACAGGCACCAGTCGGCCACAACGATGAGGCGGTACAAGTCCGAGCCGTCTTCACGGAGGGCCGCGGGGAACCTGGCGCTGATGGTTCACGCCGCATCGCTCCTGCATCAGGGCTGCATCACCGAAGCGTTGGGGACTGGGATGACCACCGGACTCTGCTCGACCGTCTCGCGGGGCCCTACGACGCGGCCCATTGTCCACTGTCGGGCATCGATGAGTCGGCCTGTCTCGGGGACGGGTCGGGGCGGCGCCGCAGACGTGGACCTCAGTGAGGATCACCTGGGTGTTGACGTCGCGGGGCACATAGAAAAAACTTACGGGTCATAGGTTTCCGGCTGCTTTGGCAGCCGGCGGTCCCCACCGACGGGTCAGCCACGATCCCGCTGCGTCGGCTGATATCAGCCGGAATGGCTCATGGTGCCCTCGTCACCCGTTTGCCAACTGCCGGGCGGGGCAACGTCGGTCCAGCGAGTGGTCGCTGTCTGAGGTTTTTGCGCCCTACCAAGGTAATCAGGATGATTCAGCGATGAGTTCATTGCAGGTCCTGACCAAGGGCGAGCCAGAACCTGGCGCCCGCCCCACCCCCGGGGGTCAAGAATCCGGGAGGCGTGCGCGTCTGGCGGCCGGAGCGCTGAAGGTCTGGAGCCGGGTCGAGATCTGGGTGATCAGCCGGGTCGCCGTGATCGGCTCGCTGCTGCTGCTCGGGAGTATGGTCAAGGTCTCCGACCAGCCCTGGGACGCCTCATCGGGTTGGGCCGCCCATCGCTTCGCGGCCTTCGACTCCGGGCAGTTCCTGCGGATCGCGGAGTCCGGCTACTTCCCCGGCCCGGTCCGCTGCTGTTCCCAGGCGTTCTTCCCCGGATACCCGCTGCTCATGCGCGCCATCGCTCCGCTGCTGGGTGGCCACGAGATCTGGGCCGGGATGCTGATCACGCTGGTTGCGGGCGTGATCGCGGCCGCCTTGCTGTGGCGTCTGGCGGCGGAGCACGGTGGTCCGGCGGCCGGGCAGGTGGCGGTAGCCGCTCTGGCCCTGAACCCGCTGAGCCTGTTCATGGCGGTGGTGTACAGCGAGGCCCTGTTCCTGGCCCTCGCGCTGGCCGCCTGGCTGCTCGCGCGACGGGGCCGGTGGTGGTGGGCCGGTCTGGCCGCGGCGGGAGCAACCGCGGTCCGGGTCAACGGGCTGTTCCTGATCTGCGCGCTGGCCGTGATGTTCGTGATCCAGCTGTACCGTCGGCGGCCGGGAGTGCGCTGGTACGCCGGTGCCTCGCTGGCGCTTCCAGTGGTTCCCGTCGCGACGTATTTCGCCTGGCTGCACTCCCAGACCGGGTCCTGGACGGAGTGGAACGACGCTGAGAAACTCGGATGGGACCGGAGGCTGGCGGCACCCTGGACCGGACTGGCCCAGGGCTGGTCCGATGCCTTCCTGAACGGTCGCGTCTCGATCCCGGCAACGGCTGATCTGGTCGCGGTGCTGGTCGGACTGGCGGTCACCGTGGCCCTGGTGGTGCGCAGGCGCTGGCCGGAAGTGACCTACATGGGCCTGAACATGGTGGTGCTGGTCTGCTCGACCACCCTGACTTCCTCCGCCCGGTACACCCTGACCTGGATCCCGATGTACATCCTGCTCGCCGAGATTCTTGCCAGACCAGGACGGCGCTGGCTGCAGATGCTTCTCGCCGCCGCCGCGATCCCGCTCCTGGTCTTCTTCACCGGTGCCTGGACGCTGCGTTGGTTCATCGGGTAGTTGCCCGCGACTCATCCCGCTGAAGCCGCCAAACGACGAAGCGCCAGACAGGTGCTTGTAGGCCTCTGACCTGGCGCTTGGTGGTGGAGCGGGTGACGAGAATCGAACTCGCACTGTCAGCTTGGGAAGCTGATGTTCTACCATTGAACTACACCCGCGTTGCCCGTCTTCCGACCGGGCCCGCACACACTATCAAGTCTGGGCGGCGTGTGGGGAATCCCGCCTCGTGGGATCTTGCCGCGGCGTGGCGGCTTGCGGGCGGTAACTCCTTGCTACCTTGTTCCGGTGCTGCTCAGCGACCGCGACATCCGTTCAGAGATCGAGAAGGAACGGATTGGCATCGACCCCTTCGAGGCGTCGATGATCCAGCCGTCGAGCATCGATGTCCGCATCGACCGCTACTTCCGGCTCTTCGACAACCACAAGTATCCGGTGATCGACCCGTCGGAAGAGCAGCCTGAGCTCACGCACCAGGTCGAGGTGCCGCAGGACGAGGCCTTCGTGCTGCACCCGGGCGAGTTCGTGCTGGCGTCGACCTACGAGAAGGTGACGCTGCCGGACGACGTGGCGGCGCGGCTCGAGGGCAAGTCGTCGTTGGGTCGGCTGGGGCTGCTGACGCACTCCACGGCGGGCTTCATCGACCCGGGATTCTCCGGGCACGTGACGCTGGAGCTGTCCAACGTCGCGACACTCCCGATCAAGATCTGGGCCGGGATGAAGATCGGTCAGCTCTGCTTCTTCCGTCTGACCAGCGCAGCCGAGCATGCCTACGGCAGCGCGCACTACGGATCCCGGTACCAGGGGCAGCGCGGCCCGACGCCGAGCCGTTCGTACCTCTCGTTCCACCGTACGATGGTCTGAGGATCTTCGACGGGAGGAAGCGTTCGTGGCGGCCCGCAGACGACGTGACCGGGCAGTGGAGCCCGTGGCCGAGGTGGAAGACGGTATTTCCGTCGTCGATCTTGCTGCGCGGCATCTGCTGCTCTGTCCGACCACTGTCGATATCGAGGTGGTCGACACCCTGGTGCGCGACCGTCTCCCGAACAGCGACCTCTACAACACCGGTGAGGTCCAGATCGGGCGGCACAGCCGCATCACAGGCCCCTACGAGCTCTCCATGGAAGATGCGGTCGACGCCGGCGTCCCCATGCCCTGGACCATCTGTTACTGCCTGGAAGCCCCGGTCGAGCGGGAAGACCCGCCGATGCCGGGCGTCGACGACCGCGACGGATTTGCCTACGCGTTCCCCGAGGGTCTGCCCTGGCGGGATGAGGGACGCGCGTTGCAGCTGCTGGTCAGTCTGGCGCGGCGGATCGGTGGTGCGGTGCGGGTGGCCGGCACCCTGCAGCTGATCCAGCCCGATCAGGAGCGTGCGGTCGACTACATCATCCACTCCCGTACGTGGCTCGAGCCCGACACCTTGCTGGGCATCGTGAACCGGGAGATGCCCGGCGCCGTGCTCGCCGTCGAGGGGGAGGACTGGCCCGGGCCACCGGATGCCGCCTACACCGGCGAGATCCTCATTGAAGACATCGGCCGGAGCCCGCTCAGCTCGCAGGATCTGGAGGCGCTGCACGCCCGCGCCGACGCCCGCGACCGCAAGATGCTTGCCGAGGACGATGTGATCGACGGCTTCGCCATCGTCGGTGACTTCGGCTGGGACGGCGTGGTCGAGATCCAGGTGCATCTCACCGACATCGACGACCCGACCGTGATCGGTCAGCCCTGGGCGAGCGAAGAACTCGTCACCTACGAGGTGCGCTGGCAGCCGCCGAACCCGGAAGACCGGGAAAAGCGCTATCCACCAGAAGCTTTCCGGGCCGGCCGGGCCCGCGTGGCTCCGGTCATCGCGCGTACCGCCCGGGCTCTGGTCGAGGCGGCCGGTGGTGTCGTCCTGGACGAGGACAATTTCGGGGTCGATCGCTACACACTCTGAGCACACCGTCTTTCATCAGCCCCTGGGAGCCCTGCTCCCGGGGGCTGCTCTGCGTGTTCGCGTCGTAGCGGTTCACTCCTCATAGGTATGGGGCTCTTTGGCGCCACCTAAATGATTCCTAAGGGGCCTCTGAGCAGGCCGCACGGCCTGATCCGGCTGATACGTTCTCGTATCGGCAGTTAATTTAAGACCCCTCACTAATCATGAATCCCACCCTGAAAGGGATCGCCATGAAGCGTGCTCGAATCGTCGTAGCCGGGCTAGCAGCCTCGGCTGCGGCCGTCGCGATGGTCGCGACACTGACTCCGCTGGGCGCCAGCGCGGCCAACCCTGAGGCCGCGACGGAATGCACCGGAGCCTCCTGGGCCAAGAACGCCTCGTACAACGGCGGCGACATCGTCACCTACGAGAATCACTCCTGGACCGCGAAATGGTGGTCCTACGCGGACGTTCCCGGCGCCAAGGGTGGTTCTGAGGTCTGGGTCGACGGTGGATCCTGCTCCGGTACCCCCACCGACGAGCCCACCGCGATGCCGACCGCCACCGGATCACCGACCGATGAGCCCACCGAACCTACGGACGAGCCCACCGACGGCACCACCACGGAACCCACCGACGACACGACCACCGAGCCCACCGACGGTTCGACGCAGGAGCCGACGACCCCCGCGGGTGGGGCCAAGGTCATCGGTTACTACACCAACTGGAGCACGTACGGCCGTGACTTCCAGGTGAAAGACCTCGACACCAGCGGTGCCGCCGACCACCTCACCCACATCAACTACGCCTTCGGAAATGTCACCGGCGGCAAGTGCGTGGTGGGTGACTCCTACGCCGACTACGAGAAGAAGTTCCCGGCCGAGGAATCCGTCAGCGGCGTGGCCGACACCTACGACCAGGCGGTCGCGGGCAACTTCAACCAGCTGCGCGAGCTGAAGAAGAAGCACCCGCAGCTGAAGATCGTCTGGTCGTTCGGCGGCTGGACCTGGTCCGGCGGGTTCGGCGAGGCCGCGGCCGACCCCGCGGCCTTTGCCCAGTCCTGCCGGGACCTGGTGGAGGACGAGCGCTGGGCCGATGTTTTCGACGGCATCGACATCGACTGGGAGTACCCGAACGCCACCGGTCTGAGCACGGACACCAGCGGCTTCGACAGCTACCGCAAGGTGATGTCGGCGCTGCGAACGGAGTTCAAGGACGACCTGGTCACCTCGGCGATCACGGCCGACGGCACCGACGGCGGCAAGATGGAGGCGGCCGACTACGGTGGCGCCGCGCAGTACGTCGACTGGTTCATGCCGATGACGTACGACTTCTACGGCGCCTTCAACGCGCAGGGCCCGACCGCCCCGCACTCACCGTTGACCGATTTCGCCGGCGCGCCGGAGCCGGGCTTCGATTCCGAGACGGCGATCGCCAAGCTGAAGAGCCTCGACATTCCCTCGGACAAGCTGCTTCTCGGCATCGGCTTCTACGGCCGCGGCTGGACCGGCGTCACCCAGGAGAAGCCGGGTGGTACCGCCACCGGCGCCGCGCCCGGCACCTACGAGGCCGGCATCGAAGACTACAAGGTGCTCAAGAAGAAGTGCCCGGCCACGGGCACGGTCGCCGGCACGGCGTACGCCAAGTGCGGCAGCGAGTGGTGGAGCTACGACACCCCGGAGACCATCGCCGGAAAGATGGACTACGCCAAGAAGCAGAATCTGGCGGGATCGTTCTTCTGGGACCTGTCCGGCGACACCACCGACGCCGAGCTGACCCGGGCCGTGGCGAACGGCCTCAGCTGAAAAAGCCTTTCGGTGCCCGGTCGGCCTGAACCGGCCGGGCCCCGCTGACCACCAGTTCGTGAACCTTCCCCGAAGAGGATCACCTCGCATGTCACAGAAACGTCTTTCGCGTACGCGCCGGACGGCGGTCGTCGCCTCCGGAGCGGTCGCAGCGGCCGTGATGGCGGCAGTCGCCGTCGCGGTGCCGGGTCACAGTGCGCCCGCCTCCACGGTGGCCGCCTCGACCGACGACTTCAGCACGGTCTGGTCGGACAACTTCGAGGGAGCCAAAGGCACCTCACCTTCGTCCGAGAACTGGCTCTTCGACATCGGTCACAGCTATCCCGGCGGTGCCGACGGCTGGGGTACCGGTGAGATCGAGGAGATGACCGACTCCACCGCGAATGCCGGCCTCGACGGCAACGGCAACCTGAACATCACCCCCATCCGCGACGCGTCTGGCAACTGGACCTCGGCACGCATCGAGACCCAGCGCACGAACTTCGCCGCTCCCGAGGGTGGCGTGGTGCGCTTCGAGAGCCGCATCCAGCTGCCCAATGTGAGTGGCGATGCGGCACAGGGTATCTGGCCTGCCTTCTGGTCGCTGGGCGAAGACTTCCGGGGCACGTACACCAACTGGCCGGGCATCGGCGAGGTCGACGTGATGGAGAACGTCAACGGCCAGAACACGGTCTACGGCACCCTGCACTGCGGCACCGCGCCGGGAGGTGTGTGCAACGAGTCAACCGGTCTGGGTGGCAGCAAGACCGGATTCAGCACCCGTCTGCAGAGTGGTTTCCACACCTATGCGGTGGAACTCGACCGCAGTGGGACGACCGAGGAGCTGCGCTGGTACGTCGACGGCGAGGAGTATCACACGGTCACCGAGGCCGAGGTCGGCGCGGACGTCTGGAAGAAGGCCACCGATCACGGATTCTTCCTGATCCTCAACGTCGCCGTCGGCGGTGGCTGGCCGGGCAGTCCGACGGCCGCCACCGCGTCGGGCAAGCCGATGACAGTCGACTACGTCAAGGTGCTCCAGAAGGGCGGGGACACGAGCGGCTCGGACGAACAGACGCAGGCACCCGAGCCCAGTGAGACGGCGACGACCGAGCCGGCCGCAGACCCGACCGCCGAAGTCCCTGCCACTGAGCCGGTTACGTCCAACGGTTCCGGAGAGCGCGACGCCTTCGGCACCATTCAGGCCGAGAGCTTCGACCGTCAGACGGGTATCAAGACTCCTGCGACGCAGGACGGCGGAAAGAAGCTGGGTTCCATCGCGAACGGCGACCTGGCGGTGTACGAGGGCGTCGACTTCGGTGACGATACGGCCCACACCTTCGTGGCCAAGGTCGCTTCCGGTGCGGACACCGGCGTGAGCGGTCTGATCCAGGTGCGCCTCGACAGCCCGGCGGCAGAACCGGTCGCCCAGATCTCGGTGGCGAACACCGGCGGCTGGGAGAAGTACAAGGCGGTGCCGGGCGAGCTGGCCAAGACCACCGGCACGCACGACCTCTACCTCACCTTCACGTCGGGCAGCACCCAGGAGTTCGCCGACGTGGACGCCTTCACCTTCAGTCGCTGACGAGAATTTAGGACGAAAAATGCCAAACCTGACTCGCCGCAACCTCATCCGTGGGGCCATCGGCGGTGGCATCCTCGGAGCCGTCGGTCTGACCGCGGTTCCCCAGCTGGTCCACGCCGCCAACGGGTTGCCCCTCAAGGTCGTGAACAACACCGGTAAGAGCAGCGACCAGATCTGGGTCCACGTCGTGGGTACCCACCTGTCCACCGGGAAGATGGGCCATATCACGGCGGACGGCAACTTTGCCGAGATCGCTCTTTCGGACAACGCTGCCAACGGCTACACCAACTACGGCATTCGCCTGAGCCAGCTCAACACGCTGCCGCTGGCCGCGCTTTCGGGACGCGTGTACATCTCGATCGGGGAGCAGCTCAAGTTCAGGGTGGTCGGCACCGGTAGTGGTATCGGTCTGCAGTACCCGGCCGGCTGGGTCAGCAGCGACCCGTCGTACAACATCGTGCACGACTTCATGGAGTTCACGAACAACGACAGCGGCATGTACTGCAACACCACCATGGTCGATATGTTCGGCCTGCCGATGTACATCACCCTGGGCGGTTCGAAGACCCAGTCGATCGCCCAGTACAAAGACGGTGCCCGGGCGAAGATCTTCGAAGCCCTGCGTCGGCAGAATGGTTTCGAGAAGCTGGTGCAGGGCGACCTGCGGGTGATCGCGCCGGGTCACGGTATCGATGCCGGGCTGTTCTCCAGTACCTACCTGGACGGGAACATCAACGCCCGGTGGTCGCAGTACAGCTCGCAGACCATGACGATGACGGCGAACAACCAGCAGTACACCGGCAAGATCGAGGGCTCGAAGTTCGTGTTCCGGCAGAACGGCGTGGTGAAGGCTTCGTTCGCCAAGCCGACGACCAAGGACGTCTTCTTCTGCAACGGCGCCCTGATCTCCCCGAACGACGGTGTGAGTGGCCCGATCGGGGCCATCCTCGCCGCCGGTCTCAACCGGGGAGTGTTGGTGCAGACCCAGCAGCCGGTCACCGACCCGGCCCAGTTCTACCCGGGCACCACGACGAATCACTACTCCCGCGTTCTGCACGCGAACACGGTCGACGGCAAGGCCTACGGCTTCGCCTACGACGATGTGTGCGAGCAGGCGTCGTACATCCAGGACAACGCGCCCAAGAACGTCACGCTGACGCTGCAGCCGTTCTGAGTCAGTGACTGAGACGACCTGAAGCGACCAGAGGTGCCCGGTGACCGTATCGACGGTCACCGGGCACCTCGTCCACCATCATCTGAAGGAAATCGATACATGCCGAACCTGAGTCGTCGCAATCTGT
Source organism: Kineosporia sp. NBRC 101731 (assembly GCF_030269305.1). Classification (NCBI taxonomy): domain Bacteria; kingdom Bacillati; phylum Actinomycetota; class Actinomycetes; order Kineosporiales; family Kineosporiaceae; genus Kineosporia; species Kineosporia sp. NBRC 101731. Next base: position 391,552 of record NZ_BSTC01000001.1, read on the forward strand.
TTCTGGGTGCTCTCGGCGGTGGCGCGCTGGGCGCGGCCGGCCTGCTGGCCGTTCCCGAACTGGTGCACGCCGCGAACAAGCTCCCGCTGAAGATCGTGAACAACACGGGCAGGTGGAGCAGCGACAAGATCTGGGTGCACGTTGTCGGTACCGAGCTGTCGTCGGGACGTATGGGTCACGTCAAGGCCAACGGCACTTTCGTGGCCGCCAGCCTGGCGGACAACGGTGCCAATGGTTACGCAGCCTACGGAATGCGTCTCAGCTCACTGAAGAGCATTCCGATGGCCAGGCTTTCGGGTCGGATCTACATCTCTATGGGTCAGCCGCTCAAGTTCAAGGTGGTGGGTAGCGGCAACAGCGTCGGTATCCAGTACCCGGCGGGATGGGTGAAGACCGACCCTTCCTACAAGATTCTGCACGACTTCATGGAATTCACCTACGATGGCGGATTCCACACCAACACCACGGCCGTGGACATGTTCGGTCTGCCGATGTACATCACGCTCACCGGCGCCCGGAAACAGACCACCGGCCGGTTCGCATCGGGTTCCCGGGCCAAGGTCTTCGCCGAGATCCGCAAGCAGCCGGGCTTCAAGAAGCTGGCGATCGGGAACCTGCGCGTGATCGCCCCCAGCCACGGCCTGGACCGCGGGATCTTCTCGAACTCCTATCTCGACCCGTACATCGACGCCCGGTGGGAGCAGTACGCGTCGAAGACGCTCACGGTGGTGGCGAACAATCAGACCTATCTGGGCCGGGTCGAGGGCTCGAAGCTGGTGTTCCGCCAGGATGGCGCGGTCAAGGCCAGTTTCGTCAAGCCCAGCACCCGTGACGTGCTGTTCTGCGACGGGGCGCTGAACGCGCCGAACGACGGTGTCGGCGGGCCGATCGCCGCGGTGGTCGCGGCCGGCCTGAATCGCGGTGTCCTGCACCGCACGAAGCAGCCGATCAAGAACGACAACCTCTACTACCGTCCCTCGCGCACGAACCACTATGCCCGGATCCTCCACGAGCACACCGTTAACGGCAAGGCGTACGGCTTCGCCTTCGACGACGTCTGCGAACAAGCCTCGTTCGTGACCGACCCTGCCCCGAAGAGTGTGACGCTGACGCTGCAGGCCTTCTGATCGGCCGGAAGTCCCAGCAACGGGGGACGTCGCCGGTAGTTCCAGCGATGTCCCTCGTTGTTTGCGTTCGGGACTGTAACTCGTTCGGCCTCATCCGTTCTGGCGAGGTTGTCGGGATCTAGGCCTACTTGAGCCGTCATCTTTTCGGTTCGATCCGGTGGCGCTGATCTGATCGAGCGACGCGGTGTGCGGCTTTCTGGGTGAGCCCACCTGTGGCTTTTCGGGCGCACTCTCGACCGTTCGCGGCCCTCGCTCAAGATCGATCTGAGCGATCATGACCGGTTTGGGCGGCCTGTGTCTGCCGTCTCGCTCGGAACTGTGCAGGTGAGAGACCTGCGGGCGATCCGAAGGTCCTCGGTGCGACATTCGCGGTCACTGAACGTTAATAGACCGATTATCCGGTGTTATTCGTGATGCGTCCGGCGTCTGATGATGCGGGCGACACGTCGAGACAAGCCCTAAGTCATGACGCCATGTAGTCCTTCCCCTACAGTCTGTCGCGGGTCGCAGTCGTCGACCCGTGTCTGATCTCAGTGATAGCCCGACCCTGCCGGGCCCCTCCGCGACGGAAGTGCCGCGAGTGGGGGACGGGAGCTCACGGTCACGGGTCAAGGGGCGATCTCCACCGCCGGTGGGATCGCAGAGGAAGGAACAAGCTTGATGAACCTCCAGAGCAAAAATGCGCGCATTCCCATTGCGGCGCTGGGCGTCACGGCCCTCTGCAGCGCCGGCCTGGGGATCTTCGCCTCGCCGGCCTTCGCTGCGCCGGCGGAGATCGCGCTGAACAGTGGTGCGACATCGATCGCGGTCGGAAACTTCGGCACCGCCAGCGCCGCGACGGCCAATGCTGCGTATGCGTTGAAGATTCAGGAAGCCTCGGTTGCCAACGCGGTGCTGGCCGTGGACTCAGCGCCTACCAACGGTGTGCTCGCGTTCGATCAGGCGGCCAGCAACGCCGTGGCGGCCACCAATGGTTTCACGACGGTGCCGACTGCGGCGGTCAACGAGATCCAGACGTTGACCTTCGGTGCCACCCCTACCACTGGCAGCTTCGACATCACCATCGGCAGCAACACGACGGGCCCCCCGGTCTCTGCGCCGGTGACGAACACGAGCCTGGCGACGGCGCTCAACACCATTGTCGGCGACGGTGACGACGTGACGGTGACCTCGGTCGGCAACGTCTACAGCGCCACCTTTGCGGGGTCCATTGCCGGTACCGACGTGCCGACGATGACCTTCAGCAACAACACGCTGGAGGACGCCGGTACCGACCCGGTGTCCGCCACCGCGGCGACCCCGACGCCGGGAAGTGCGGCTACCGCGGTCGGCACTATCGGTTCGCTCGTGCAGACCGACTACGTGTACGTGACCGGCAACGTTCCGGGGACCTACAAGTTCCGGATCTTCTCGGACGCGAACTCCAACTCGGTCTACGACACGGCGGACGAGCGCAGTACCGCACTCGTCACCCTGAATGTCTTCGACACCGGTGGCCTGGGGACGACGGCATCCGACACGACCGACGACGTCAATCCGGTTCTGGCGACGACATCCCCTGCCCCCGTGGGTGATCCCATTACTGCGGATGTCACCTACAGCAAGACGCTTTCGTTGTCGGATGCTCGTGGTGCCTCGGTGGCCACCGGCCTGGGCGGGCGGCTGAACGATCTGACGTTCATCGACCGTACGTCCTCCGCCGCCGGCGTCGGGACGAACTCCAACCTGCAACCGACCTACTCGACCACCACCGGGAAGAGCACCTTCACGGTCGGTACGCCCACCGGAGCCGGGTCGATCACTCTGAAGAGTGACCTGGCCGCGGTCGCACCCGGGACCTACCCGACCGACAATGCCAAGACCATTGCCGTGGCATCCAACAATGTCGCCACGCTGACCCAGGGCACGACGGCGGTCGAGGGCAAGGTCAAGGTCACCGGCGGTACGGTGGCGGCCAAGTCCGGCACCGCTTCTCTGGAGTTCACCGCTACGGCGGCGGACAGCACACCGTTGCCGGTGGCCGGGGCGAAGGTCACCTTCACCGTTGCGGGCGACGCCACGAACGTGGCCAAGCTGACCGCTGACGGTACGGCCGGTACCGCGACGGCGACCAGCAAGGTCTACACCGCGACGACCGACGCGAAGGGTGTTGCCACCCTGAAGGTCACGTCGAGCGACTCGTCCTCGGGTACCTACACGGTCAGCGCGACCTCGAACAGTCACTCCGGCACCACGCAGACGGTCACCTACGCCGCGTCGGCGGCCACCGAGATCGCCACCACGAGCACCGCGGCCGAGCTGACGCCGACCGTCGGGGCGACGAGCGTGACGCTGAAGGGCGCCATCAAGGACCAGTTCGGGGCGCCGTTCGTGCCGTCCCAGAGCGACCCGCAGCAGGTGACCGTTCAGATTCCGGACGGCACGACCGCCGGATTCGCGCCGGTCTCCGCCACCGGAACGTTCTCGTACGTCTACACGGTGCCTGCCCCGGCTCCGGTGGTCGGCGACACGAAGACGTTCGACTTCGAGTACGGCTCGGTGCTCGATGGCGCATCGCCCGGGGGGACCATCCGTTTCGCCAGTGCTTCTGCTGCCTCGAAGGTGACGCTCACGACGCCGGTCACCGGCGCCATGAGCGTGGACATCCTCGGGAACGTCGCTCCGAGCCCGGTTCAGGACGCCACCGGTACGCCGCAGTTCGGCAACCTGACCGGTGCCGTGACCGGTACGGTCTTCGACGCCTCGAACGCTGCACTGGCGTACAAGGCAGTGACGCTCACGGGCGGCAACGGGGTCTGGTTCTCGACCACGGCCACTCCCAGCGCCACGGACAAGCTCGTCGAGTCGCTGGATGTCGTGACCGACGCGTCCGGTGCGATCAGCGGTGCGTACGTCTACTTCTCGAAGTCTGGTGAGCACACCGTCACGGCGACGTCGGGTACGGCCACCGCTACGTCCACAGTGACGGTCGACAAGCCGGCTGCCGCTGCCGGATGGACCGTTTCTGTCGACGACATCGCCGGTGCCCCGGGCTCGACGCTGATCGTGACCGGCAAGGTCATGGACATCTTCGGTAACGCGGTCCAGGGCGCGCAGGTCGACCTGAGCACGGGTACCTCGACGGTGGGATCGCTCGGCGACTCGACCCTGACGACCAACGCCGCCGGCATCTTCAGCACGACCTTCCTGACCGGCTCGAACTCCAGTGGCGATGTCGAGCTGACAGCGGAGATCTCCAACAACCCGGGCACCCTCACCGCGAACGCGACGCTGGTCGCATCCGGGTTCACCGCCCCGGCGGCGAAGGACACGGCCACCGGCGAGATCAAGATTGCCGTGGCCAAGCTGACTCTCAGCGCCACGGCGAGGGTCACCGCCAGTGCGACGGGTGGTACGGCGAAGCTGTCCGGCACCTACCTGCCGAACAGCTCGGTCGACATCTACTCGAAGGAATCCGGCGAAAGGTCTTACAGCCTGCTGGACTCGGTGACCACCGACGCCGAGGGTGAGTGGGGTCTCTCCACGAAGGTCAACAAGTCGACCTACTTCCTCGCCAAGTCGAACGGCCTGAGCAGCCCTTCCGACCTGACCGAGGTCTGGTCCAGCGTGAGCCTGACGGCCAAGGCCCTGGGTAAGGGCAAGGTGCGGCTCTCGGCCAACGGCGACCCGAACTCGAAGGCCACGCTGACCTTCTACCGCTCGATCGCGGGCGCCGACCCGGTGCTCAAGAAGGTCACATCCAGCTCCTTCGGTGCTGGGTCGGTCACGGTCGCGCTGCCGAAGGGCCAGCGTTCGGTCTACGTGACATACAAGGCCGCCGGTACCGGTCTGGGCACCAGCAAGACCCTGAAGGTCAACGTCAAGTGATTCCTGAGGGCCTGGCCCTCGTGAAGATCTGAACCGGCGATGGGCCGGCATCCCGAAGGGGGTGCCGGCCCATCCGTTTGGGCGGTCTGATGTCACCCCGGCTCGACCGGGAGCCAGAGCTCGCAGGTTGCGGTGCTGAAGTCGTCCGCCAGCTCGAGGATCGTGACGATCGACGGGCCCGGACGCAGGATCCAGGGATTCGAGGGGAACCACTCGGCCGCGGTCGCGGCCCAGGCATCCTGCAGTGCCTGGGGATACGGGCCGCTGGTGCGGAAGACCGCCCAGCGTCCGGCCGGCACCTCGATGGCGTCGAGGTCGTCCGGGACCGCAGTCCCGGCGGAAACGGCGACGCCGTGCAGGTAGGTCAGTTCGCTCCCCTCGGCCGCGTCGGGTGCGAGGTCGTCGGTGACCTGGAGCAGGCCGCTCGGCTCGATGTTCCCGAGAGCTTTCAACCGTGCGTGCTCCTCTGGCGGCAGCGATGAGATGTGCTGCTGGATCTGTGGATTGATCCCACGGTGAATGAGTGGGACGCGGACGGCGTGCCCGACCAGCCGGAACGAGGGCTGGTCAGCGATGCGGGTGTCCATGGGGGTGTTCCCTTCGACGGTCAGGCGGAACCTGAGCTGCGGTTGTGTCCGAAGGGGGCCTCCGTCGCGGCGGACGTCGCCGGGTCCCGAGCCGTGAACCGCCCGGAACGCCCGCCCGAAAGCCTCGGTCGATCCGTACCCGTACCGGACCGCGATGGTGAGCAGGTGCTCCTCACCCCGCACGACGGCGGCCGCGGCGACGGTCATGCGCCGCCGACGGACGTACTCCGACAGCGGCATCCCGGCCAGCGCCGAGAACATCCGGCGCAGGTGGTACTCGGTCGTGCCGAGCGCCCCGGCGAATTCCCGGACGTCGAGCTCCTCACCGAGGCGCTCCTCCACGAGATCCACGAGCTGGTTCAGTTCCGAGATCACGGACGACTCCCTTCCGGTATTCAGCCTGGATCAGGCTTCACCGCCCGCGCCCGATCGCAGTGATCCGATGCGATCAATCGAAGCAGTCTGAGGCTCAGTAGAGGTCGGCCGGCGTGATCAGCACGATGTCCATGTCATCATCCGCAGCAGCGAGGAGCTCGTCACTGAATCCCGGGCCGGCGAAACAGACAAGTTTCGCAGCTTCTGCGCCGTAGCGGTTCTGGCGGGTCAGGAGGTCTCGGATACGACGAAGCCGGTCCAGGTGCCCCAGGCCCATGACCTCACCCCACTTCGCCTCACCCACGGCGAGAAGGGGACGTCGATTGTCGTCTTCCAGGCCGAGAACGGCTACGTCGACCTCATGACTGGCCTTGCCGGCCGGATCGGTGATGGTTCCGCCGGCCACCAGGTTGGGATGCCCGGCGAACAGATCGAGCGGAGCCATGTATCGGGTCCAGTGCCGGCACACCTGCTCGAAGTGCGGGTCGAGGACCTGACCCGAGAAACGCCTCTGACTCTGCTGCCAGAGCCGGTTCCCGGATGACGAGTCCACAGTCTTCGAGCACGGTGAGCGGGTGCGCGAGGTCGCCCGATTTCCGGCCTAGATACGAAGCTATCCCGCCGCGGTGGGTGTTCCCGGTCGCTATTGCCGCGAGAACCGAGTGGTACAACGCAATGTCGTGGAGTTCTGGCTCGTGGGCCGACTTATGTGATCTGTGTCGCCTGAGAACGCCGGTCACGTGGGGTGGCTGGCTGGCCCGATCGGGTAGGTTTCTGCCCGGTCTCAAGATTCCCACTGCCCTGCCCGGGTATGAGCACAGGCCCAGGCCTTCATGCGTCCGGCCCAGCCACCGTGCGGCAATCGTCCGTGCTCGGGCGGCCTTGTACCGGCCGGGGGGAGGAGCTGCACCACCGTCGGTCACCGTCGCCGGCCGGCGTCTTCGCGCCTTCACCCGCCCGGCAGATATGGCCGTCACGCAGCCTCGGTAACTCTCAAGTAACGGGCCGTGACCGCATCGCCCGTACGTAGTCGTCCCTTGCGGATGGCTTGAGGGAGATGAGGGCTTGGGTGCCTGCTCGGCTTCGACTGGCTCTTGTGGCCGCACTGATCGCGGTGATCACTTTCGGATCGGCGCCCTGGGCCGCGGCGCAGGGCACCGGCACTCCGCCGGGGACGGCCAGCAGTGCGTACAAAGTCATGAAAGTTGTTCTCGACAGCGGAAAAACGATCAACGCACGGTGGAATCCCTGTCAGAGCGCCATCACCTACCGGGTGAACCTGAGCGGACTTCCGCAGAGCAAGAAGAAGGCCATGCTGAAGACGGTCAGGGCCTCGTTCGTCAGACTGAGCCACGCGACGGGCCTGACCTACCGGTACGCAGGACTGACCACATTCGTCCCCACCACCCGGAACCTGGCGAAGCAGCCGGCCGAGATCGTCGTGGCCGCGGTGGCGAGGACGAAGACTGACTTCCCGCTGACGAAGAACTCGCTCGGGTACGGGGGAGCACTCTGGTCGACCTGGTACGGCAGCCAGGGTGAGGGCGCGGCGATCGTCCGGGGTTACGTGATCCTCGAGGCCAAGGCCATCCAGAAGCTCAAGAGCGGCTGGGGCACGGGGACGCGGCAGAGCAACGTGGTCCTGCACGAGCTCGGGCACGCGTCCGGCCTGGACCACGTGAGCAGCCGTGAGCAGCAGATGTACCCGACCCTGACCTCGGCCTCACCGAGCGGGTACGGCAAGGGGGATCTTGCGGGCCTGGCGAAGGTCGGCACGAAAGCGGGCTGCATCGACATCCCGAGTTACGTCAGCGTGCGCGACCTGCGCTGAAGATCCACGAGGTCCCGGGCCCCGAAGTGGGGGCCGGCAACGACGGGCCGGTGAGCCACGATCGCCGTGGTGACACGCGTCCTCAATGCCCGCTCAAGAGTGAACCAGCCCCAGCCGATGAAAAAGCCAACGTCCGGACCCTGCGGTTGTCCTTGAAGGAGTGCGATGGAGGCGATCGACGAGATCGTTGCCGAGTTCCTGGTCGAGTCACACGAGAACCTCGACCAGCTCGACACCGACCTGCTCGCGCTGGAGCAGGACCCGACCTCACGGGATCTGCTGGGAAGCGTCTTCCGAACCATCCACACGATCAAGGGCACCAGCGGGTTCCTTGCGTTCAACAAGCTGGAGAAGCTCACACACGTCGGCGAGAACCTTCTCAGCCGTATGCGTGACGGCAAGATCCTGCTGAACGAGGACCGCACGAGCGCCCTGCTGGACATGGTCGACGCCGTGCGCGGCCTGCTCTCGAACATCGAGGCCAGCGGTGGTGAGGGGGATGTCGACCACACCGAGCTGGTGGCTCGGCTGGGTGATCTGCTCGAGGACGGGGTGATCGAGGCCCCGCCGCTGATCCCCGCCCAGGCAGGCAGCCCGGAGGCCGCCACCGGTGCCGCCGAGGCGGTCGCCGGGGCGGAGGACTCCACCGAGGCGGTGGTCGAGGCCGCCGCACAGGCCGCCGCCGCCCAGGCGATCGAGGCCGCGCACGAACTGGCCGAGGCCGCCAAGAGCCACCCCGAGGAGATCCCGGTCGGCGCGCAGGTCGTGTCCGCCGAGGTCTCGATCACGAATCTTCCCGAACCGCCTGCTGCGGCAGCTCCGCCACCTCCTGCCCCCGCCCCGAAGCCGGCGGAGAAGCCGGCCGCGAAGGCCGTGCCCGAACCAGGTGAGCCCGGTGAGCAGAAGCGCTCGGTCGTCGAGTCCTCGGTGCGTGTCGACATCGGGCTGCTCGACACCCTGATGTCGATGGTCGGCGAGCTGGTGCTGTCGCGTAACGCACTGGTCTCCGAGCTGGACGAGCAGAACGACAGCGCCCTGGCCCGGTCTGCGCAGCGCCTCTCACTGATCACCAGTGAGCTGCAGGAACAGGTCATGAAGACCCGTATGCAGCCGGTCGACACGGTCTGGTCCAAACTGCCCCGAGTCGTCCGCGACCTCTCCCACCAGCTCTCGCGCAACGTGCGCCTGGAGATGGAGGGCCGCGACACCGAACTCGACCGGAGCGTCCTCGAGGCCATCAAGGACCCGATGACGCACCTCGTCCGCAATGCGATCGACCACGGCATCGAGCCGCCGGACGTGCGGATCGGCAAGGGCAAGAACCCCGAGGGCGTGCTGATGCTGCGCGCCTATCACGAGGCCGGCCTGGTCCACCTCGAGATCATCGACGACGGTGCGGGTATCGACCACAACGTGGTCGGTAACAAGGCGGTCGAGCGGGGCCTGGTCACCCAGGCCCAGCTGGAGAAGATGACGCCGCGCGAGATCACCCAGATGATCTTCCTGCCCGGATTCTCCACGGCCGCCAAGGTCACCAACGTCTCCGGCCGGGGCGTCGGTATGGACGTGGTGAAGACCCGGATCGAGGCGATCGGCGGTTCCGTCGACGTCGTCTCGAACAAGGGCGCCGGCTCCACCTTCCGCCTCAGCATCCCGCTGACCCTGGCGATCATCCCGGCTCTGACGATCGGTTGCTACGGCCACCGTTACGCGGTGCCGCAGGTGAGTGTGCTGGAACTGGTGCGACTCTCGGGCGAGCACGCCCGCGGCGGCATCGAGCACATCTCCGGGGCGCCGGTCTACCGGCTGCGCGGTTCGCTGCTGCCCCTGGTGCAACTGGACGAGCAGCTCGAGCTGGTCTCGATCGGCACCTCCAGCGGCGGTGGCCGCAACGATGACGGGCGGGGCGGCTTCATCGTCGTCCTGCAGGCCGAGCAGCACCGCTTCGGCCTTGTCGTGGACGATGTCCTCGACACCCAGGAAATCGTGGTCAAGCCGCTGGGCCGGCACCTGAAGGCCCTGCCGATGTACCAGGGCGCCACGATCCACGGTGACGGCAGCGTGGTCCTGATCCTCGACGCGACCGCGATCGCCCGGCGGGCCGACGTGCTCTCCAACCAGGCCGCGGCCGCCAGCTCGTCGGTCATGGAAGAGACCACGCCGATCGACCCGGTGCTGGTGGTGGAGCTGTCCGGAGGACGGCGCACCGCCATCCCCCTGGACATGGTCACCCGGCTGGAGGAGATCCCCAACGAGACCATCGAGCGGGTGGGTGGTCGCGAGGTGGTCCAGTACCGGGGCCACATCATGCCGCTGGTACGCCTGGCGAACCTGCTCGGTGCCTACGGCGAGGAGACCGACAACGCGAGGGTTCAGCTGGTGGTCTACACCCGCGGCCAGCGCAGTGTCGGCTTCGCGGTCGAGCGGATCATGGACATCGCCACCGAGCGGGCCGGTTCGCGCTCCGACATCGACGACCATGCGCTGCTGGGGTCGATCGTCGTCGGTGACCGGGTGGTCGAGCTGCTCGACGTGCAGGCCGCGGTGCTCGCCGCCGACCCTGCGTTCTACCAGGACGACGCCGGCGCCACGACGGTGCAGCAGCTCGGCGACATGTACGAGGAGGCATTGTGACCCAGCTGTCGACGTTCCACGTCGGTTCCTACCTGTTCGGGGTGGAGGTTGCCCTGGTCCAGGAAGTGGTCCGGATGCAGACGTTCACCCCGGTCCCGCTCGCCTCGGCCGAGGTGTCCGGCCTGATCAACCTCCGTGGTGAGGTACTCACCGCCATCGATGTGCGGGCCCGGCTGGGTCTGCCGCCGACGACCGGTGAACGCGCCCAGGTCAACGTCGTGGTCCGGGTGGACGACGAACCCGTCAGCCTGCTGGTCGACGAGATCGGCGGCGTGGTCGAGGTTTCCCAGATCCCGTTCGAGGGAACCCCCTCGACGGTGAATGCCAGGGTCGGTTCGCTGCTGCTCGGCGCGTACACGCTGCCGGACAAGCTGCTCCTCGCCCTGGACGCTCGTGCCTTGCTGGCCTTCGACGAAAGTCGCTCGGCAGCTGCCTGAGGGCATCCGATAGAAGACCGAAAGGGGCGACGCGATGCGAGCCTTGGTGATCGACGACTCGCGAGCGATGCGATCGATCCTGACGAGGCAACTCGAGGCACTCGGTTTCGACGTCGCCCAGGCCTTCGACGGACGAGATGCACTGGACCTGATCGACACCGGTTACCTGCCACACGTGGCCCTCGTCGACTGGAACATGCCGCGGATGGACGGACTGACCTTCATCAAGGCGATCCGGGCCCGCGAATCGCTGAACGACGTTTCGCTGATGATGGTCACGACCGAGAGCGAACACGGCAACATCGTCCGGGCCCTGGCAGCGGGTGCGCACGAGTACGTCATCAAACCGTTCACCTCAGAGGTGATCGCTGAGAAGTTGGCGCTCTTGGGATTGGTGAAGGTATGAGCGGGGCAACCATCCGCGTTCTGATCGTTGACGACTCGGTGGTCATCCGCCGGTTGATCAAGGAGATTCTCGACGCCGACAACCGGATCGAGGTTGTCGGCGTCGCACACAACGGACAGGTCGCGATCGGCAAGGTCGAGGAACTGAAGCCGGACGCGCTCACCATGGACATCGAGATGCCCGTGATGAACGGCGTCGAAGCGGTCCGGGCACTGCGCAAGACGCATCCTCGCCTGCCGATCGTGATGTTCTCCACCCTGACCGAGCGGGGCGCGTCCGCCACCATGGACGCGCTCGCGGCCGGGGCCAGCGACTACGTCACCAAGCCGGCCAACGTCGGCAGCGTGATGGAGAGCCGGCAGAACATCAAGGAACAGCTGATACCGAAGCTGATCGCGCTCACCGGCGCGAGGAAGCTGGTGGGCACCAGAACCCCCATCCCGCCGGCCCAACCGCCGGCGGGAGTCTCGCGAGCCCCCGGAACGCCACGACGCACGCAGCCGTTCGGTCTGCTGGCGATCGGGAGTTCCACCGGTGGCCCGGACGCGCTGGCGACCGTGCTGGCGTCCCTGCCCGGAGACCTGCCCGTGCCGGTCGTGATCACCCAGCACATGCCTCCGGTGTTCACGAAAATGCTTGCTCAGCGCCTCGACTCGATCTCCCGCCTGAGCATCGTGGAGGCCGCCGAAGGTGACGCGGTGGAGCGCGGGAAGGTGCTGATCGCCCCGGGTGGTCTGCACATGGAGATGAAGTCGAAGGGCACCGGAGTTTTCGTGCACCTGAGCGATGCCCCGCCGGAGAACTTCTGCCGGCCCGCCGTGGACGTCATGTTCCGGTCGGTCGCGGCGGTCTACCGGAACCGGGTGCTCGGGCTGGTGCTGACCGGGATGGGGCGGGACGGGGCCGCGGGGGCCGGGGTGATCCGGTCTGCCGGTGGCGAGGTGTTCGCCCAGGACGAGGCGTCGAGCGTGGTCTGGGGTATGCCCGGTGCCACCGTGATGGCGGGGCAGGCCGACCGGGTTCTCCCGATCGAGCAGATCGCCCCGACCGTCGCAGCGGCGCTGATCCAGAGTCAGGGCGCCTCCACCCGTCAGGCAGCCGGCCCGGTGACGGGCGGGGTGCGGGCATGACCTTGCAGGACTCTGATTTCACCTTCGTCATCGGAATGATCCGGCAGCGCAGTTCGATCGACCTGCAGCCGGGAAAGGAATACCTGGTCGAGTCCCGGCTGGCGCCGGTGGCCCGGAAGTTCGGTGACAAGGACGTGGCCGCCCTGGTGCACCGCCTGCGGCGTAACGACCGGGAAGCCTGCGACGCGGTGGTCGACGCCCTGACCACGAACGAGACCTCGTGGTTTCGCGACGTCCATCCGTTCGACGCCTTCACCCGGCTGATGCTGCCCGAGGTGAAGAAGTTCGGCGGGCCCACCGTGAACGTCTGGTCGGCGGCCTCGTCCAGCGGCCAGGAGGCGTACTCACTGGCTCTGCTGCTGCTCGACTGGCTGCCGGTGAACCCGGGCCGGACGGCGAAGATCCACGGTACGGACATCTCTCCGACCATGGTGGCGCGGGCCACGGCCGGGAAGTACAGCCAGCTCGAAATCAATCGCGGTATGCCGGTCAAGTACATGGTCAAGTACTTCGATCAGGTAGGGAGGGACTGGATCGTCAAGCCGGAGGTGCGTGCGATGACCAGCTTTCGGCAGGGCAATCTGGCCCAGCCGCCGGTCGGCCTACCGCAGATGGACATCGTCTTTCTCCGGAACGTGCTGATCTACTTCGATCTGCCGACCAAGCGCCAGGTGCTCGCGAATGTTCGCAAAGTGTTGCGGCCCGGTGGATTTCTGGTTCTCGGCGGGGCCGAGAGCACCATCACCCTGGATACGAACTTCACCCGGGTGGAAACCGAAAAAGTAGTGATCTTCCGAAACGGAGGAGGGACATGAGCGTCTTCACCGAGCTGGATGACGATGCGCGAGAGGAACTCGGTGTGATCCTCACCGATGTGTTCTCCTCCGTGCTGAAGGAAGAGGCCATCATCACCAACAACCAGCTGCCGGTGGGCGACACCACCGTGTCACGCCTGGCCATTCACAACTTCGCTGACGACGGCGATCAGAGCGAGGAACAGTTCGCGGTGATCGAGGTCCGTGTCGGTGTCAGCCTGGCCCGGGTGATGGCGGCCAGGATGATGTCGATCAGCTCTCCGGGACCGAACGATCTGGTCGACGCGATCGCGGAGATCAGCAACATCGCCGGCGGGAACGTGAAGACGCTTCTGTGCACTCACGCCCGCCTGTCTCTGCCGACGGCGGAGATCATCGATGACGAGCGGTTCGAACAAGCGGAGCCCGCGGACGGCACCACGTGTGTGCGCGCCGTCGTGCTGGGGCACGTGGTCCAGCTCGCCATCCACCCCCATGCCCCGGTAGCTGGCCTCCTCTGGCCGCCGGAGATCAACGACGCAACCCTGGAGCCCACCTCATGAAGATCCTGGTAACTGACGACAGTCGAGCAATGCGGATGATCGTCATCCGGACCATGCGGCAGGCAGGTCTGGGGAAGCACGAGATCAAGGAGGCCGAGAACGGCCGCCTCGGGATGGAAGCCGTCAAGGACTTCAAGCCGGATCTCATCCTGTCCGACTGGAACATGCCGGAGATGACCGGCATCGAGTTCCTCAAGGCACTTCGCGCCAGCGGCAACACCACCCCGTTCTGCTTCGTCACCTCTGAGGGTGGCGGCGACAAGGCGGAAGAGGGTGTGGCCGCCGGTGCGATCGGATTCATCGTCAAGCCCTTCACCGCGGAAGCGTTCATGGACACACTCGGATCGGTGGTTTCAGCATGAGTGTCGAGACAGAACAGTCACCCCTGCCCAGCCGGCATTCGGTGCGCAACACGATCGAGGGCCTCGTCGGCCGCGACGTCGACCTGTCGGACGGCGTCCCGCCGCCGGCCAAGTCGACCAACGTGGTCGCGGTCTACGTCACGGACCAGCTGAAGACGTCTGCCCTGGTGGTCGTCGACCTGGAGTGCGCCGCACGGATCGGGGGCTCCCTGGGCATGATCCCCCGTGGTGTGGTGGACGAGAGCATCAAGGCTCGTGAGCTGCCGAAGGACCTCGAGGAGAACTGCTACGAGGTTCTCAACGTGATGGCGTCGATCTTCAACGTGCCCAACCACCCGCACGTGCGTCTCTACGAGATGTACGCCCCGGGCTCGGCCATCCCGGCCGACATCGCCGCGCTGGCCGCCACGGTCGGCAACCGGATGGACGTGAAGCTGAAGATCAGCGGATACGGCGACGGAACCCTGTCGGTCGTCATCAAGTAAGCGAGAGCGAATGTCATCGGACCCCGGATCCCTGTCCGAGGCCATCGCTGAAGCGCCGGTACCCACGGAAGCTCCACGGGTACCGGCGCAGACGCGCGTCCCGCCCGATGCGGTGCGGAACGTGCGGGTGGGCCGGCACGGGCTCTACGACGCCCGCCGCACCCTGATGGCCTACGAGGTGCTGTTCCACTCCGGCGAGAAGGACCAGGGTGACCGGGCGACGTCCCAGGTCATCGCCTCCACCTTCGGCACCTTCGGGGTGGACCGGATCGCCGGGCCCCGGCCCGTCTTCATCAGTCTCACCCGCGCCTTCCTCACCGGGATCATCCCGATCCCGGTGGAGCCCGCCGGTGTCGTCCTCGAGATCTCGGCGACCATGATGATGGACGCGGAACTGTTCGCCGGCGTCGAGCAGTTGCGTTCGGACGGATATCGTCTGGCGCTGATCGAATACCGCGGCCAGGCCGAGGCCTCGGTGCTCCTCGACCTCGTCGACTACGTGAAGATCGACGTGTCGGCCCATCCCGGCTGGCAACTCGCCGAGCTGGCCGCCCTGGTGACCGAGCGCGGTCGCGATCTCATGGCCGGTGGCATCCAGGACCAGCCCACGTTCGACCGGGCCCGCGAGCTCGGCTTCAGCCTGTTCCAGGGGTCGCTGCTGGAGAAGCCCAAGGTGCTGGAACGGCGCACCCTGACGCCGACCGAGTTGGTCTGTGTGCGCCTGCTGCGTGAACTGGCCGACCCCGACCTGGACATCGTCCGGCTCGAGCCCACCGTCGGCAGCGATCCCGGCCTGGCCCTGCGGCTGCTGCGCACGGCGAACTCGGCCGCGTCCGGTACCAGTGGCCAGATCTCCTCGCTGCGCCAGGCCCTGGTCGTCATCGGCCCGCGCCGCCTGCGTTCCTGGATCGTGCTGATGCTGATCGAGGGTCCGTCCAGCGCCTCACCGGTCAACGGCCTCTGGAAGGTGCTCGCCCGGGCCGGCACCTGCCGTCTGCTGGCTCCGAAGGAGGCCGGTGACCTGGCGTTCACCATCGGCCTGCTCTCCGGGGCCGCGGAGTTGCTCGGTGCGTCCCCGCAGACGGTGGCCGAGGCCGCCGGGGTCACGGGGGACGTCCGTGACGCCCTGGTCAGTGGGCTCGGCGGCGCCGGGGTCGCCCTGCACGCGGTGCTGGCCCACGAGCGCGACGACGACCAGGGCGTCACCGCCTCCGGTCTGAGTCTTCACGCCGTTTCGCTCGCCTACCTGGAATCGCTCAGCGAGTCGCTCCGCCTGGTCGAGGAGATCGCAGGTGCCGCTGACGATTGACGCCGGGCCGGTTTGAGAGACTGCTCCTCGTGAGCGAGCGCTTCTACTCCGCGTACCACCAGGGCTTCCTCCGGGTCGCCGCCTGCACGATGCGCACGGCCATCGCCGATCCGGACACCAACGCCGAGTCGGTGCTGCGGATCGCGCGGGACTGCCATGACGACGGCGTGGGGCTGGCGGTGTTCCCCGAACTCACGCTCACCGGCTACTCGATCGAAGACCTCCTGCTGCACGAGACGCTGCTGGCCGACGCCGAGCGCGCCCTGCGCACGGTGATCGACGGCTCGGCCGGGCTCACCCCGGTGCTGCTCGTCGGCCTGCCTGTGCGTTACCGGCACCGCCTGCACAACGTCGCCGCGGTGGTGCACGACGGGCGACTGCTCGGGGTGGCCCCCAAGTCGTACCTGCCGAACTACCGCGAGTTCTACGAGGCCCGCCAGATGTCCGCCGGGCGCGACGTGGGCGAGAGCATCGGGCTGGCCGGCGAACAGGTCCCGTTCGGTAACGACCTGCTCTTCGCCGCCACCGACGTGCCCGGTTTCGTGCTGCACGTCGAGATCTGCGAGGACATGTGGGTGCCCGTGCCGCCCAGTGCTACGGCCGCGCTCGCCGGGGCGACTGTGCTCACCAACCTCTCGGGCAGCCCGATCACCATCGGCCGCGCCGAGGACCGCAAGCTGCTCTGCCGTTCCGCATCGTCGCGCTGCCTGGCCGCCTACGTGTTCGCGGCCGCCGGGGAGGGCGAGTCCAGCACCGATCTCTCCTGGGACGGGCAGACGCTCGTCTACGAGAACGGGGTGTTGCTGGCCGAGGGGGAGAGGTTCCCGACCGGCGACCGCCGCACGATCGCCGACGTCGACCTGGACCTGCTGCGCGCCGAGCGACTGCGGATGGGCTCGTTCGACGACAACCGGGCCGCTCACGGCACCGATCTGCGCACGATCGAGTTCGAGCTCAAGCCGCCGGCGGGCGACATCGGGCTGCGGCGTGAGGTCGAGCGCTTCCCGTTCGTGCCGGCCGACGAGTCCCGGCTCGAGCTGGACTGCTACGAGGCCTACAACATCCAGGTCGCCGCCTTGCGGCAGCGGATGCGGGCGATCGGTCAGCCGAAGATCGTCATCGGGGTCTCGGGAGGGCTCGACTCGACCCATGCCCTGATCGTCGCGGCCAAAGCCATGGATGAGGAGAACCGTCCCCGCACCGACATTCTCGCGTTCACGCTGCCCGGCTTCGCGACCAGCGACCGGACGAAGAACCAGGCGGTCGGCCTGGGTCGCACGCTCGGGGTCACCTTCGAGGAGATCGACATGCGGCCGGCGTCCGAGCTGTTGCTGAAAGACCTCGGGCACCCGTTCGCCAACGGCTCGCCGGTGTACGACATCACCTTCGAGAACGTGCAGGCCGGGCTGCGCACCGACTACCTGTTCCGGCTGGCCAACCAGCGCGGCGGCATCGTGCTCGGCACCGGCGACCTGTCCGAACTTGCCCTCGGCTGGTCCACCTACGGTGTCGGCGACCAGATGTCGCACTACAACGTCAATGGTGGTGTACCGAAAACGCTGATGCAGCATCTGATCCGCTGGGTCATCACGTCGGGTCAGTTCGATGACGAGGTGGGCAAGATCCTGCAAGACGTGGTCGGTGGTGAGATCAGCCCGGAGCTGGTGCCCGCGGGCGAGGACGGCGTCACCCAGAGCACCGAGGCCAAGGTCGGGCCGTACTCGTTGCAGGACTTCTCATTGTTCTACACACTGCGCCACGGGTTTCGGCCCTCGAAGATCGCCTTCCTGGCCCTGCACGCCTGGGGCGATGCCGGGAAGGGCGACTGGCCACCGCATTTCCCGCCGGAGAGCCGCAACGAGTTCGACCTGCCGGTGATCCGGCACTGGCTCGAGGTGTTCGCACAGCGGTTCTTCGCGTTCAGTCAGTTCAAGCGTTCCGCCATGCCGAACGGACCGAAGGTCACTGCCGGTGGCTCGCTCTCGCCGCGGGGTGACTGGCGGGCCCCGTCGGATGCCTCGGCCCGGATCTGGCTGGACGAGATCCGTCGCGAGGTGCCCTGAGCGTCCTAACCGGCCTGGGCCCGGCGCTCAGCCTCTTCGGCGGCCCGCTTGGCCTCGGTCTCGGCCGCGTTCTGGGCGGCCTCGCGGGCGTCCGCCGCGTCCTTGTCGTCCCACTCCTGCTCGTACCGGCTGATCAGGTCCATGATCAGCGAGGCTCCGATCATGCACAGCAGAGCGACGATGCACCAATTCAGCACAGCTGTGTAGCCGTCGAGACCGCCTCTCTCGTACTGGATGTAGAGAAGCGGTCCCGCCAGCACGGCTGCGATCAAACAGCCGGCCTCCGGAGGAGTCGTCGTCACGAGTCCGCGCCACCCATGGCCAGCTGGGTGCAGAGCAGGGCGGCCCAGCCGACCCGGTCCACGCCGATCCCGTCGATCCGGACCACCGGCAGACCGAGCTGCAGCACCGACGCCGGCTCCCCGGAATCAAGGGCACCGTCCAGCGCCACCGCGTCGACCTTGCCCAGATACCTCACCCAGCGCTGGTTCTCCTCCAGCGACCGGGATCCGTCGAGTACTGCGATCACTGCCTCAGCTCCCACGGTCTGCAGGACCTTACGGACCTTGCCGGCATCTTCCGTGCGGTCGCCGTCGACCGGGACACTGACCACCACCGGACGGGTGATGGACACCAGATCCATGGCGCCGATCCGATCCGGACCCACCTCGTGCGGAACGGTGACCACCTTCCGTGGTTGTCCGTTGTGCGGCAGATCCAGTGCGGTGCGGGCGGCCTCGAGCCCGACGACATCAGAGGGGCCCACCACCGCGATCACCCCGACATCGTCCGGGATCGTCGGTTCGGGCATCGAGCCGAGCATCTGCACGACGGCCATGAACCGGTCACCGGACTGAAGATTCGCAGCCCATTCCGGCGGCACTCCGAGGTTGCCCAAGGCCGTCCGGTCGGCGGCCAGGGCCACGGCGGCGGTGGCCTGTTCGGTGGTCTGTTCGGTGCTCTCAGGTGCGGCCGGTTTCTCGGACATCGGGGACATCGGGGACGCCGTGGTCGCCCCGTCCTCACCGGCCCAGTTGATCTCCGGCTGGGTGGACCAGACAGAGGACGCGCTCCAGTCGGTGGTGTCCAGGTCCGGTGTCCAGGGGGCGGTCAGGGGGTCGCTCAGAGAATCGGCCGGTGCGGACAACTGGATCGGGATAGAACCGAAACTAGCGGTGGGAGAGGGCGCCGAGTCCGGTCCGGGATCGTCGGCGGGCGGTTGTGCGGTGATGCCGGGCAACGGCTCGGGCGGTGTGGACCATTTGATGGCGGACAGAGCAGCGTCGCCGGACAGGGCAGCGTCGGTCGGCAGGGCAGCGTCGGTCGAGGGAGCACCTTCGGTGAAGGGGGTCTTCTCGGGCGAGAACGCTTCGGGAGCCGGAGTGATCGGGATCGGCATCGTGATCGGCTCCGTCGAACCGGCCGAAACTATTTGCCCTGCGGATTGTTCCGGAACTGCAGTGATCCCGGGAAACGAGCCCGGCAGCGAGTCGGACGCCGACTCGGCGGCCGAAGGGGTGGTGGTTTCTGTCGCCGGCTCGGGTGCTGCACTGCTGGTGGAACCGAAAGGCGAGTCGAAGGGTGAGCTGAAGGGTGAGCTGAAGGGCGAGGGTGTGCTGGCCGGTGCGTTGGTTGCCGAAGGGGTGGTGGTTTCCGTCGTCGGCTCGGTGGCCGCGCCGGTGACCGAACCGAAGGGAGAACTGAACGGCGAGTCCGTCGTGGTGCTGGGCATCGCGTCGGACGGTGAGCCGGCAGCGGGAAGCGGGTCCGAGCCGAACGGTGAGGCCGCAATGCCCGGGACCGAGCTGGATCCGGAGTCCGCGGCCAGGCCGGCGGCCGAATCCGGCATCGAGGAGGTCGCCACCTCGGACAGCGGGTCGGCTGCCGTCGGTGTGACCGCCCCAGTGGCCGGTCCGGCCGGTGACCCGAACGGTGAATCGGCCGGTGCACTCAGGTTCGAACCACCCGACGATCCGGTCAGCGGGGCGGCCGTCGAGCTCGGTGCGGATCCGGTGACCGAACCCGGCGCTGAACCCGATACCAGACCCGGGCTCGAGCTCTTCACCGAACCCGGCGCCAGGCCTGGGACCGGACTTTCCGCCGATCCCGGTACTGATCCGGGTGCCAGGCCTGGGACCGGACTTTCTACCGATCCCGGTACTGATCCGGGTGCCAGACCTGGGACTGAACTTTCCACCGATCCCAGCGCTGACCCCGGCACCGGAGTCGGCTCTGAACCCGGCACCGAACTCTCTACCGAAACCGGGACCGAATCTGGCATCGAACCCGGGGTGGGGTTCGTGACCGCGTCCTTGGGCGCGTCCGTTGTTGGGGTTTCGGAGGTGGTGGCTTCCGGGGCCGGAACGGCCCAGGCCGCCGTGGCCTCGGCGGGGGAGGCCCAGCTCGACGTGGGGCCCTCATCGGGTGTTCCTGGCGCGGGGGCCGCGGGGGCGGGCCATTCCGGGCTGGTGTTGGCCGGGGTGGTGGCCCAGGTCGAGATCGTGTCCGTCTCCGCGCTGGGGGCGCTCGGCTGGGCGGGGACGATGGGCTGGGCGCTCATGTCCGGGGTGCCGGAGGCCGGGACTGATCCGGAAGTTGCCTGTGCCGAGGGATTCTGATCGGTGGCGGTCTTCTGGGCGGTCAGTACGGAGTGCGCGGCCGCGAGTTCACCCGCGGCCGCGGCCGCGCTGGCCCGGGCTGCCATGATCTCCCAGGCGGGAGGATCGTTGAGGGCGGCCCCGGTGGAGGATTCCATCCGCGGGGTCGGCACGGCCGGAGCCATCGGAATCGGGGCGACCGGGGCGGCGGTCTCCTTCTGGATCTCTTCCTGGGGCTCGTCCTTAGTCTTGGCCTTCTTGCGCCCGCCCAGTCGGATACCGAAAACCTTGATGCCGGAGCTCATCGCGGCCTCAGTAGGGGCAGTGCGAGCGGCGCTGACCGGCGCGGGGGCCACGGTGCCGTCGGCCGGCGTGCCCAGCGTCGGGTCAGTACCCGGGCCGGTGTGCCGCGCGTGGCTGCGGTCGCGGCGCGGGCGGTGCCGGCCACTGTCGTCGGTCATGGTCTCGGCGGACGTGGCGTCCGTCGGCGCGGTCGATCCCGGTGCCGTTGCCGGGCTCGGCGATGAAAGGGCGCTCGGCGTCGGCGCGGAGGGGGTGACTCGAAAAGAGGGAGCAGACATGGAGGTGGCTTCCGGCGTCTTTCGCGCAGTGGGCTCGTTCTTCTTCGAACGTCGTGACTTTCCCTTGGGCAGAACGGTTGTCGCCCGGGGAGCGGTCGCGGGAAGGTCGGACAGATCCGGCCCGGCGCCGAGAGTGGCCGTCGTCGGCGCAGCCGTGTCGGCAGACTGGTCGGACCCGGTGGCCGGGGCTTGCGGCGTGAACGCCGGGGGCGGCGTCCCGAACTGCTGGCCGGATTCCTGGGCCGCCTGGCCGAACTGCTGGCCGGGCTGGCTGAACGGGGATTCCTGGGCCGCCTGGCCGAACTGCTGGCCGGGCTGGCTGAACGGGGATTCCTGGGCCGCCTGGCCGAACTGCTGGCCCGGTTGGCTGAATGAGGACTGCTGGGCCAGTTCACCGAACTGCTGAGTCTGACCGGATTCCGGCGTCGGCTGACCGAACGACAGTGATGCCCCGAACGGCGAGGGGCCACTGAACTGCTGGCTCTGCTCTTCGGACGGCTGCGAACCGAACTGCGGCGTCTGCGGCTCGGCCGGGGCCCCGAACTGACCGAACTGTGCAGCGTCCGAACCGAACTGCTGAGCTGACGGGCTGAACGGAGTCGCCTCGGGCGCAGGAGCGGGAGCCGCGAACTGCGGTGTGACCGCCTCCGGCGAGCCCGGCTGGGCGGGGATCGACGCGACCGGGCCACCACCACCGGCGCTGGCACCGGCACCGGCACCGGCACCGGTAGCCGCGCCGAGGGCCGGGGCGGCCCACCGCTGGGCTTGGGCATCTTCGCCCCCGCCGGCCGGCTCGCCCCATCCTCCGATGAGCGTGGGGGTCTCCGCCAGGACAGGAGTTGCCGGAGAGGTCTCGGCCCAGGGCGATGCCGCCGTCGGTTCGGGAGCGGTCAATGGGCTGTCCCGCTCGACGGCGGGCTTGAGCGCCGGTGTGGCCGGCGCCAGGGCCGGGGTCCCGGCCCACTGTGCGGCCGCGTCATCGGGCGTGGGGACTACCGGTGGCGTGGGCGTGCTGAACTCAGGGGCCAGCGCCGGTCCGGTCGGATCCGCCCATTTCGCCAGAAGTTCGGCCTCCGGGTCTGGTGATCCCGGGAGTGCCGAGGCGACCGGGGACACTGCCGGAGCCAGACCCGGAACCGGGACGTCCGGTGTGGCCGTCCCGGCGCGGGCCTCGGCCTCGTCCGGTGCGGCAGCGTGCTTCGGGGGGTCGGAGGGTGCCCGTGCCGGGTCGTCCGCACCACCCGACCCGGAGCCGCCGGAGCGGGCCCGAGGTGGAAGCGGAAGAAGCTTCGGGATTTCCCTCACCGTCGATGGATCGGAAGGAACACTGCCCGTGTTGAGGGGTAGCGCACCGCCGGTCTGCGCAGGCTGTCCCCCGGACGGCGGCTGATCTGTCATCTCCACCCGGATGCCCGGCCGGGAGTCCGTCATCAGGGAACCGGGAAGCGCGGCCCGGCGCGAGAGGCCCTTGCTCGCCGGCAGCGTCAGGTCTGAGGTCGGCGCCGACCGGTCCGAGGCCGGGGGCGTCGTGCCTCGCGGACGGGCCCAGGCCGGCCGCAACTGGCTGAAGTCCAGGTCGTCGCCGCCCCGGGTCTCCACCGTCAGGCTTTCCGGGATCTCGATCTGCTGCGCAACTGTCGTCACGGTCAGGTCGACGGGGGCGGTGCGGCCCAGGGTGGACGCGGATGTCCTCCCACCGGCGTCGGTCACCTCGGTGCGAATACCGGCGGGCGGGGTGGTCACGTCGACGGAGGTGTGGCCCTCGGCGGTGCACGGTGAAGGGGCGTTGTGGCCGGCCACGACGGCAGATGGACCGGCCCCGGTGGTGGCCGCCGCGACATCGCTCCCCGTCTCCGCGCCGGTCGGGTGTTCCGCCTTCGTCGCGGCCGTACGCCGACGCGCAGCCGCCTTGGCCGCCTTGGCCCTGGCCTTGCGGGCCGCCTTGGCCGCCCGCTGGACGTGGATCTCCTCGGCCCGGGCGGCGATGCGGGCCGCGCGCTCCTCGATCTCCTGCTCCTGCGCCTCGAGACGCTCGATCTCCCGGCGCTCGGCCTCCCGATCCACCTCGTCCGGCTGGGACTCCGCAGCCGCGATGTCCTCTTCCCAGTCGTCCCACTCGGCCTCGTCCCCGGCGAATTCGCCCGGGTCTGCCGGTGCTGTCGGTGCTGCCGGTGTTGCCGAACGGGAGAGCGGCAGACCCCGGCCCGTCGGCACCCGGCGCTCGTGCGATCGTCCACTGCTCGGGGCCCGCCCGGCGGGGTATCCGCCATGACCGAGAATCTCCGCCAGATCGAGCGTCTCGCGAACCTCTTCCTGCCCGTAGGGGTCGAACGACGGACCCCGGCCACTCCGGGGAACACCGAGGCCCAGGACCGGCATGCGCTCGTCCGAGGCCATGGCCGCCTCGAACGCGGCCTGCCGGGCCATGGCCAGTACAGCGGCGTCCTCGGTCGACTCGTCCTGCGACCTGGCCTGCGACCCGGCCTGGCGGGCCAGGGTGATCAGGTCGCGGTAACCGGAGCGCTCCTGGTGCAGGGGAACGGCGGGCAGCGCGAGCTCTTCGTCGTCGAGCCCGTCACCGGGCACCTCGACGGCGACCTCGAAGCCCTCTTTGGCGAAGAATCCGAGGACGCCACCGCGGCGCACCTTCTCGGCCCGGACGATGCGGGCGAACGGACCACCCTCGTGACGTGCCTGCATGAGCAGCGCCTCGAGGTCGTCACCTTCAAGCAGCAAATTCATGACTACTACTCACCTGTCCGACGGTCTCGATCTGGTGAATGCCGGTCGCCTCGGTGAAGGCAATGACGGGCAACTGGGGCAGCGATCCACGCAGCAGTCGCCGCATCGGCAGCCGCAGAGGTCCGGATATGAGGAGAACCGGCAGCTCACCACGCTGTTCAGCAGTGGTCTGGAGGGCAGAGATGTCCGAGACCAGGCGTTGTGCCTGGACCGGGTCGAGAGCGATGACCACTCCCTGCTCACCGGCCCTCAGCGCCTCGCCGATCTGGGTCTCGACGGCGGGTTCGAGGGTGATGGCGCGCAGTACCCCGTCCCGCACGTAGTGCGCGGCGAGGGCCGGGCCGAGAGCGGCCCGGGCGGCCTCCAGCAGGGCGTCCGGATCGCTGGTGGAGCGGGCCCGCTGGCCCACACCCTCCAGGACCCGTCCGAGGTCGCGGATCGAGACCTGCTCGTCCAGCAGTCCCTGCAGCAGACGCTGCACCGCCGCGAGCGGCAGCACGCTGGGCACGAGTTCCTCGACCGCGGCCGGCCGGTCGTTCTTGAGCACCTCGAGCAGGTCGCGGGTGTCGTCCAGACTGAGAAGACGGGACGCGTTCTGGCGCACCATCTCGGCGAGGTGGGTGGTGACGACGGCGGCGCGCTCCACGATCGTGGCGCCGGCCAGCTCGGCCGAGGCACGGTACTCGATCGGTACCCAGACGGCGGGGAGACCGAACACCGGTTCGGTGGTGTGACGGCCGGGCAGGCTGTCCATCGAGTCGCCGATCGCCAGCAGGTGCCCGGGCGGGGCCTCGCCGGTGGCCACGCTGCTGCCGCCGATCCGGATCTCGTAGGTGCCGGGTGCCAGCATCGCGCCGTCCCGGGTCCGCACCGGGGGCAGCACCAGGCCCAGGTCCAGGGCGGTCTTGCGGCGCAGGGCCCGCACCCGGTCGAGCAGGTCGCCACCGCGGGCGGCGTCCACCAGGTCGACGGCGTCGGGGGAGAGCAGGAGTTCGAGGGGGTCGACGCGGAGCGAGTCGGTGACCGGGTCGCCGGTTCCGCCACCGGCCGGCAGCGGAACCTGGCCGGACGGCATCGCGATCGCGCCGCTGGCGGCGGCGGCCTCGGCCGCCATGTCGTCGCCGTGGGCGTCGGTGGAGCGGTAGGCCACGAAGAGCACCAGCCCGCCGACGATCAGGAACGGGATCTTGGGCATGCCCGGGACCAGGCAGAGAGCCAGCAGCGAACCGGCGCCGATCATCAGGGCCTGACGGTGGCGTCCGAGCTGCTGGATGAGGTCGCTGCCGACGTCGCCGGCGCCGGTCGAGCGGGTCACGATCACACCGGTCGCCACCGACATCAGCAGCGCGGGAATCTGCGAGACCAGCCCGTCACCGACGCTGAGGAGGGCGTACTTCTGGATCGACTCACTGGCGCTGAGGCCGTTCTGCAGCATCCCGATCGCGAAACCACCGACCAGGTTGACCAGGGTGATGATGACCGCGGCCATCGCGTCGCCCTTGACGAACTTCGTGCCACCGTCCATGGCGCCGTAGAAGTCGGCCTCGGCGGCGACGTCCTTGCGTCGCTGGCGGGCCGTGTCCTCGTCGATCAGGCCGGAGTTCAGGTCGGCGTCGATCG
Source organism: Kineosporia sp. NBRC 101731 (assembly GCF_030269305.1). Taxonomy (NCBI): domain Bacteria; kingdom Bacillati; phylum Actinomycetota; class Actinomycetes; order Kineosporiales; family Kineosporiaceae; genus Kineosporia; species Kineosporia sp. NBRC 101731. The sequence goes on from NZ_BSTC01000001.1 coordinate 417,062, forward strand.
CCATCTGCTTGCCCGGCATGGCGTCGAGGGTGAAGCGGGCCCCGACCTCGGCGACGCGGGAGGCACCGCTGGTGACAACGGTCAGCTGGATGATGATCAGGATCGCGAAGATGACCAGACCGATGATCAGGTTGGCCCCGATCACGATGTGGCCGAACGCTTCGATCACGTGCCCGGCGAAACCGTCGCGCAGCACCAGCCGGGTCGAGCTGACGTTCAGGGCCAGCCGGAAGATGGTGGCCACCAGCACGATGGTCGGGAAGACCGCGAAGTCGAGAACGCGCTGCACCTGCAGCGAGACCAGCAGAACGATCAGGCTGATGCCGATGTTCAGGGCGATCAGGATGTCCAGGAGGGCGGCCGGCAGCGGCACGACCATCATGAGGACGACGAGCACGATCGCTATGGGTACGGCGATACGGGTCATCCGGTTGGACGGCACGGCGGCGACCTCCGACAGCAGGGCAGGTTGGATCTGTGTGAGGGCGGGCGCCTCACTCACGCATGAGGGTGAATCCCTTGGCCCCGCGGTTACGCCATCCGTGGCTGTTGCTCACATCGGCGGAGCACGGGTGGGACTTGAGTCGGGCGCGGCGTTCTGCCATCCGGGGGATATCCGGCCCGATCCCGGAGCCGGGCATCACCCCTGGGTTGCCTACCGTCTACTGGCTGTCAAAGTCTTTGCGGGGCGGCCCTGCCCGGTCGGACCACCTGACGTGCCGAGCGTGAAATGCGGCGTATTTTATGGTGAAGTGGCTCCTATCACTGTCGAAGCGGAGCAAAATAGACTCTGCTCGGCGGCCTGACACCAGACACCTGTTCCAGCCTCCGCACCCGACGACGTGTGCGTGCGCGTAGGTGAATGATGTCCGTATCCGTAATCGTTCCAGCACTTTTAGCACCGCCTCGGCGGAGGTCTCGAATGTCTGTTGTTATTGCCGTGATCGCTGTCTTCCCCGTGTTCACCCTGCTGATGATCGGCCTCGCCAAGGCTGAGAACGGCCTCTACAAGCGGAGCGCTCCGGCTGATCTCCCCTCGACCGCGGTGGAGTCGACCGTCAGCTGATCCCCCCGGCTACAAACCGTCTGCGGCCCGTATCTCGTTGTCGAGATCCGGGCCGCAGCCGCGTCTTCGGGAACTCACGTTCGGGCGGGGAGGCTGCGGACCAGCTGGGCGTGCACGTAGAGCCGCTCGGCGGCGGAGAACTCGGGGTGACAGGTGGTCAGGGTGAGCCAGGCGCGGCCCTCGGCCGTCTTCTGCTGGACGACCGAGATGTCCGCCGGATCGGTCACCCCCTCGCTGACCACCGAGTAGTCGAACCTTCCGCGCGCCGTCCAGACCTGAATCACGTCGCCGGGCCGGAGCTCGTTGATGCGCCGGAACGGCGCACCCCAGGTGGTGCGGTGCCCGGCGATGCCGACGTTGCCCCGCCGTCCCGGCTGCGGACTGCCCTCGTACAGGCCCAGCCCTTGCCGCAGAATGTCGGTCCCGGTACCGAGTTCCACCGGCATCCGCCAGTCCTGGCCCAGTCGGGGGATACGGACCACGGCGACCACCGGGCCGGCCACCCCCTTCGGGATCAGGACGGTCTCGGGTCCCTTCCCGACCGGAGACGTCCAGGCCTGGGTCGCGCGGTCGGCCAGACCGTGCGCGGTGGTGCGGGCCTTCCAGTTGGTCCACCACCAGCCGCCACCGACGCCGGCGGTCAGCATCACGCCGACTGCCAGGGCCACAAAACCGATGAGGCGGACCCCCGAGCCGCGGGTCCGCCCCATCGATGTCACTCCTGCATCCTTCCAGTTCTTTCGGTACGCGGCTGGTTACGCCACGTCGTCAGGGACGTGGAACTGGGTCTCGTCGTCCTCGCGCTGCGGGTCGAAACCACCGCCGACCGGACCGGCCGGCATCAGCGGCCGCCCGTCCTCGTCGTAGTCGTAGTCGTCGTAGTCGTCGGAACCCGGCTGCCAGGAGCTGGCGGTCCGGCGCATCCGCAGGCGCTCGGCGCCGAGCAGGCCGGTGCCGAGCAGCATCAGCAGCAGGCCCAGGGCCAGGCCCGGGATGAGCAGCACCGGGGTGCCAGTGAAGGCCAGGCCGCCCCCGGTGTCGTTGCCGCCGCTCCCGCCGGTGCTGCTGCCATCACCGTCACCGGTGTTGTTGCCGCCCCCACCGCCGGAGCCACTGCCACTGCCGTCACCGTCACCGTCACCGGTGTCGTTGCCGCCGCCTCCCCCGCCGCCGGTGCCGCCCGCCTCGACGACCGACACCTCGACGGTCTGCTCCGAGGTCTGGCCGAGGTCGTCGATCACCGACATCACGAAGGAGTCGTCGCCGAGTTCGTCGGCAGCCGTGTAGACACAGCTCTTACCGCTGTCCGAGATCTTCGTGGAGCCGAGCCCGTCCGGGGTGGAGCAGGCGGTCACCTCGAGGCCCGAGTAATCCGGGCCGCGCGGTGCGATCGCCTTACTGGCACCGAGCACCACATCGGTCCGGATCGTCACCGTCGCGGCGAGCACCGGGATGAAGGTGAACGCCTCCACGAAGCTCGTCGAGCCCGCCGAGTTCGTCACGGTCACCGTGGTGGGCCCACCGGCGTGCGGCGGCGTGGACACCGTCAGCACGTTCGAGGTCGCTGCCTTCCACCGGCTCAGCGCCTGGCCGGCCGACATCGGCCGGTAAGCCCGGGCCCTGGTGTCGTTGTCCCGGGTCGCGCGCCCCAGGCCGTTCTGCGTGGAAGCCTTCCGGGAAACCTTCTCGGGTCCGACCGAGGGGTCGTCCACGTCAGCACCGAGCGTCAGGTCGGTGCCCTGCACCCCGTCGAAGGTGACGGTGGTGGAGCTGTCGAACCCGGTCCCGCTGATCGTGACCCGGGTGCCACCGGTCACCGGCCCGACGTTCGGTGTCAGCCCCTGCACAGTCGGCAACCCGGTGCGCGGCACGTAGGTGAACAGGTAGGAGCTGCTGGTGCCCTGCGGGTTCCGCAGGAGCACGGCGATCCCCCCGGCCGTGTGGGCCGGTGTCTTCACCGACAGCGTGGTGCTGCTGACGAGTGTGAGGTCCAGGCCCTCGACCCCGTCGAACGTCACCCGGTTCACGTTCTGCATTCCGAGACCCCGGAACACCACGGTGGTTCCACCGGCGGTCGGGCCGCTGCGCGGCGTCATGCTGTCGACCACCGGCACGCTGTTCGCGGCCACGTAGGTGAAGTCGGAGGCACTGGCCCCGGTGCTGCTACCCAGCGGTGAGGTCACGATGACGCTGACCGTGCCGGCCGCGTGCTGCGGTGAGGTCGCGAGGATCGTGGTGCTGTTGATCACCGTGACGTTCGTGGCCGCACTGCCACCGAAGCTGACACCGGTGGTGGTGAGGAGCCCGGTGCCGTAGATCGTCACCTGGGTGCCGCCGTCGACCGGCCCGACGCTCGGCGTCAGGGCGGTGACCGTCGGCGCCACGTTCACCGGGAGGTAGGTGTACAGGCCGGTGTTGGCGCTCTCGATGTTGCCCGCACCGACGACGACCACGTTCACCAGACCGGCCGCGTGCTGCGGCGTGGTCACGGTGATCTGGGTGCCGGCGCCGTTCACGCTGAAGGCTGTACCCGCCGTACCGCCGAAGCGGATCCCGGTGGCCCCGGTGAACCCGGTACCGGTGATCGTCACGACCGTGCCGCCGGTGACCGGACCGGAAATCGGTGCGACCCCGGTGATGTTGGCGTCGAAGGCAACGTAGGAGTAGTTCAGCGTGACGATGCCACCCGCCGTGGCGATGATGATCGGGACCGTGCCCGTGGTCAGGCCGGCCGGCATGGTGAAGGTGATCTGGGTGTCACCGGTGACGGTGTAGTTGGTGATGACGTTGGCGCCGACGGTCAGCGCCAGGAGCGAGCTGAACCCGGTACCGGTGATGGTGACCTGGTTGCCACCCGGGAGGGGGCCGCTGGACGGCACGACCGTGGCCGGGCCGGCCGGGTTCGGCGTGTAGACGAACGTGCCCGCGGTGAGCGAGGTACCGCCCGGGCCCGAGAGGGTCACGGTGTAGGCGCCGGCGTCGTTCGACGGGGAGTCGAACTTCAGCGACGAGGCCGTGCTGCTGCCCTTCGGGTTCACCGTCTTGGTGCCGACCTGGACCGACGTGATCAGGTCGAAGTTGCTGCCGGTCACCGTCACCTCGGTACCGCCGCTCACCGGTCCGGTGATCGGGCTGATGCCGGTGGTCGTCGGAACCGGGTTGTAGGTGAAGTTGGTGCTCGTACTGGTCACCGACCCGGTCTTGACCGTCACCGCGATCGGGCCGGCCGAACCGGGCGGGGTGGTGACCCGCAGAACCGTGGGGCTCACGTACTCCGTGGTCAGTGCGGTGGTACCCCAGTAGGCGACGGACGACGAGGTGAAGTTGGTGCCGTTCACCGTCACCGTCGTGCCACCGGTGGCCGGGCCGTTGTCGGGGGTGAGGTTCCCGATCGTGGGCGTCGCCGCGACGTAGGTGTACGTACTGTCCAGACTGACGAGGCTCGTCCCACCGGCGGTGGTGACGGTCACCGGCACGACGCCCGGGGCGTCCCCGGGCGGGGTGGTGACCGTGATCGAGGTCAGCGTCGGGGTCCCGACCACCGTGGCGTTGTTGGCGCCGAACTTGACCGTGGTGCCGGTCAGGGTCACGAAGAGGCCCTGCACCGTCACGGTGTCGTTCCCGGCGATCGGCCCGCTGTTCGGGCTGACCGAGGTGATGGCGACGACACCCGGCACCGGGACCACCGGGGCGGGGTCGGCGAAGAGGAAGGTTCCGGCCGGAGTGGTTCCACTCGGGCTGATCAGCGTCACCGCCACGGACCCGGCGGCGTGGGCCGGGGTGCTGAAGGTGATGTTCGTGGCCCCGATGGTCGGGCCGGTGACGGCCGCGCCGTCGACCCGGACCTCGGTGACGGCGTCCAGCTCGGTGCCGGTGATGGTTACCGCGGTGCCGCCCGCTGTCGTGCCGGTCACCGGGGTCATCGCGGTGACGACCGGGACGGCCTGGTAGGTGAAGGTCTGGGGGGCCGAGGTGTCGGAACCGCGCTTGACCGTGACCGGCACGCCGCCGGCCGTCGTCGTCGCGGGCGTGACCGCGGTCAGCTTCGTGGCGCTGACGTAGGTTGTCGCCACCGCGTTGCCGTCGACGGTGATCTGCGAGTCGGTGGTGAACCCGGTGCCGGTGGCGGTGATCGTCGTGCCGCCGGTGATCGGCCCGGTGGTCGGGCTGATGCTGCTCAGGCCCAGGGCGTCCTGGTAGGTGTAGGCGGTGGCGGCACTCGCCGCCGACGTCCCCCCGTTGTTGGCGACCGTGACGAACACGGTGCCCGTTCCGGCCGGTGCGGTGGCCGTGATCGAGGTCGGGCTGTTGACCGTCACGTTGGTGGCGTTCGCGGCACCGAACTTCACGGTCGGGGTTCCCACCCCGGCTCCGCTGAAGCCAGTGCCGGTGATGGTCACCGACGTGCCCCCGCCCGGCGAACCGCCCGAGGGAGCCACATTGGTCACCGTCGGGGCGCCGACGTAGGCGAAGGTGTTCGTCCCGGTGCTCGCGCCGCCCGGCGTGGGGGTCGTCACGACCACGTTCGCCGCACCGGCCGCGTGAGCGGGGGCGGTCGCCGTGATCTGCGTGGTGCTGTCGATCGAGTAGCTGGCGGAGATCCCGTCGAACTCGACCTTGGACGCGCCGCGGAAGTTCGAGCCGGTGATGACGACGCTGGTGCCGCCGGTGGTCGGCCCGGTGGCCGGGGCGAGCCCACTGACCGTGGGCACGAGGGCGTTGGTGGTGGAGCACTCGGTGTGGCCGGCGATCACGTCACCGGCGCCGACGGCGTCCAGCAGGCCGCCGTTGCCGCCGAGCTTCAGGTGAAGGGCGTTGGTGACCAGCTTGGTCTTGCCGCCGGTCGTGGTCCGGATCTGCTCGTTCAGCGTCAGCGTGCCCAGGTTGGCCACGTTGATCACGGTGTTCGCGGCCGGCTGGTCGGGCGTCGCGTTGAGAACGCCGGAGAGCTTCAGCCCGGTGACGGTGGAGGTGGCGGTCACTCCGGAGGCGTCACCGGTGCACTGCGACGAGATCAGGTCGGCGGATACTCCCTGGAGGCCCAGCACGGTGCCCAGACCGAGGCCGTCGACCGCGGAGGTCGCGTGCGCGGTGTCTTTCAGGTCGTCACCATGGGCGGCCACGGTGGCCGTGCCACTGCTGAGGAGGCCGGGAACCCCGACGCTCGCGGTGGTCGCGGTCGCGGGACCGCCCGGCCAGTCGGCCTTCGGCGTCTGCTCGGTGCCGATCGCGGCGGCCCCCAGGAGCCGGACGTTGGCGTAGAGGCCGTAGGACGACGCAGCGGTCGAACCGTCGGCGGCCGCCGCGAAATTCTTCGGCCCGATCTTCTTCTTGTGCTTCGTCGGCTTCCCCTCCGCCGAGTGCGGGGAAGCGGCCGGGGCCGTGGACACGGTCGGGCCGGTCGTCAGGGGTGTTGCCGAAGCCGTGGCTGCGGCCAGGGGCAGCCCTCCGCCGGCGACGAGGAGACCCGCGACGACCTGCGCCACCCCTCGTCTGTGCCGGAAACGGGCACGGCCAGGTGAAAATGACCCCCCGCCCGGGTTCGTGCTGGTCCGTGTCAAGACACGCATGGAGGCGCCCCCGCTACCTGATTGCCAGGATCCATTGCGATCCGGTCGATCCGCGACTCTAGGTAGTGGTGTAATTACAGACTTGGGATTCCGTTCGGCGTGTCCTGAAAGATCTCTGGATGACTGACCGAATTTGCTCCTCGGTGACCGATTTTGGCGGGTGGAAGTGGTCAGCGCGCCCGATGTCGGGCTTCGCTGATTTCACGCCGCCGACGGGAGCTGAGCTCTGAACGGCTGGGCAGAACTTCCGGAACCGGCGTGAGAGTAGGTGGTTTCCGGGTTCCGGCATTGCGCCCCGGCTTGCCCGCCTGCATCACGAAAGCGAGGATCCGGGCGACGGCCATGTAGAGCTCGGCGGGAATCTCCTCGCCGACCTCACAGACCCGGAAAAGGGCTCTGGCCAATGGCTTGTCCTCCACAATGGGGACGCGGTTCTCCCGGGCGATCTCCCGGATCGCCATCGCCACGGTGCCGGAACCTTTCGCCACCACCTTGGGGGCGCCCTTGCCCGCCTCGTACCGCAGGGCGATCGACAGGTGTGTCGGGTTCGTCAGAATGACGTTGGCAGTGGGAACATCGGCCATCATCCGGTTGCGGGCCATGGCCATCTGCTTCTGCCGGATGGCGCCCTTCAGCATCGGGTCGCCCTCCTGCTGCTTGTACTCGTCCTTGATCTCCTTGGGCGTCATCATGAGTTGCTTCATGACCTCATGGCGCTGATAGCTGTAGTCGGCCAGGGCCAGCACCAGTCCCGCGGCAGCCGCGGCGTAGACCATCGAACGGATGCCGGCACTGGTGCGCTCCACCGTTGCCAGGAGCGGAAGCGTGCCTGAACCGACGAGTTCCGGGATCAGGTTCTTGCCCGTCATGTATACGACGAAGGCGAGCACGGCCACCTTGAGCAGAGCCTTCAGCGCCTCCCAGGCCGCGCGCAGACCGAACATCCGCTTGATGCCCTGCAACGGGTTCATCCGGCTGAACTTCGGCTTCATCGCCTTGGACGAGGGGTAGACACCCTGGGCCGCCATGGCGATGGTGCCTGCGAGCATCGAGGCCAGCACCATCGGCGCCGCACCGATCATCACGGTCATCGGGATGTCGTTCATGACCTGCAAGGCCCGGGGGACGCTCGGATCGTTGACGATGGCAGGTAGTTTCGAGAGCATCACGCGCAGGCGCTCATTGGTCAGGTGCACGCTGAGGGGAATCAGCGAGATCGCCACGGCGATCGACGCCCAGGTGCCGAAGTCCTGGGAGCGGGGGAACTGGCCGTCCTTGCGGGCGTCTTTGATCTTCTTCTGTGTCGGCTTCTCGGTCTTGCCGTCCTTGTCACCGGCCATGGATCACCCTCACCCCCCGACCAGCCGGACCATGGTCACCCCGGCGGTGTTGACGAAGCGTTCCAGGGCGCCCGGGATCTGCACCAGGATGAGGCCGATCAGGAAGAGGCTGAGCACGATCTTCAGCGGGAAGGCCAGGGCGAACGCGTTCAGGGCGGGGGCGGCGCGGGTGAGCAGGCCGAGGGCGATGTCCGCGATCAGCAGGGCGGCCAGGATCGGCGCCGTGATCTGGACGGCCGAGAGGAACATGGTCGAGAGCATCTTCAGCAGGGCCTCGGAGATCTCACCGAGGTTCATCCGGGCCATCGGTGAGATCTCGAACGTGCGCGAGAGACCGCGCAGGATCACCAGGTGCCCGTCGGCGCCGAACAACAGGGTGATGGCCATCAGCTGGTGCAGCCGGCCCATCACCGAGCTGTTCACCATCGACAGCGGGTCGAGGCTCTGGGAGATGCTGAAACCACCAGCCAGGTCGATGAAGTCACCGATGGCCTGGATCGCGGCCACGGCCATGAGCACGAAGTAGCCCAGGGCCACGCCGAGCAGCATCTGGAGCAGCATCTGCCCGATCATGGCTCCGGATCCCAGCTCGGGAGCAGTACGGATGGTCCACGTGGACAGCGGGATCGCCAGGGCGATGGCGGTGGCGGCGCGGACCTGGGAGGGAATGGCCCGGGTGTTGAACGGCGGGGAGGTCATCATGAATCCCACCGTGCGGCCCAGAGCGAGCAGGAACCCCGACAGGGTCAGCTCGGCGATCGTGAGGTCCACGGCAGGCTCTCAGCTGCGCAGGAGGGTGGGCACCATGTTGAAGAGCTCCCGGGTGAAACCCTCCAGAGTCCTCAGGCACCAGTTGCCGGTGAGCACCAGAACCACCGCGGTGATCACCAGCTTGGGCACGAAAGTCAGTGTTTGTTCCTGAATCTGAGTGGCCGACTGGACGATCGACAGCAGCAGGCCGATGGCCAGGGTGGCGAACAGCACCGGGCCGGCGACCTTGGTCGCGGTCATCAGTGCGGCCGCCACGATCTGGATGATTGAGTCTTCCATGGGGGACTCCTCGAACGGGTTAGCGGTAGCTGCCGATCAACGTGGTCACGATCAGCGACCAGCCGTCGACGAGTACGAAAAGCAATAATTTGAACGGGAGGGAGACGAGTGCCGGAGGCAGCATCACCATGCCCAGCGACATCAGGATCGCGCTGACCACGATGTCGATGACCAGGAAGGGTATGAAGATCACGAACCCGATGATGAAGGCGCCGCGCAACTCGCTGAGCACGAAAGCCGGTATCAGGGTGCGGAGGTCGACCTTCTCCCGGGTCACCGGGTTCGGTAGGTCGGCCGCCCGCGTCATCAGGGCCAGTTCCTCGTCGCGGGTGTGCTTCAGCATGAACTCGCGCAGTGGCTGGCTACCGGCCCGGTAGGCCTGCGTCACGGTCATGTCGCCCTTGGAGTAGGGCTGGATGGCCTTGTCGTTGATGGCGTCGGCAGTCGGCCCCATGATGAACAGGGACAGGAACAGGGCGAGCCCGACCAGCACCTGGTTCGGCGGTACCGACGGTGTGCCCAGGGCCTGCCGGGTGAGGGACAGCACGACCACGATCTTGGTGAACGACGTGCACAGCAGCAGCACCGAGGGGGCCACGCCGATGAGCGTCACCAGCAGGATGATCGAGATCACCTGGCTGCGCTGTCCCGGCACACTCACCGTGACGTCACTGCCGTCGGTGGCCGTGGGATTGTCCGGGTCGGCCGGGTTGTTCGGCTCCACCGGGGCCGAGACGGGGGCGGAGGTCTGGGAAGGCACCGCTGCCTGCGCGGCTGGACCCGGACCCGCGATCTGGAGGAGGCAGATCGCCAGGCCGAACAGCAGCCCGGCGACCAGCCGGCGACCAGCTCGCAGGCCCTTCCGGGGGGAATGGCCGGTCATGGTCACCCCCGCCGGACGGTCATATCACGCAGCGCGTCGACTCCCTGTCGCCACGTCCTGGGCGACAGCACCGATCCATTGATCTGAGGGTCTTGCTGCTGGGACCGGCGGCCCGAGGGCCGGGCCGGAGCCTGGGGTGCGCGTCCCTGCGCCTGGGCACGAGTCTGCTGGGTGGGAACCGAGGAGCGATCAACGCTGCCGGGCAGCTGGTTCCGGTCGGGCTGGGTGGATCGATGGGACTGAGTGGTGCGGCCCCGCTGGGCGGGCAGCACCGACTGGGCCCGGCGGGCCGGGGTGGGTGCCGGCACCGAGGCCGGCGGCTGGGCCCGCTCGGGACGTAGCGAGGGGTAGGCCTCGGCCTGGAACTCAGCCACCTGCCGCGCGGTGCGCTCCGGCAGGGTCTCCTGCCGTGCGGGACGCACATCGGCGCGAGAACGTGCCTGGAGATCGATGTTCGGACGCGGTCGGGGTGCGGTCGGGGTCTGGGCCCGGGTCTGGGCGTCGAGCGGCGCGGCCGGGGAGTCCGGGGCGAACGTGCTACGGGCGGCCCGCCTTCCGGGCCTCGCCTCGGCGGCCTGCCTCGGTGCCGGAACCGGTGTGGAAACCGGCCTGGAAACCGGCGCGGGCTGGGGTACTGGAGTGGGGCGGGGTGCCGGAGTGGGGCGGGGCATCTGGGCCGGCCGGGGCGCCGGGGCGGTCCGGCCGGCTGCGCGCAGTGCCGTGGCCAGGTCCGGGTAGTCGTCCACGTTCAGGGCACCCGGCAGAGGGGTGGGTGTGTCGTCGGCCGGGGCCTCACGCAGTGACGCCCGGTTCTCGGCGCGGGTGCGCGGGGCCAGGTCGACGGGCGGTCCCGCGGCCCGGCGGCCCGAGGGCCGGGGTGCCGGGGCGAGCGGGGGCGGGTTGTCCAGATCGAGAGCAACGGACGAGGTGCTCTCCCCGGTCGTCCCGCTCACCGTTGGTAGCGGGTCGACGGAGTCACGGACGTCGATGAGCAGCGAGTCGACCGGAGCCACGGTGTCGTGCTGTGCCTGCGTGCCCGGCCCGAACTCGCTCAGATGTTCGTAGCTGACGGCCGGCTCCGGCTCCGCGTACGTCTCGGAGTGGCCGTACGTCTCGCGGTAGTCGGATGTCTCGGGGTAGTCGGATGTCTCGGAGTTGTCATACGTCTCGGGGTGGTCATACGTCTCGCGGTGATCGTAGGTCTCGGAGCGGTCGTACGTCTCGGGACTGTCGTACGGCTCGGGCCGTCCGTACTGCTCGAGGTTGTCGGACCGCTCGAGGTTGTCGTACTGCTCGGTGTCGAAGGGTTGCTCGGCCCCGGACGGCTGGATCTCGTTCTGCTCGGTCGAGTTCTGCTCGAACAGGGCGGCCAGCTGCACCGCGGCGTCTTCGCTCTCGTGCAGCTCCTGGGAGTCGATGTGTTCCGGCCTGCTGACAGAACTGGGGATCCGGGTGGGCACCACGGTGGGAACCGTGACTCCCCGCGGACCGGCCCGGCGACGGCCCCGCCGCCGGGAGCGGCGGCTTGTCGGAGCAGGTTCGTCGTCTACCGTTTTCTTCCCGAAACCCAGCTGCTCGCGCAGGCTCGCCCCGATGAAACCGGTGACCCCGCTCGATGTCCGGGCGCCGGAACGGCTACGCCGGGATCCGGCCGAGTGGGCTGCGACCGCCTCGGCGAGCTGCTCGTGCTGCCTCTCGTTCCCCTCCTGCCCACCGTCGATGTCGGCGAGCATGGTCACCCCTTGCGCGGTGACGCCGAGAAGCAGCTTGCGGTCGGAGATCTCGATGACGGCCAGATTGGCCTCGCGGGAGAGACCGATGCGCTCGACGATCTTCAGGCCGCTGCCGCCGTTCTCACCGTGGGCCCGGCGGGCGATGCGGGCGACGAGCCCGATCGACACCAGCACCACGATCAGGCCGCCGACAACCCGGCCCAGCAGGTCCAGGTCGCCGCCCATCACGTCGCGTCCCGGGTAACGATCTCGGTGATGCGCAGGCCGAAGCTCTCGTCCACGACCACGACTTCGCCCCGGGCCAGCAAGGTGCCGTTGACCAGCAGGTCGGCCGGGGAGCCGGCGAGGCGATCGAGCTCCACCACGTCGCCGGGGGCGAGCGCGAGCAGCTGGCGCACCGACATCCGGGTCCGGCCGAGCTCGCAGGTCACCTCCATCTCGACGTCGCGCAGCATCTCGATGCCCCAGCTGTTGCCGCCCGTGCCCACGGCCGATCGGGAACCGCCCTGGGCGGGCACCGACGCGGCGGGCGGGGCCATCTGGGTGAGGGACAGGCCGATGACCGCGGTCGTCGTGCCGTCCGGTCCGGCCAGCGGGAGGATGACGACGGTGCCGCCGGTGAGCACGTCGAGGCATCCCTCGACGGGGGTCGCGGTCGGGTCGCCGTCCAGCCGGCCGCCCAGCGAACTGGCGATCGAGTCGAGCGCCGGGCGCAGGGCCTGAGCGGGCTCCAGTGTTCCGAAAGGGGTTCCGGCCAGGGCGTCGACCAGCTCCTGACCGACGACCAGGAGCACCTTGCCCTCGATCCCGCCGGAGAGGAACGCCGTGATCGCAGCCCCCGCCGGTTCGGGCAGGGTGGCCTGATCCGGTGCGTGGACGGGATCGCCGATGGTCAGCGGTGACGCGGACGGAATCTGCGGCAGAGCTTCCCGCACGGCCCCGATGGCGGCCTGGACCGCGGCGTCCCGGTTGCCGGCGCCGGCTTCGGCACTGCGCTGCTCAGGAACTAGGGGTGAGGCGGAGAAAGACATGAGGGGTCCTCGGTATGCGTGAGTCAGATGTTCGAGGTGGCTTCCATGCTGTTTCTCGGCTGCATCCCTGCGCTGATTGAGCTATCCGGGTGATCCGGCTGAAAAAAGCTTTCAGCCCGAGGCCGGGGGCCGTGCGTGGTTCGTCATTGCTCCTGCGGGTCGACGATCAGCGCTGCCAGCTGCTTGCCCGAGGCGCCCGGGATCGCGTACCCGAAGGTGGACGTCGCCGAGGTCACCTCCAGCGGCTTGGACGTGCGGTGACCCAGGCCGATCACGTCGCCGACGGCCAGGCTGCCGATCTGGGACGAGCTCATCTGGATCGGGTCGAAGCGGATGGACACGTCCACCTCGACATCGTTGAGCCGCTGGGTGGTCTTGGCGGCCGCGGCGGAACGCTGCTTCTGCTTCTCGCCGCGGTCCTGCGAGCGGGTGGCCTGCTCCAGCGCGGGCTGCAGCATCGCGTACGGCATGCAGAGGTCCATGGTGTTGATCCGCTCACCCATGACCAGCTGCAGGCGGGCCACGATCACCGGGTCGGTGGCCGCGGCGGCCTGCACGAACTGGGCGTTGCTCTCCAGCGTGAGCAACTGCGGGCGGGTGACCGCGATCGGTTCCATCGCGTAGGCGAACTCACGCAGCGCCCGGCCCATCAGATGCCGGATCAGCGTCTGCTCGATGTCGGTCAGCTGGCGCTCCGGCTGTTCGTCCACCCCGCGCCCACCCAGCAGATGGTCGATCATGACCATCAGTGTGCTGAGGTCGAGACTCATCAATGCCTTGCCCTGCAACGGTTCCAGCGACATCACGGCACAGATGCTCGCCTCGGGCAGTCCGGTGAGGAATTCGTCGTAGCTCATTTCCTCGACCTGAACGAGGCTGAGCACGCTGACCGCACGCAGACTCGTCGTCAGCACGGTGGTTGCCTGCCGGCCGAAGGTCTGCATCGCGACCTTCAGCAGGTGGGCATCTTCTCTGGCCAGCCTGACCGGCCGGCGGAAGTCATAGGTGCGAGCACCCGCCCGTGGGCGTCTGCCCGTGCTGGTCGCCTGATTGGAGTAGCCCACGAAAGTCCATCGGTGGGTTCCCCGGATTCCTTTAACGCGTGCTCCGAAGGTCGGCGGATTGCATGATCACGATCAGGAACGGGGCCACCGTCGGGACGACACAACCGCAAACTTACGGACGAAACCCAAAGAACGTAACCTTGCAAACGTTAGGCAACGCATGTAAGTTTTTGGCTGAGTCGAGATGCGAGCTACCGAGGAGCCACGATGAACGGCACCGTCACCGTCACCGAGATCGTTCTGCCCGGTCAGGTCGAGCCGGAGGGCCTGCAGATCCGCAGCCGCGAACTGCCACGGCCGGGTGCCGGGCAGGTCGTGCTGCGGATGGAGGCCACCGGGGTCTCGTTCGCCGAGCAGCAGATGCGCCGCGGCAAGTACTACGACCAGCCGGCGTTCCCCTTCGTGCCCGGTTACGACGTGGTCGGCACCGTGGTCGCGGTGGGGGCGGAGGTGGACGCCGCCCAGGTCGGCCGGCGGGTCGCCGCGGTCACCAAGACCGGTTCCTGGGCCAGCCATCTGGTGCTCGACGCGGCCGACCTGGTGCCCGTGCCGGCCGGTGTGGACCTGGCTGCGGCGGAGACGGTGGTGGTCAACGGCGTCACCGCCTGGCAGATGCTGCACCGCACCGCGAAGGTGGCCACGGGCGGCACGATCGTGGTGCTGGGCGCCAACGGCGGGGTCGGCACGACCTTGGTGCAGCTGGCCCGGCACGCGGGCATCACCGTGATCGGCACCGCGTCGCAGCGCAACCATCAGGCCGTGCGTGACCTGGGTGCGATACCGGTCGACTACCGCGACCCCGACCTCTACGAACGCATCCGCGAGCTCGCGCCCGACGGGGTGGACGCGGTCTTCGACCACGTGGGCGGTGAGGGCCTGGCGAAGTCGTGGCAGCTGCTGCGGCGCGGCGGCACGCTGGTCTCCTACGGCACCGCGGCGACCAAGGACGAGGAGGGCAACTCCCAGCTGCCGGTGCTCCTGCTCTTCGCCCGGCTCGCGCTGTGGAACTACCTGCCCAACGGCCGGGGCGCTCACTTCTACAACTTCTGGGCCGGCCGCCGCCTCCGCACCGCCACCCACCGGGCCCGGCTCGCCGAAGACCTGACCCAGGTGCTGCGCCTGCTCGCCGACGGTGCCATCGTGCCGCAGATCGCCGCCACGTTCCCGCTCTCCGAGGTCGCGGCCGCACTGACCCTCGCCGAGTCGCGTACCGTCGCCGGCAAGATCGTGCTGCTGCCCGACGCGTGAGCGCCGAAGGCGACCGCTCGGCGGCAGCCGGGACGAACGTCCACCATGAATTCCCCTGACCGGGCGCGCCGCCCCTTCGCAGGGAACGACGCACGCAGCCAGGGCGAACTGTCTTACTGCATCACGAACTCGGTGAAGTACACGTCATACACCTCGGGCTGAACGGTCAGCGCGGCGGCCCGCTTCTCCGCCTGCTCCGCGGTCAGCTCGTCGTTCTCATGGGCCTTACCCCCGCTGAACTTCTCGTTCGCCTTCTTGATCTCCTCGTGGGTGATCTTGTCGTGCGGCAGGTAGGCGAGTTTGATCCGGGCCACGAGCTCCTTCTTGGCGGCGTCCTTGCCCTCGGCCGACGTCAGTTCCTTGACGGTCCGGTTGCTGAACACATTGATGACCTGGTCCAGGGCCATCGAACCGTCAGGGGTCTCGGCCACGTCGGCGGTCGGTTGCAGAGCGATGCCGATCTTGAGGAAGTGGGCACCGGCCAGGTTGACCGTGATCGATTCGAGGGGGGCGATCGTGCCGGGAGTGGGGGCGGGCAGCGCCTTGGCCGCTCCGGACTCGTCCTTCGGCTTCAGTATGAAGAAGTAGGCGGCGGCGAGCACCAGCACGACGACGGGCAGCGCAATGATGATGAGCTTCTTGCGACCCCCACCAGTGGCTTCCTCGTCGCCCTCATTATCTTCTCCCTTGGCCATGTTTCGTATCCTCCTGTGAGCAGTTCATCCGTGAGATGGTCGGGTCTTCCGTGGTTGCTTGCGTGCCGGTACGGGGAGAAGTCAGTCGGCGCTGGAACTCGACGCGTTGCCGAGGTCCTCGACCGCCTGGCCGGCGGAGTCGTCGACCCGGGCCAGCACGATGATCTCGACGCGGCGGTTGACCACCACCGAGCGGGGGTCGCTCGCCGGCAGCCTCGGCTGGGTGTCGGCGTAACCGGTGAAGGTCATCCGGCCGAAGGGAATCTTGTCGCGGTTGTGCATGTAACGCAGCACATTGGATGCTCGATACCCGGAAAGCTCCCAGTTGGAACCAAACTTCGCGGTGCGGATCGGGATCGAGTTGGTGTGGCCGTCGATACTGAGCTGGTTCGGCAGGGCCCGGAGCGTGGGGCCCAGCGCGATGAGGATCCTCTCGCCCCGGGGCTGTATCTGGTCGCTACCGCTCTTGAAGAGCACATTGTCGGTGGCGATCGTGACCACCAGGCCGCGCTCGTTGAACCGGAAGGTTGCGCCATTCTTCAGGCCGGCCTTCTGGAGAGCCCTCTTCAGGTCGTCCCGGGCCTTCTTGAGGTTCTTCACCTCACCCTTGACCTGGGCCTCCTGTGTCGCCCGGGCCAGCTCGGCGACCTTCTGCGGGTCGATATTGCCCAGGTTGCCGCTCTTGCCCGAGGTGCCGTCGGTCTTCTGGTTACCGGACGAGCCGGACAGGTTCGGATCGTCCGGCGCGACCGCGCCACCCGCGTCCAGCAGCGAGGTGCCGCCCTCGAGAATCTGCGGCGGCGCCCCGAAACCATTGGCCAGGCCGGCCTTCAGCTCAGCGAAACGCTTCTCGTCCACCTGGCTGATGGCGAAGAGCACGATGAAGAGCACCATCAGCAGGGTCATCATGTCGGCATAGCTGACCAGCCAGCGCTCGTGGTTCTCGTGCTCCTCGTGTTCTTCCTCATGACCGCGTCGTTTACCGCCGCCCCCGCTCATCAGGCCGCCTCACGCACTTCGTTCGGGCCCGCCGGGGTCATCTTCGAGCGCAGCTTGGTGGCGACCACCCGCGGGTTCGAGCCGGCCTGGATCGCCAGCACCCCGTCGATGACCAGTTCCATCTTGGCGGCCTCCTGGGCCGTCAGGTACTTGATGCGCTTGGCCCACGGCAGGAACATGACGTTGGCCGACATGACGCCCCACAGCGTGGCGACGAACGCGCCGGCGATCAGGTGGCCGAGTTTCTCCGGCTCGCTGAGGTTCTCCAGCACGTGGATCAGACCGATGACGGTACCGACGATGCCGATGGTGGGTGCGTAACCACCCGCGTCGGTCCAGAAGGCCGCACCCACAGCGGCAGATGCCTTTTTCGCCCGTACCTCGGCCATCAGGATGTCGTACAGGTCGTCGGGGTCGGTGCCGTCGACGGCCATCTGAAGACCCCGCTGCATGAACGGGTCCTCGACCGAGTCCATCTCCGACTCCAGCGAGAGAAGCCCTTCGCGTCGTGCCTTCTCAGCCATCTTGACCAGAGGCTCGACCACCTCCTCGTGCTTCGGCGGCTTCGCGGTGAACGCGTAGATCAGCCACTTGAAGGCGGTCATCATCGATGCGATCGTGCCGCTGGCCATGCACGCACCTAACGTGCCCACGATCACCAGCATGATGGCCGGAATCAGGAAGATCGCCATCGGGCTGGAACCCTCAAGGATCATCGAGGTGAAGATGGCGCCCAGAGATACGACGAGCCCGGCAATCATGGCCACATCCATGGCTCACACCTCCCGCGAAGGCAGCCGCAGAACTCGGCCGAAAGTTGATTCATGGGCCGAGCGCTCCGCCGTGGAGACGTCATCCGCTGTCGCCGCGTCGTCCTCGCCGTAGCGCGCGAGGGTGAGTGCTGATGCGGCGACCGATGCCCGCCAGCTACGGACCAGATCGACGACTTGCGCCAAAGGTTCTTCGACGACCAGCTTGTGGCCGTCCACGAGGGTGATGACGGTGTCGGGCGTCGCCTCGGCGCGCTCGATCAGGTCAGGGTTGACGGCGATGGCCACCCCGTTACCCAGTCGGGTCACAATGATCACGCGAAGATCCATCCTTGGAGTTGTCGGGCCGTCCATGGGCCTCGCCCTTTCGTTCGGCATCGCAGCCGGGGGATTGAGACGTTCGGGGGGCGGCTACTCCGGTCGGGCTACCGAAAACTTTCCTGACTCACGGAAGGTGCCCTGGCTGGGGCGAAAAATGCCTTTCCGCGCGGTTACCCGGGGCTGAACGGTGGAACCGCCGAAAGAGGACCCGGTCGGCGACCAGTCCGGGTGGCAGGCCAGAGGGCCACCGGCCGCGCAGTGCGACCGATGGCCCTCGTCGGGTCGGGCCGTCACTACCTCTTGATGTTGACCAGTTCCTGAAGGATCTCGTCGCTGGTGGTGATCACCTTCGAGTTCGCCTGGAAACCGCGCTGGGCGATGATCATGTTGGTGAACTCGGCCGCCAGGTCGACGTTCGACATCTCCAGCGCGCCACCGGTGACCAGTCCGTGACCACCGGCGCCCGGGATGCCGATCTCGGCCAGGCCGGAGTTGGCGGTGTCGCGGTAGACACTGTCCCCCTGCTTCTCCAGGCCGCTCACGTTGTTGAACGTGGCCAGGGCGAGCTGCCCCAGGGACTTCTTCTGGCCGTTGCTGAAGATACCGGTGATGATGCCGTCGGGGCCGATCTGGAACTCGTTCAGGGTTCCTGCCGAGTAGCCGTCCACGGATTTCGGGGTCGGCGAGCTCAGCCCGGCGTAGCCGGTGAACTGGGTCAGGTCCACCGCCATCGTCACCCCGTTGACGGTGAAGGTGGGAGGGGTAGAACTGGCGGGGTCATACAGGCCGGCGCTGGTGAAGGCGATGGTGCCGGTGCCGATCGTGCTGCTGTTGTCGGCCGGGTCCTGCACATTGATGGTGTAAGTGCCGTCCGGTGGGTCGTTCGGCACCAGGTTCATGGGTACGGCGTAGGCCGCACCACCGGTGTCGTAGACGGTCGGGGTAACGGTCAGTGTCAGGGTGCCCTTCGGGTCCAGATTGCCGCCGAGGGAGACCGTGTTCGTCGCGTCGCCGGGAATGGTCAGGCCGGCCTGGAGCTTGAGCTTCGAGAGCTGGCCGTAAGCACTGATGGCACCGTCGACCGCCTGATAACCCTGAACGTACATGCCGTTCGGGTTGACCAGATAGCCGTCATTGTCCAAAGTGAAGGCCCCGGCCCGGGAGTACACCTGTGTACCCCCGTCGTCCAGTACGAAGAAGCCGTCGCCGTTGACCAGAAGGTCGGTCGACTTGTTGGTGATCTGTGTCGAACCCTGGGCGAAGTTCTGCTGCACAGCAGCAAGTTTCACGCCGAGGCCGATCTGGGTCGGGTCGAGGCCACCGCTGGTCTGGGTCGAGGCGCCGGCGGCGCGCATGAGCTGGCTCAAGGTGTCCTCGAAAACGATGTTCGAGGTCTTGAAGCCGGCGGTGTTGACGTTGGCAATGTTGTTGCTGACAACGTCCATCATCTGTGAATGGGCTTTCAGGCCACTGATTCCGGAGAAGAGTGAGCGGAGCATGCCGGACCTCCTGGTTCGGTCATCACTGCTGTCGGCATCCGTGCCGGTGTCGTCCGGCGCATCCTGCGCCCGGAACTTGCGGGCCGAACAGCGGGTATCAGGCCCCGTCGGCTTCCTTGCCGGACGAGGTGTCGGGGGTGGTGGACTTGGTTCCGGTGACCTTCACACTGGTCAGATCGGCCAGCGGAACCTTGACCGGAGTGCCGCTGGTGCCGGTGACCAGCAGCTGGGGGGATCCGTCCACCATCGTGATACCCGTGACGAGTCCGGAGCTCGCCTTCGTGCCCACGCCGTACTCGACCGTGGCTCCGATCATGCCCAGCGACGACTGCATCTGGCTGGCCGTCAGCAGGCTGGTGGTGTTGTCCACCATGTCGCCCAGCTTCTCCACGGTGGTGAACTGCGCCATCTGGGAGAGGTACTGGGTGGAGTCGGTCGGGTTCATCGGGTCCTGGTACTTCATCTGGGCCAGAAGAAGTTTCAGGAACATGTCCTTGTCCGACTTGGAGCTGTTGGTGGCTGCGGACACCGTCTTGGTGTCGGTCTTGGCGCTGTTGCCCGCCTGGATCTCGGCGATGTTTCCGATCGGTGAGGCCATGGGCGTTCCTCCTTGCGGGGGTGAGGTCAGATCATCAGATCGACATTTCCGTCACCCGACGCGCCACGGGTCGTCGCGGTGGCGTCCGGGCTGGTGCCCGTGCTGCGGGCTGTCGTGCTCACCGAGCTGACTCCCGATGAAAGCCCGCCTCCCTGGGGGGAGTTCTGGGGTGACGACTGTGAGCCGCCACTCATGGACGCCCCCGCGTCCATGCTCTGCTGCATCTGCACGTCGGCCAGGTTCAGGCCGGACTGCTGCATCTGCTCGCGCAGGTCGCTCAGGCCGGCCTGCAGCTGGGCCAGGGCCGCCGGGGCCGCGACCAGGTCGAGGCGCACATCACCACGGTGCACCGACAGCGTGACCGTCACGTCGCCAAGATCTTTCGGCGACAGGTGGATCACCGCACGGTGGCTGCCCTCCTTCAGGGTGCGCAGCTGGGCGGCGATCTGCTGCCCGATCTGTTCGGCCACGCTCTGGCCTGCGGTGTAGCCGCTACCCGGCACCGTGGCCGCCGGCCCGGCCGACTGGGTCTGCTGGGCCTGCCCCAGCTGGGTGCTGAAAGGCGATGCTTCGGTGTTGTTGTCGGTGGACTGCGTGCTCTCGGTGGTCGTGGACGCCGAGGTGGTGCCGGTGTCGGTCTGGGCGTCGTCATCGGAGCTGCCGGTCGGCGAACCCGTGCTTGAACCGGTGACTCCGGCTGCTCCAGCGGCTCCGGTCGCCCCGGTAGCCGCCGTGTCGGCGGTCGGCTCCCCGGTCAGGAGGGCCGCCGCGTCCGAGCCGTTCATCCACTGTCCGTCGACCATGATCCGGCCGGGCATCGGGGCGATCGCGGTGTCGGCCGCGGCACCCACCTTCTGGTTGCTGACACCTCCGTCAAAGTAGTTGTCGGCCTCGGAGCCGTTCATCCACTGTCCGTTGACCAAGACCTGGCCCGGTGTCGGGTTGGTGGATCCTTCCCCGAACTTGTTCAGGCCCGCGGCGGCAGCACCCGCGACGTCACCCGCGATCGCGGCCGAGGCGATGTCCGCGTCGGTCTTCACCTGGACGCCTCCGGGCAGCGGGGTGTTCGTGGTCTGCCCGGTGCTGCCGGCGGCAGGGGCTCCCACCGTGCCGGTCATGCTCTGCACGCCGGTGGAGGAATCGATCGAGGCATCCGAGTTCTGGCCGAGAAGTGCTTCCAGGGCTGTTTTCTCGTTCTGGCTGAGCGTCGCGTCCGGCACGGCGGTGCTCCCGGAGCTCAGGCCTGCCCCGGCCGTGCTCTTCGAACCCTCGAGACCGTTCAGGATGGCCAGGGTATCGGCGGCGGCGGCAGTCAGGTCGATCGACAGCCGGGTGTGGACGCCGTCCGGGCCGGTGGTGGTCTCGATCGACGTCCCGGTCGGCATCTTCCCCG
Source organism: Kineosporia sp. NBRC 101731 (assembly GCF_030269305.1). Lineage (NCBI taxonomy): Bacteria > Bacillati > Actinomycetota > Actinomycetes > Kineosporiales > Kineosporiaceae > Kineosporia > Kineosporia sp. NBRC 101731. The sequence continues at coordinate 438,322 of NZ_BSTC01000001.1, forward strand.
CGGCCTGCGCGTCAGCGCCGGCCAGGGCCTGGGCGATCTTCTGCGCCACGGCCGCCTCGACGGCCAGAACCTGGGCCAGGGCCGATATTCCGGCCGCAGCCGTGGTCTTTTCGTCGTCGGCCGGGCGACCCCCGGCGTTCTGACCGGTATGGTCTTTCTGCTGAGCGGTTGTGGCGGCAGCCGTGTGATAGCGCTCGTTACCGCCCGGCTCGATCTGGGCTCCGTTCGAACCGTCCTTGCGAATCGCCTCGGCCAGGGCCCGACGGGCGGCGGCGCGCTGGTCGGCCGCCTTGTCCGCTGCCTTCTCGGCGGCCGTCCGGTCGTCGGCGGCCTTCTCGGACTCCGCTTCGGCGAGGACTTTCGACTCATGGTTGCGTCGGCGCGCAGCGTTCTGGGCTGCGCGTTCGGCGGCGTTCTGGCGCTGTAGGGCCTTCTCACTGCCGGCCCGGTCGCGGGCCGCAGAGAGCTGCTTCTCGAACTGCATCGCATGTTCGGCCGTTGCCGAAGAGTTGTTACGGAAGGTGGGCCGAAGGGCCTTCGGGCTGAGCAGGGCCTCGATCGAGCTCTGCATGTTGGTCGACGTCGTCATCGCAGTTGCCCCCAAGCTTTCTGTACTCGACGGACGTAATTCTCGGTTTCGGTGTACGGCGGAACGCCGTCGTACTTCCGGACCGCACCGGGCCCGGCGTTGTAGGCGGCCAGGGCGAGATCCACCCGGCCGAAAGTGCGCAGCTGGTCAGACAGGTACCGGGCCGCACCGTCCACCGCCTGGGCCGGGACCATCGGGTCCACACCGAGTTGCCGGGCGGTGCCGGGCATGAGCTGCATCAGGCCCTGGGCCCCGGCAGGACTCTTCGCCGAGGCGTTGTAATTGCTCTCGGTCCTGGCCACGGCAGCCAGCAGCGCCGGGTCGAGGCCGTAACGTTTCCCGGCCGCCGTGAAAATATCGGCGTACGGGGTTGATCCGAGGGCCGAAGCGCCCGTCGCACCGATCGCACCCGTCAGCTTCGCCAGGGTCGCGCCCACCGATCCCGGTGCCGAGGCGCCGGACGGATCGGCCGAGGTGCTGGCGGAGGTGTCGGTGAGCACCCGGCGGATCTGGCTGGGCGTCTCGTAGACGTCGCGGATGCGCACCACGTCACCGGCCTTCGGCGCGTCGATCATCTTGCCGTCACCCAGATAGATACCGACGTGGTGCACCGGAGAGCCGAAGAAGACCAGGTCTCCCGGCTGGGCCGCGGCGATCGACGACACCCGGGTGCCCTTCGTGGCCTGCATCGCACTGTTGCGCGGCAGCTCGATGCCGAGCTGGCGATACACCAGCTGGGTGAGCCCGGAGCAGTCGAGTCCGGTCTCCGGATCGGTGCCGCCCCATCGGTAGGCCACGCCCAGGTACTGCTTGGCGGTCGTGACCGCCTTCTCGGCGAGCGAGCCGGCCGACGAGGTGGTCCCCGGGGTCGGCCGGGTGCCTTTCACCAGGTCGAGCAGGCCGGCGAAGTTCGTCGAGCCGGCACTCTCGCTGGTGCCCGAGGTGGAACTCGGGTCACCGGTCGCACCCGTTGTACCCGTCGCCTTCGTCGGACTGACCGGCTGCGGGTTGATGAGTGACTCGATCTGACCGATCCGGCTGAGCACCGCGCTCATGCCTTCGGACATCAGGATCCTCCAGAGTCGTTGCCCGGGAAAACGCCCGGCCGGCGCCGGCCGGAGCCGGCGAGTTCGTCCATCTCCCGCTGCTCGGCGCGCTGGATCATCTCCGCGCGCTGCTTGCGGTAGCGGTCGTGCAGGGCGGCGACGGCGTGCACCTGCGCCCGGGCCTGTAGCCAGGTCTCCCGGCGCTCCGCCAGTCTCGCCGTGAGTTTCGTCATCTCGTGATCCACCTCGGCCAGGTCGCCCCGCAGCCGGAACCGGTACACCGCTTCGAGTTCCAGCTCGTGCGGGGTGTTCTGGCCGTGCCGCTGGGCCCGCAGGCGTTCCAGCAGGTCGTCCCGCCGCGCCTGGGCCTCCCGCACCGCGGACTGGGCCCGGTGCAGATCCTGTGCGGTCTCCTCGAGGCGCTTCTCCCTCAGTCGCTCCACGGTGGCCAGCCGGAAGCCCTTCCTGTTCATCGCCGCACTCCCAGCAGGGTGGCCAGTTCGGTCCACGACTGCTGCACCGGGATCGCCTCGTCCGGCCGCTGCCGCAGGAAGTTGTCGATCGCCGGGCGCAGCCGGATCGCGGCGTCGGCCACCGGGTCGCTGCCGCTCACGTAGGCGCCGACCTCGACCAGCTCACGGACGTCCCTCCACGAGGCCATCAGCCGCCGCAGGGTGAGCGCCAGCTGGCGCTCGTCCTCGGACAGCACCGCGCGTTCCACCCGGGACACCGACTCCAGCACGTCGATGCTGGGGAAGTGGCCGGCGGTAGCGAGGTCGCGGGACAGCACGACATGGCCGTCCAGGATGCCTCGGACCGTGTCGCCGATCGGGTCCTGCAGGTCGTCGCCCTCCACCAGAACCGTGTAAAGGGCGGTGATGGAACCGTTCTGGCCAGGACCTGAGCGCTCGAGCAGGCGGGGGAGCATGGCGAAGACACTGGCCGGGTATCCCCGGGTGGCCGGTGGCTCGCCCGCGGCCAGCGCGACCTCGCGCTGGGCCATGGCGGTGCGGGTGACCGAATCGACGACGAGGAGCACGTCCTCGCCCTGATCCCGGAACCACTCGGCGATGCGCGTGGCGGTGAAGGCGGCGGTGACCCGCAACAGAGCCGGGTCGTCCGCGGTGGCCACCACCAGCACGGTCCGGGAACGAGCCTGCGCGTCCAGGGTGTCTTCGATGAACTCCCGCACCTCACGGCCACGTTCGCCGACCAGGGCGACGACGCGGACCGGGGCGACGGTGCCCCTCACCGCCATGCCGAGCAGGGTCGATTTGCCGACTCCACTGCCGGCCATGATGCCGACCCGCTGTCCGGCGCCGACCGGGATCAGGGTGTCGAGCGCCCGTACCCCGGTGGGCAGGGCGTCTTCGACCCGGCGGCGCAGCAGCGGGTTGGGCGCCGAGGCCTCGACCGGGACCATGGTGACCCCGGTAGGTTTCGGCTTCCCATCGATCGGCCGCCCGAGGGGGTCGATGATCCGGTTCATCATGCCGTAGCCCGCGGGCACCCGGAGCTGGTCGCCCGTGCGCCGCACCGGGTCACCCGCCGCCACTCCGGCGGTGGTGCCCAGGGGCATCGCGCTGACGCCGTCCCGCTGCACCGCGATCACCTGGGCCGGCAACTGGCCGGCCGAGGTCTCGATCGTCAGCAGTTCGTTCACGGCAGCGGACAGTCCGCGGATACCGATGCCGAGGCCGACCACATCGCTGACCCGACCCTCGGCCTGTGGTGAGGCAGCATCGGCGGCGGCCCCGAGTCGTATCCGGAGCTCCTGCGCCAGAGAAGAACTCATGCGCGCATCACCTCCTCGGCGGCGGCCAGCGCCGCCGGGAGGTCCTGACGCAGGCGTTGTGCGGGCGTGAGCACGGCGACGCTGCCGGGGGAGAGGGTGATGTCGGGAACGATCGTCACACCCTCCGGGCCGTTGTCACCGAGCATGGCCGCGTCGTCGGGATGCAGGTGCACCACGGTCTCGTCGGAGGCCGCCACGTGCCGCAGGGCGGCCCGCACGGTCTGCCCGACCGCATCGTCCACCGTTTGCAGTTCTCTCCCCAACGCGGCGGCGGCGAGCTTCAGCGAACCCTCGATGAGCACGTCCGCCACCTCGTTCCACTCCGGCAGAGCGGCCTGACCGGCCTCCTGCACGGCCTTGCCCAGCATCTCGAGCAGCTCGGTCACCTGATCGGCAACCTCGGCCCGGATCCGCTGATTCTCCTTCTGTTGCGTCGCCCGGATCCGGGCGGTGTCCTCCGCCGCGGCCTGTCGCCCCTGGGCCCAGCCGGCCAGATATCCCTGTGCCTGGGCCTCCTCGCGCGCCGCCAGGCTGGCGGTGCGAATCATTTCCTCCAGACGTGGGTCGCTGTAATGCGGTTCGATCGTGGTGCGGGTCAGCGGCCGGTCCAGGTTCGCCGGCCGTACCGACGTCCGGACCTGTTCCGCCGTGAGCACCGGCGTCTCGGTGGTTCTGGACAACGTCACTCCACCATCGCCTCTTCGTCGCTGCGCTGGATGAGGATCTGACCGGTCTGCTCCAGGGCCCGGATCTCCTGGACCACCTTCGCCTGGGCCTCCTCGACCTGCTTGATCCGGACGGCACCGAGCATGTCGATCTCCTCGATGAGGTTCTCGGCGGCGCGGGTGGACAGGTTGCGGGTGATCTTCTCCTTGACCATCGGGCTGACACCCTTGAGTGCGAGTGCCAGATCGCCACTCTCGACGTTGCGCAGCACCAGCTGGATCGCCTTGTCGTCGAGCGTGAGAATGTCCTCGAAGATGAACATCTGGGCGCGCACGGTCTCGGCGAGTTCCTGGTCGACGGTCTCCAGGCCCTCGAGGATCATCCGCTCGGTCGACCGGTCGGCGCGGTTGATGATCGCGACGAGCGGCTCGACACCACCCACCGACGACATCTCCTGCGGGCCCAGCACCGTGGTCATCCGGCGCTCGAGTTCCCTCTCGACCAGACGGATCACGTCCGGGCTGGCGGGTTCCATCGAGGCGATCCGGTAGGCCACCTGGGCCTGCAGGCTCTGGGCCAGGCCCGACAGCACCACGGCGGACTGCTGCGGGGCCAGGTGGGCGAGCACCAGCGCGATGGTCTGCGGGTGCTCGTCGGCGAGGAACGAGAGCAACTGCCGGGCGTCGGCCCGGCGGATGCCCTCGAACGGCATCTCGGCCAGGGAAGCGCCGAGACGCTCCATGATCTCCTCGGCCCGGTCACTGCCGAGGCTCTGTGCCAGCAACTGCCGGGCGAGGTCCATACCGCCGCGCGACCCGGACTGGGCCGCCAGGTTGTCGTGGGCCTCGGACAGCACCGACTCGGCGTCGAGCGTGGTGACCTCTTTGAGGCGGACGATCTCCCCGGTGAGCTCCTCGACGATGTCCTCGGGGAGCAACCCCATGATCCGGGCGGCCTTCTCCTGGCCCAGCTGCACCAGGAAGATGGCGGCCTTACGCAGCCCGGTGAGGGGCTTGTTCGAGGTTGCGAGTGACATCTGCCACTACTTCCGTTCTGCCAGCCAGCCCTGGAGCATCGCGGCGACGTCGTCGGGCTGGTTGTCGACCATGGCGGATACCTCTTCGCGCATCCGGTCGCGAGACAGGTCGGCCTCCTGGGCCAGGGCGAGCTGCTGGTTGTGGGCGAGGGCCTGCGGTGACAGCAGCATCCCGTCGGGCAGGTCGGAGGCGGTGGCCTCGATCCGGGCCTCTTCCTCCTCGATCCGCCGCTTCTTGCGACGGCGCAGGAAGATGAGCACCACGACGAGCACCAGCAGGGTCAGGCCGGTCTGCTTGGCCAGACCCAGGTAGCCGGCCGTGCGCTCGGCGCTGGCCTGAGCCTCCAGGGCCTTTGACGCCGCATCGGCCGCCGTGGTGTCGAACGGCAGCACACTCACCTGCACGCTGTCGCCGCGGGCGGGGTCCAGACCGAGGGCATTGGTGACGAGTTGCGAAGCGGTATTGGTGTTCATGGCCCCTGCCGTCTTGCTGTTGAGCACGACCGCGACAGTCATCCGTTCGACCTTCCCCGGGGCCGCCTTGATCTCGGCCACGCTCTGGTTCACCGCGTTGTTCACGGTCGACTGGATCCGGTTGTAGTCCCCGGTGCCGCCACCGGCGTTGAGCGGCGTCGGCAAGGTCTGCCCGAGCGTGCCGCCGGCGGCCGCGCCGGTACCGCTGTACTTCTCGTTCACCTCGGCCTCGCTGAGCGGAGGGGGCGCTGGATCGGACTGGGTGTAGGTCTTGCTGGTGGTTTTCTGGGTGTCGAAGTTGAGGGTGGCGTTGACCTGGACCCTGGCGTTGTTCGGACCGACCACCGCGTTCAGCACGTTCTCCACCGACTTGTTCATCCGGCTCTCGAAAGTTGCTGTCTGATTGTCGGTCTGGCTGGCATCGTTGGCTGCCGACCCGGCACCGGAACCGGAACCCGAGAGCAGCTCCCCGTTCTGGTCGGTGACCGTCACGTCGTCGGGGCTCAGGTTCGCCACCGACCCGCCGACCAGCTGGGTGATCGACTGCACCTGGCCGTCGGCGAGCTCCGTGCCGGGTTTCAGCTTCAGCAGCACCGAGGCGGTGGGCTTGCGGGTTTCCTCGGCGAACACGCTCTCCTCGGGGATGGCGAGCTGCACGACCGCCTTGTCCACCCCGTTCATCGCCTCCAGGGTCTTGCCCAGCTCCCCCGAGAGGGCTCGCTGGTAGGCAACGCTCTGCTGGAACTCGGTGGCGGTGATGCCCTGGTCGTCGAGCAGCGACCAGCCCTCGCCGCTGCTGCCGTTCGCCGCCCCGGCGAGGCCGGCCGCGGCCAGCTTGATGCGCTCGGAGTAGACCTGTTCCTGGGGTACCAGGATCGCGGTTCCCGAGTCGGCGAGCTGGTAGGGCACCCCGTCGGTGTTCAGCTGTTCCGTGATCGCGTTGGCGTCCTCGCCGGAGAGGCCGCCGTACAGCGGCGTCCAGTTCGGCTGGGAGAGGTACTTGCTGAGGGCAAAAGCGGCCATCAGCAAGGCGATGACACCGATGATCACGACGGCGCGCTGTCCGGCGGTGAAACCGTTGGCGAACGTGCGGGCCCGCGTGGTGACTGCCTTGGCATTGAACTGAGGACTCAAAGCTGCATCCCCATGATCTGCTGGAACGACTCAAGCGCCTTGTTGCGCAGGGTCGTCGTCAGCTCGACGGCGGTCTGGGCCTCGACAGCGGCGATCACGTAGTCGTGCACGTCGTTGAGATCGCCGGTGGCGGCCCCGATCGCCTTGTTCTGGGCCGTGATGTCAAGGTTCTCGACGCTCTGCAGACCCTTGCCCAGCGCATTGCCGAACGATTCGCTGCGGGCCGACGCGGCCTCGGTGATCGCGGAGGTGCCGACCCCGGGCACCGAGATGTTCTCGATGCTGCCGACGTCGGCGGTGCCGAGCCCCGCGGCCATCTGGCTGTAGAGATCGGCGCCGGAGATCATGGCACCGGGGTCGGTCACGCCGACCGCGGCGACAGGCATGACGCTCATCTCAGCCACGTCCCATCTGGATCGCGGCCTGGTAGGCGGCCCGCACCCGGTCGAGATTGGCGGTGTTCGCCTGGTAACCGCGTTGTGCCATGACCATCTCGGTCATCTGGTCACCCAGGTCGATGTCCGGCCGCCGCACGTAGCCCTGGGCGTCGGCGTAGGGATGTTCGGGGTCAAAGACCAGCTGACCCTGGGCGTCGCCGAGCTCCACGCCGGCGACCCGCACGCCCGAGCCCACCCCACCGTTCTCGACCGACTGGGCGATCACGTAGCGGGCCTGGAAGGCATCTTCATTGCTCGGACGCACCGTGTTCACGTTCGCGATGTTGTCCGACACGGCGTCCAGCCAGTTCTGGTGGACATACATACCACTGCCGGAAATGTCGAGAGATTCAAACATGTCAGTTGCTCCTGATCGCGGCACGCAGCAGGCTGAAGCGATCGCCGGTCGCGCGAAGGGCCAGCTCGTAGCTCATTTCGGTCTTGACGCTGTTGACCGAGGCTTCGCCCAGGTCGACGTTGTTGCTCGTGAGATCGCCGGCGGCCCCGGAGTACGCAACCGTCGGGGTGACCACCTGGGTCGGGTCGTCGCCGTTCGCCAGTGCCTGCTTCAGCTGACCCTCGAAATCGACCGAGCGAGCCCGGTAATACGGGGTGTTGACATTGGCGATGTCATCGCTGATCGCCTGCTGTCGCTGGGACAGGCCGTCCAGTGCGGTGTGCAGGGCATTGATCGAGACGTCGTCGAGCATGGACATGGAACGTCGCCCTTCCCGGGAGAACGCGGGCACAATCGTCGAATGACTGGGGGTCGCGCCGATCCGTGGCGCTACAAGAGCGGTCCGTGCTCAGAACCAGGCTTCGACGTAAGCCCATCGGGTCTTGAGGGATGCTCCGTTCCTGTGAATGTCGTTCATCCGAAAGCACCAGTCGGTCTTGAGGTTCCCGGCATAATGAGATGCTGTGCGGGATTCGCGGCTTTTGACTGGCCCGGCCGGGCGACCACCGAACCGGTGAGGCGGACACGACCTCGAGAACGCGTTCTATGCGTCCAAAAGCAAGAAGCACGGCCATCGGTGGATGACCGTGCTCCTGCGGCTGCGCCTCAGCCGTTGATGTCCAGGGTGGAGCCCATGCGGGCCTCTGAGGCCCGGGTGAACGTGGGCCGGATACGCGAGATCTCGGATCGGAACTCCTCGCGCAGGAAGCGGGCGCGGAACTCCAGCTCGGTGATCCAGCGCTGAAGCTCCTCGGACCGGCGCCGGAAGGATTCCGGCGGCCGCCCGGGGGGCGGGGTGATCAGCGGCAGCGCGAAGACGTCGTGCCGGCTGAGGGCTATTTCGAACTCGTGCATCGACTGCTCGACGGCGTCGAAGTAGCCGTTCCAGGCGGTCATGGCCTCCTTATTGGCGGCCCTGACGGAATTGGTGGTGGTCATCGGATGTCAGCCCACCGGGAACGGGCTCGTCGATGCTTCCAGCGTGAGGGCCTGCTTCCAGGCGTCCCGCAAGGGTTCCAGCATCTCCCTTACCGCCAGAATACGTTCCGGCTGGGGTGGCAGGCGGCTGCTGCTCAACTCGGTGACCATCCACAGGTACAGGCTCTTGAGGCCTGTTCCCTCGGGCCAGATCGCCACGTCGAGGCTGCCCCACAGCTCCAGAATGATTTCCTGGGCATGCTGAATACGGTTTCCTACGGTCGAGTGGTCGCCGGTCCGCATGGCGGCCTCGGCCACCGCAAGATCACCGATCAGCCGGTCGTAGAGCATCGTCAGCAGGCGTTGTGGTGAGGCCGTGTGGGCGGTGTCGTCCGCGTACCGTGACCTGGCCAGTCCGTTCGGCATTGGTACTCCTTGACCTCGCAGGCATCTCTCCGGGCAAAGCTGAGCCGCAGGGCCCACGCCGGGATCGGGGCGGGCCCTGCGGATCGGATCAGCTGGACGACGAGCTGCTACTGCTGTTGAAGAAGCTCGCGAGAGAGCTCTGCTGCGCCTTCAGCGCGGAGAGCGAGCTCTCCATCGCCGTGAACTTCGCCGTGACGGTGGTGCGGTACGCCGCCAGGCGGTCGGTCCAGGCGTCGATCTGGGTCTGCAGATCCTTCACCTGGGTCTTGGCCGTGGTCTGCGCCTGTACCAGGGTGCCGGTCTGCGAGTCGCTCATCTGGCTGAAGAGCGAACCCAGCTGCTGGGCCAGCCCGGGCTTGTAGGTGAGGTCACCGATGAGCCCGGTGGTATTGCTGTTGACCGTGATCGACAGGCCGGCGGCGGGGTCTTCCGAGGCCGGCGGGACGGTCAGGATGTTGCCGATGCCCGTGGCCTCGATGCCATTGATGGTGCCCTTGATGTCGGCGCCCTCGGCGGTCTGGCTCACGGTGGCGCCGCTGACGGCGCTGCCGGTGGCCGTCTCGGTGAACTCCACATCGAAGGCGCCGGCCGAACCCGGGTTCGTCGAGGTGAAGGTGAGGTTGCCGCTGACGTCGGCGGCCGCGGTGATGCCCATGCCGGACTGCGCCAGCATGGTGTTCAGCTTGGCGGCGACGGCAGCGGCATCGTCGCCCGGGGCGGCGTCGTACTTGATCGTGGAGCTGCCCCGCAGCAGGGCGACGGTGCGGCCCACCACGCCGGTGCCGGGCGGAATCACCTGCCACTGCTCGGCCTTCGCCAGCGATGTGACGTTGATGGGGTAGTCACCGGCTTGGGTGGCCGCCGTTGCGCGGGTGTAGGTGGCACTGGCCGACACGCCGGAGAACGATGAGCTGGCGCCGTACGCCGCCATCGTGCCGGTCGGGTCGGACTTGAACGCCGTGTCGAACGTGGCCTTGTCGAACGTCACCTGTCCACCTGAGGTGACAGTCAGGCCCGGGGTGTTCATGCCGGCGACGGTGCTCAGGATCTGCTGCTGCAGAGCCCGGACGGTGCTGTCACCGAGCAGCGGACCGCCCTTCTTCGTGGCGGGGTCCCACGCGGTGTTCGTCGCGATCGAGCTGAGCAGATTGTTGATGTTGGTGACGACCCCGGAGACCTGGTCGGTCACCTTGGTGGTGTCGACCGAGCTGCCGACCGTGACGCCGGCCTCGACCTTGCCGACCGTGAACGAGAGGCCCTGGGCGACGTCGGTGAAGGTGTTCGTGGCCGAGGTGACGGTGTAGGCGTTGCTGCCGCTGCCACCGATCGAGATCTCGGCGTCGGTCCCTTCGGCCAGCACGTTCATCTGGGCGCCGGCGCCGGGGAAGCCGCTGAGCCCGGACAGGGTGAACTGGGAGGCCTCACCGGTGGTGGTCGAGGCGACCTGCAGGCGGTAGGTGCCCGGCGAGGTCTGGACCGCGGATGCCGTGACGCCGGCATTCGCACTGTTGATGGCCGAGACCACCTCGCTGAGCGAGCCGGTGCCGACATTGATCGAGGTGCTCGTGCCGTTCTTGTCCAGCGTGATGGTGCTGCCCGACGCCACCGTGGCGGCGAGCGAGTTCACCGAGCCGTTGGAGATCAGCGATTGCGCGCTGGCCACCGAGGTCACGTCGAAGGTGAGGGAGTTGGCCACACTGCCGGTCGCCGTCGCCGTCACCGAGGAAGACGAAGAAGTGGCCGAGGTGGTGGCCCAGGAGCTGGTGTTGGCCAGCGAGCTCATCTGGGTGACGAGCGAGCCGATGCTGCTGAGCATCGAGCTGTAGGCGCTGACGGCGCTGTTCTGCTCGATCTGACGGTTCTTCAGGAGTGTCTGGGAATTGCCCTGGACGGACACCAGTTTGTCGACGATCGATTTGGTGTCCAGACCAGAGACGATCCCACCGATGGTGAGCGAGGTCATGGGCGTGGTCTTCCTGTGCACTGTGCAGGGGCGGGGCTTGTGACGATGGGCCGGGCACGCGAAGCCCTGCCCGGCCCATCGTCACGATGTGAAACTGGAACCGGGTGGTGGTCTTTCGATCACCACCCGGTCCGGGATCACTGCAGCAGCTTGAGGATGCTCTGCGGCTGCTGGTTGGCCTGCGCCAGCATGGCGGTACCCGCCTGCGACAGGATCTGAGCCTGGGTGAAGAGCACCATCTCCGACGCCATGTCGGTGGCCTGGATACGCGCGTTGGAGGCGGTCAGGTTCTCCACCGACACGTTCAGGTTGTTCACCGTGTGCGTGAATCGGTTCTGGTAAGCACCCAGTGTCGCCCGGGTGGTGGACACGGTGTTCAGCGCGGTGTCGATGGCGTCGATCGCCGACTGCGCCGACGCCGTGTCGGCCAGGGACACCGTGCCGGTGTCCACGGCGAGACCAGCGGTGGTCATGGCCGTCCCGGTGAGGTCGGCCGTGATCCGGTCGTTCGCCGAGTTGTTGGCGCCGATCTGGAAGGTACCGGCGTAGGTGCCGTCCAGAAGGTTCTGGCCGTTGAAGTTGGTCGTGCCGGCGATCCGGTCGATCTCAGCCTGGAGCTGGCTGAACTCCACCTGTGAGGCGGCCTGGGCGTTGGCGCCCTGAGAACCACCGGATGATGCCTGAACGGCCAGGCTTCGCATGCGCTGCAGGATGACCTGCGTCTCGTTCAACGCACCGTCAGCGGTCTGGACGACGCTGATGGCATCCTGAGCATTACGGACAGCGACGCTCAGGCCGCCGATCTGCGCCTGCAGCCCCTGAGAGATCGCCAGGCCGGCCGCGTCGTCAGCCGCACGGTTAATGCGGTAACCACTGGACAGCTTCTCGAGGGAGCTGGTCTGGCTGGTCTGGGTGTTGTTCAGGTTGCGGTAGGCGTTGAGAGCGGCCGCGTTGCTGGTCACGTAGAGACCCATGATGTCCTCCTTGGTCGGGTCGAATTCCGATCCATCCGTGGACCGGGACAGCATCCTCATCGGCTGGAATGCTGCGGTCATGAAGGTTTCCGGCGAGTTTTCGCCGGGAACTACAACCGGGCGTCGACGTCCGAGGCGGACGAGAGGTATCGGCCGACGTCCACCCGGCTGCTGAGCGTGGAGCGCCGCGCGACCGCGTCCACATAGGCGTCCCGACGCCGTCCACGCGCTCCCTGGGTCGGCTGGCCAACAGCGCCCGCGCCGGCCTTGGCATCGGCCTCGAGCAGTCGGGACAAGGCCTCCCGCAGGAGTTCCAGCCCTTCCGCCCGCAGTTGCGACACCCGTGACTGGGTCACGTTCAGCTCGGTCGCGAGTTCGGTGAGCGGCCGGCCCTCCAGGTAGTACCCACTGACCACCAGACGCAGGCGGTCGGGCAGCTCGGCGATCGCGTCCCGGAGATAGCCCACCCGTTCCGCCGCGACCAGAGCGTCTTCCGGCTGCGGGGCCGGATCGCGCAGGGTCGCGGCCAGGCCCTCCCCCTCGGGGGTGAAGGAATCGAGGGAGAGCAGGGAGGCGCGGTCCTGGCCACCGCGGATCTCACCGATCTCGCTCTCGGTCAGGCCCGATGCGGCGGCGAGTTCGCTGTCCACCGGTGTGCGCCCGAGCGCCACGGTGAGTGCCTCGGACGTGACCGCCAGGGCCCGGGCCCGGCTGCGCAGCGAACGTGTCGCCCAGTCGCGCTGGCGCATCTGATCGATCATTGCCCCGCGGATGCGCGTGTTCGCGAACCGGGCGAACGGCACACCCAGGCTGGGATCGAACGATTGCGCCGCCTGAACCAGGGCGAGCGCACCGGCACCGGTGAGGTCGTCAGAGTCCAGGTGCCGCGGGAGGCGGGAAGAGGTCTCCCGGGCGATGTAACCCACCAGGGGCAGGTGCTCCCGGACCAGCGCCTCCACCTCGGCCGCCGAACGGGGGGAGGCGGACTTCCCGGACGTCTGGGGGGAGTTCAGAAGATCGGCCACGCTTGGTCTTCGACCGTTGCGGGCCCCAGCTCGACCACCGCCCAGGAGTTCCCCGGCAATGCATCCGGATGGAGCAAGACCCCCCGCCCGGGGGAGCGATTTCGGCACGGGACGGGCGGATCCAGGCAGATCGCAGTGACTGGATCGCCCACGAGGGCTCAGGTCGGCCACCCGGATGCCGACAGGCTTTGCATGCCCCGGTAGCGCCGGACCGTGTGCGCCCGGAAATGAAAGCCGCCAGGTGGATGAATACCCCGCCGCAGCGGTCAGCATCCCGGGACGCCCGCCGATCGACTGACTGGATGAACGCGTCCGGTGCTTGAAGAAACCGAACTCGGAAACCCTTTGGAGATGTCCCGATGAGCCTTCCCGATCTCGCCGCCGTGCTGTGGCGACAGCGAGAGCTGATCGAGCGGCTCTGCTACCGCCTGGAGTGCGAGCAGCTTCTGCTCGCCGCCGGCCGGATGAACCGAATCGCCTTTGCCGTTTCCGAGGTGGAGACGGTGGTCGAGGACCTGCAGGTGCTGGAGCTCCAGCGGGGCGAGGCGGCCGACCGCGCCGCCGCCGAGCTCGGTCTTCCGGCCGGCAGCGGCCTGTCCGACCTGGCTGCGGCGTCGCAGCCACCGTGGACCGGGGTGCTGCTCGAGCACCGCGCCGCCCTGATCGCCCTCACCACAGAACTTCACGCTCTCGCGGATGCCAACAAGGCCATGATCAGCAGCGGCATGGCGCTGGTCGAGGCCGCAATGAACTCTCTCGGATCGCTGTCGCCCCACCAGGCCGTGGGATACGACGCGACCGGCCATGCCGATCCAGTAACCGGGCGTCTGCCCGCCGTCATCGATCGGGTGCTGTGACCACATGAGCTTCAACATCCTGGGCAACGGACTGACCGGGTTGCAGGCGTCCCAGCAGGCGCTGAATGTCATCAGCCAGAACATCGCCAATGCCAGTACTCCCGGATACGTCCGCCAGCGGGCCATTCTCGAGAGTCAGCAGACCGCGCCGAGTGTGAACGTCTACACCGGCAACAGCGCCCAGTTTATGGGCGTCAAGGTCACCGGCGTGGAACGCATCTCCAGCGCGTTCAAGCAGGCCGCGCTGAACAGCGCCGTGGGCAGGCAGGAAGCGCTCTCGGCCCAGGCCGCCCCGCTGGACAACGTCCAGGGGCAGCTGCAGGAACCCGGCACCACCGGCCTGCAGAGCCTGATGACGCAGTTTTACCAGGGCTGGACCGACCTCGGGAACAACCCGGTCAAGGGCACTTCGGACGGCGGGGTGGCCATCAACGGTGCCGCCGCCGGCGTGGTGATCCAGCAGGGCGTCACCCTGGCCGGGAAGCTGAACTCGCTCTCCGACGGCGTGGCCTCGGAGTACCTGAACCAGTTCGCCAACCTGACCGGCATCGTCGAGCAGGTCAACGCGCAGACCCAGAAGGTCGCCGCCCTGAACCAGCAGATCATGCAGGGCACGGCCGGTAACAACAACGTCAACGCCCTTCTGGACCAGCGGGACTCGGCGATCACCGAGATCGTGAAGCTGACCGGCGCGACCGCCACGAGCCTGGACAACGGCTCCGTTCAGGTGTCTGTCTCCGGTGTGACCGTCGTGTCGGGCAATGCTTTCAACCTGATGTCGGTCTCCGGTTCCAGCAGCATCGAAGAGGCCGGTGGCGTCAACGCTCCCGGACTGCTGGTCGGCACCGTCAAGGCGTCGCCGGCCGGCGGCCAGGCCGCCGGCGTGCTCTCCGCCCTGAACACCGACCTTCCGGCGATCAGCGCCTCGCTGGACACCGTCGCCAACGGTATTCGCGACGCCGTGAACTCCGTGCACAGCGCGGGTTACACGCTCGACGGTACTCCGGGTGGGGACTTCTTCACCGGTGAAGGGGCTCAAGAGCTCACGGTGGCGGTGACTTCGCCCGATGAGCTAGCCATATCGAACGTGGCCGGGGTCTCGGCCGACGGCAGCAACGCCGGCAAGATCGGCGATCTGGTGAATCCCAGTGTGATCTCGGCGGTGCTCGGCGGGGCCACGGCACCACAGTCGGTGTACTCCGGGATGGTCACCCAGATCGGTACCCAGCTACAGGGTCTCAACACCGCGATCGATTCCCAGAGTGGCATTGTCGCCACCGCTCAGAGCGCCGTGGACTCTGAGTCCGGTGTCGACCTGAACGAGGAACTGACCAACATGATCCTCTTCCAGCGGTCGTTCCAGGCGAACTCCAGGGTGATCTCGGCCGCCAACGAAATGCTCCAGTCTCTGATCGGAATGGTGTGACATGGCTAGGGTGACCACGCTCGGCCAGGTGAACCAGTCTCTGGCCGCTCTCCAGGCCAGCCAGACGGCGGCCTCGCGCCTGCAGGAGCAGGCTGCCAGTGGCAAGCGCATCAACAAGGCGAGTGACGACCCGACCGGCACCGCCATCTCGATGCAGCTGCGCGACCAGCAGGCGGCCAATACGCAGTACACGCGTAACGCCGGGTACGCCAACAGCCAGCTCTCCACGGTCGACAGCACGCTTCAGTCGATCGTGTCGCGGTTCGGCCAGGTGCGCTCCAACATCATCTCGGCGACCACCACCACGAACGCGAACTCGCGATCGGCCCTCTCCGCCAACGTGACCCAGATCAAGAACGAGCTCGAGGGTCTGTACAACACCCAGTACCAGGGCCGTTCGATCTTCGGTGGCACCTCGGCGGTCGGGGCGGTGGACGCCTCCGGCACCTACACCGGTGACGGGAACCCGGTGATGGTACGGCTGAACGCGTCGACCAGTGTGCGGGTCGACGTCGACGGCGCCTCGATCGGGGCCGGCAACTTCAGCGGCCTGCTGGACAAGATCGCCGGCGACATCGCGAACGGCGAGGGCACCGACAGTCTCGACGACCTGGACTCGCTGATCAACAGCGTGATCACGGCCAACGGGAACGTCGGTGCGATCCAGAGCCGGGTGACCTCGAGCCAGGTCGCCGTCAACGCGCAGAACTCGGACATCACGGTGTCTCTGGCCGAGAACGAAGACGTCGACTACGCCGATGTCCTGACCCGCTTCTCGTCCCAGCAGGTGGCCTACCAGGCCGCACTCGGCGTGACGGCGCGGATCAACCAGACGTCCCTCCTCGATTTCCTGCAGTAACCCGCCCAGGTGCGTGCAGGAAAGCGCGCACCGCTACCGAAGGGTGCGCACCCGTTGGGTGCGCACCTCGCCCAAGGTGCGTGCAACCGTGCGCACCGGAGCCGAGAGGTGCCCGCTCAGCGGGACACCAGGATGGGGTGACAGGTCTTATGCATCCTGCTCTTCTCACTAACGCCAATGCCGATGCGGCGACCACCGCCGACGTCCCGGAGATTAATTTTATCCGGCCGATTCCCGGTTTCAGCGATCTGCGGCACTTTGCGCTGACCCGGATCGACGACCGGGAGGCGCTGATCTCGGAGTTGCGGAGCCTGGAGCGACCGGACGTGCGGTTCGTGGTGACCGTACCGGCGATTTTCTTCAGTGATTATGTGGTGCAGCTGGACGACCAGGACTGCGAACAGCTGGGACTGGAGTCTGCGGCGGACGCGCTCATCCTGACCGTTCTCACCCCGGGTGAGAACGCGAAGACCACGACCGCGAATCTGCTGGCGCCCATCGTCATCAACTCCAAGACCCGGGCTGCGGCCCAGGTCATCCTCACCGGTACGGAATGGCCGGTGCGCGCGCCACTGGGTTGATCGATGCTTACTTTCCGCTAGCCTCTCCTTACGGCCTGAAGTCGGCCGTGGTCGCGGCCCCTTGCTGATCGCGATCCAACGGGGTCCAGGGAGGGAGCCGCGGTGCTGGTACTGACACGTCGAGCTGGCGAGAGCATCGTGATCGGGGACGACGTGCGAGTCGTCGTCCTCGACGTGCGAGGAGACACCGTCCGCCTCGGGATCGAGGCTCCACGCAGCATCCAGGTGCACCGCGCGGAGGTCTACGCCGAGGTTCAGGCCGCCAACGCAGCTGCTGCGGCGGTTTCCGGGGAAAGCCTTGAGGAAGTGTCCGAGAGGCTGCGCCGCATGGCCCGCCCGGTGGTTCCTCGTCCGACCGCGCCGCACCGTCAGCCGGGAGAGCGGCGTCAGGGAAGGGCATCGACGCCGTCGACGCCCAAACCCGGTCCATCGCCGTCCGGTCAGCCCGGCCCAACGGCGGAAACAGCACCTGGTCAACAGCCCTCGCCGTCTTCCAAGTCGGCCGGGGCGCCGGTACCGAGCGCAGCGACGCGACCGGTGCCGGCACCACCCGCCCGTGGAGCGGGCCAGCAAGAACAGCGGGCCGGCCGCACCATGCAGGCCTCCCGGCCCGTTCCCGCGCCACCTCGGCCGGGAGTTCCGAAACCGGGTCCGATTCCGCGGCCCGGCCCGCCCGCCGAGGAGACCTAGAGCGTCCAGGTCATGTTTCGTGAGTCCGGTCCGGCCCGTTCATTCGGGCCGGACCGCTTGCGTTGGGGCTTCTGGTCGCGGGTTTCGTCGATGAAAGACGATGCGCTCACCGGACAGCGGCGGTCGCTCAGGGAGGACGATGCCCTCGCCGTTGTCACGCTCTCGTCGTCCGTTCGTCCCCTCTTTGTTCGTTCGTTCACCCTGAGCACGAACGGTTTGGGAGGGGTTCTACTCCGCGGGGGCCTTGCCGCGCTGCACCGCGGCCAGCAGCATCTGGGCCACGTCCAGCACCTGGACCTCTTCCCGCGCAGCACCTTCGGACTGCTGGGCGGTGAGCCCGTCGGAGAGCATGACCCGGCAGAACGGGCAGCCGACGGCGATCGTGTCGGCGCCGGTCGCGACGGCCTCCTCGGTGCGGGTGAGGTTGATGCGCTTGCCGAGCTTCTCCTCCATCCACATCCGGGCGCCGCCGGCGCCGCAGCAGAAGGAGCGTTCCTGGTTGCGCGGCATCTCCCGCAGCTCGACGCCGGGCAGCGAACCGATCAGCTCACGCGGCGGTTCGTAGATGCCGTTGTGCCGGCCGATGTAGCACGGGTCGTGATAGGTCGCTGTACTCGTACTGCCCCCATCGATGGGTGCGACGGGGGTCAGGCGCTTCTCCCGCACCAGCCGGTTCAGTAGCTGGGTGTGATGGACGACCTCGTAGTTGCCGCCGAGCTGCGGGTACTCGTTCTGGATCGTGTTGAAGCAGTGGGCGCAGGAGACGACGATCTTCTGGGCCTTGGACTCGTTGAGCACCTCGACGTTCTGCATGGCCAGCTGCTGGAACAGGAACTCGTTGCCGGAGCGGCGGGCCGAGTCACCGGTGCAGGCCTCGCCGTCACCCAGCACCGCGAACTCCACGCCGGCCTCGTTGAGCAGCTCGGCGATGGCGATGGTGGTCTTCTTCTGGCGGTCTTCGTAGGCGCCCGCACAGCCGACCCAGAACAGGTACTCGACCTCGGTGAGGTCTTCGATGTCGCCGCCGACCTGCTTCACCTCGAAGGACAGGCCCTTGGCCCAGTCCATCCGCAGCCGGGGCTTGAGGCCCCAGGGGTTGCCGTTCTTCTCCAGGTTCTTGAACAGGCCGTTCAGCTCGTTCGGGAAGGCCGACTCGATGAGCACCTGGTAGCGCCGCATGTCGACGATGTGGTCGACGTGCTCGATGTCGACCGGGCACTGCTCCACGCAGGCCCCGCAGGTCACGCACGACCACAGCACGTCCGGGTCGATCACGCCGCCCTCGGCGTTGTACGCGCCGAGCGGGTTGTCCAGCTCGTAGCCGGTGTCGCCGATCAGCGGACGCCCGGCGAGCGGCTGGGCGGCCTTCAGCACCTCGGAGGAGTCGGCGTTCTGGCGCGCCTCCTCCGATGCCAGCAGCCACGGTGCCTTGGCATAGGCGTGATCGCGCAGCGACATGATGAGCATCTTCGGCGACAGGGGTTTGTCGGTGTTCCAGGCCGGGCACTGGCTCTGGCAGCGACCGCACTCGGTGCAGGTGCTGAAGTCGAGCAGTCCTTTCCAGGTGAAGTTCTCGACCACCCCGACGCCGAGCGCCGCGGTTTCGTCCAGCTCGTCGACGTTCTCGAAGTCGAGAACCTGCCCCTTGATCGAGATCGGCTGCAGCGGGCCCAGGCTCGTGGTGGAGTCGTTCACCCGGGTGGGAGTGGCGTTGCGCTTGAACCAGATGTTGGGGAAAGCCAGGAATCGGTGCCAGGCCACACCCATGGTGTTGTTGAGGCCGATGGTGATGGCCCACGACATCGAGATGGCGATCTTGATTCCGGCCACCAGCACGATCAGGTTTTCGAGCGTGCCTTCGGACAGGCCTTCGAAGGCCCGGCCGAGGATCTGGCCGAAGGGGAAGTGCAGGCCGCTGGGGTTCAGCGCGTACTCCAGGCTGCGCAGCAGCAGGACACAGACCAGCACGCCGAGGATGACCGCCTCGACGAAGTAGGCCTGCCAGAAGCCGGACCCGAAGAACCGGGAGGAGCGGCCCTCACTGCGCGGGTGATGCTTCTGGCGCACCGCGATCAGCAGCAGGATGCCGGCCAGCCCGATCACGGTGATGCCCTCGGCGACCCACTCGTACGGAGGGAACGTGCCGATCAGCCACAGGGTCGTGTGCGGGTCGAAGATCTGACCGTACGCGGTGACCAGGGTGGTGAACAGGAGCCCGAAGCCGACCATGGTGAACCAGTGCGCGATCGCGACGATCGGCAGCCGGGCCATGCGGGTGTGCCCGAGGAACTCCCGCACCAGCGTCGTGGTGCGTGCGACCGGGTCGTCCGAGCGTGATCGGTCGGGCTCGCCGAGCCGGATGACCTGCACGAAGCGGTTCGCGGCGCGCGCCAGCAGCGCGATCCCGGCCGCGGTCATGGCGATGCTCACCACGATCACCGCGATCTGGAGCGGAGTGTTCATGGCCGAAGTCTCGCAGTCACAGATTCCCGCTCGGCAACGACCCGGCGTGGCGCATCTCATTCAGGACCGGCTTCACCCCCTCCGACCGGCGGGGGATCCGGTCCCGGCGGCGGGACGGCGATCAGAGCCCGATACCTCGGTAGCGCGCCAGGCGGGTGCTCAGGCGTTGTGCCGGGTCGGCCCCGAGCACGGTGTGCAGTTCGCGTTCCAGCGCGGCACCGATCCGTCGCAGGAAGGCTTCGGCGGTGTCGTCCGGGTACTCCGGCACCACGATGTCCACGATCCGGTCGCGCAGCAGGTCACGGGCCCGTACGCCCTGGGCGTCGGCGATCTGGGCGGCGCGGGTGGGCGTGCGGTGAAGGATTTCCGAGGCACCTTCCGGGGGCAGGGGCGAGATCCAGCCGTGCTCCGCGGCGATCACCCGGTCCGCGGGCAGCAGGGCCAGCGCCATCCCGCCTGCGCCCTGTCCCAGCACCAGACACACCGTGGGGGCGGTCAGGGTGGTCAGGTCGGCCAGCGACCGGGCGATCTCCCCGGCCAGGCCGCCCTCCTCGGCCTCCGGGGAGAGCGCGGCCCCGGCCGTGTCCACGATCGAGACCAGCGGCAGACCCAGCTCGGCGGCCAGCCGCATGCCCCGCCGGGCCTCCCGTAACCCCGCCGGGCCGATCGGTGACCCGGTGGCGGCCCGCCGGTCGTGTCCCAGCACCACGCAGCCGGTGTCACCGAACCGGGCCAGCGCCAGCAGCATCCCCGGATCGGCCTCCCCCTGCCCGGTGCCGTTCAGCGGCACGACCGGGCCCGCGGCGACCTCCAGCAGCTCCCGTACCCCCGGTCGTTGCGGGTCCCGGGACGCGGTGATCGACTCCCAGGCCGGGCGGTCCGGCAGATCGGCCACCACGGTCGTCGAAGGGGTCGTCGAAGGAGCCGCCGGCCCGACGACCGGTGAGCTGGTGAGCACGTCGAGTGCGTCGATCGCGATCGCCCGCAGGGCTGCCGGCTCGACCACGGCATCGATCAGGCCGTGCCGGAACAGGTTCTCCGCGGTCTGCACATCGGCGGGGAACGGCTCCCCGTTCAGGGCCTCGAACACCCGGGGGCCGAGAAAACCGATCAGCGCCCCCGGTTCCGCGGCGCAGACGTGCCCGAGCATGCCCCAGGAAGCCAGCACGCCGCCCATCGTCGGGTTCCGTAGGTAGACCAGGTACGGCAGCCCGGCCGCCCGGTGCGCGGCGACCACGGCGGAGATCTTGACCATCTGCAGAAAGGCCACCGTCCCCTCCTGCATCCGGGTGCCGCCCGACGCCGGCGAGGCGATGAGCGGCAGCCGGCGTTCGCGGGCGCGGTCGGCGGCGGCGACGAAGCGCTCGGCGGTGGCCACACCGATCGATCCGCCGAGGAAGGAGAAGTCCCCGACCACGAGCGCCACCGGGCGGCCACCCAGTCGTCCCTCTCCGGTCACGATCGACTCGTCCAGCCCGCTGCGCTCCCGGGCGGCCGCGAGAGCCTGCGCGTAGGCCTCGTCCACCGGCCCGTACCGCTCGTGGTCGGCCGGTGCGTCCCACGACCGCCAGGTGCCGGGGTCCAGCGTGAGTTGGATGAGATCGCGGGCATTCATGCCGCTCAGTCTGCAACGGCACTGCACCGTCGTCCGGCCTGATCGGTGTGGTGAACGAGACCGTGGCGGGTTGCCGGGGCTCTGAACAGGATTCGCGTTCAGGGCCGGTCAGGCGGCTGTCCGGCAGCGCTGCGGGCGCCGGGCGGAAAATCCGGCGTATCGATGCAACGTGGGCCCGGATCAGTGCGTCTGTAGACCGTTGCGCCTTAAGCAGACGGGTGCAAAGACCGTCAATCCGGAAGGGGCAACGATTCAGTCTCAGCATTAGCCCGATAGGCGGGAACTGTGCTGGAGCTGTGCATCCGTCCGATACGGTCGAGTAAGAACTGCGGACCCCTGGGCATCTGCTCGGGAGGTGCCGAACATCCGGTCGGCGAGGGGCCGAAACCGGACCAACAGCAAGGGGTGGGGTAGTGAACACGCGTTCCAAGGCAATGGCATTCGCGGGCTTCGGCCTGGCGGCCGCAGTCGGGATCACCGGCTGCGGATCGGGTTCCGACTCGGCCGACGGTGAAACTGGCTCGGGCAGCAACAGCGGCGGGTCTCCGAAGGAGAAGGTGGCCGCCGCGTTCCAGAGCCTCAACAGCTCGTCCAACGTCGGCTTCACCCTGAAGCTGGACAGCTCCACGGCCGATCTCGAGAAGATCAGCGCCGCGCAGGACTCGACGGAGCAGCTCGACGCCGAGGACAAGAAGACGATCGGTTACCTGCTCAAGGGCAGCGTCACGATGAACGTGTCCGCCCCCGAGGGCAAGACGTTCGCCGACGTCACCACGAGCAGCGCGGCGACCAAGTCCGACAACCTGCTCAAGGACCCGGCCGCGTTCGAGGCCGCGCTGAAGGACTCCGGTTCCGTGGCCACCTCCGTGGTGTACGACGGTTCCGGTCTGGTCGACTTCGTCAGCAAGGACGGGGTGTTCTACCTCCGGGCCGACGCGGACAAGATCGCGACGCTGTCCGGTCAGAACCTCAGCAGCCTCACGGGCACGCTCGGCCAGCTCCCCCCGGTCATCGCCACGCCGGCCCAGAAGCTGTTCGACGGCCAGTGGGTCTCTCTCGACCTGGTGAAGACCGTGCAGATCCTCGACAAGCAGGGTCTGCTCGACGAGCTGTCGAAGAGCCAGGACACCACCGCCGCCGACGCTGTCGACCCGGCCAAGGTGCAGAGCCTGATCACCTCGCTGCAGGCGTCGTACGACAGCGACTCCGAGGTCACCGAGGTCGATGGTGGCTACCAGGTGTCGGTGCCCTACGAGAAGACGGCTGACGCCGTCAACGACGACCTCGTCGCCCTGATCGGTGCGGACGAGGTGGCCGACTTCCGCAAGGAGCTGAAGCAGGCTCCGAACAAGAACCTCGTCTTCACCGTCAAGGTGGACGACGACAAGCTCAGCGGCGTCAACATCGACCTGCAGCAGTTCATGACCAAGCCGGTCGAGGGGGCCACGTTCGCGGTCGACCTCGCCGTCGACACCGGCGCCAGCGCGGTGCAGGTGCCGACCGGCGCCACGGCCGTCGACATTCAGGGTCTGTTCAACCTGATCCCGGCCGACAGCCTGGCGGGTCTGGCCCAGGGCTCCGGTCTCTGATCGGGTAACCCGTACCAAGCCGGCGGGGCCGGAACCTTCGTGAGAGGGTTCCGGCCCCGCAGTGCGTCTACCAGCTGTTTCAGAACATGGGATGCCGATCGGCGAAGTCGACCGCGAACACCCAGAGACCGATGATCTCACCACACACGGCGACCAGCGCGACCGTCGTCTGAATACCGCGCGACTGGCCCGGCAGCAGGGTTTTGGCCAGACTGCGGTTGAACTTCCAGAGCTTGTCCCAGAGCCAGTTCACCAGATCGACGAAGACGAAGAACGTGTCCCTGACGAGCCTTCCGGTTGCGTCGATCATCGCTGTCCTCCCGTCGTCCTGCGCTGAGGGTCTGTCCCGCGGATCACCATTCTGCGCACCGGCAGGCGCGGGCCGGGATGTACGCGCACTGTCGGGGTGCGAAGCCGCCGTGCACTCACCGGCACCGCCCTGTGCTCGGTTCCTGGGAGAGGCATGCGGGCATTGTCCCAATTCTTGGCGTCGTGCCGAAGGATTTCGGCCGGGCCAGGGCTGAGAGGCTTGCCTCATGGATCTGGCACCGCTGACCGCGTCCGGCGACCCTCGCCTCACCGCGCCCGTCATCACCACCGCCGACGGCTTCCCGCGCAGCGTGCTGCGTGACCGGCATCCGGAACTGCTCGCGAAGGTGCTCGACGGGGTGCCCTACCCGCCGGAGGTCCGCCTCGCCGTGAACGGCCTGCTCCAGGAACTCGACGGGCCGATCCTGCCCCTGTCCGACACGCATGCCGATGCGGCGCAGTGGGCCGAGTGGTCTGCGCCCTACCTGGGCCAGAGCTGGTACGAAGTGCCCTTCCTCTGGGCCGAGAACTTCTTCTACCGCAAGCTGCTGGGCGCCACCGGCTGGTTCGCCCCGGGGCCCTGGCAGAGCATCGATCCGTTCGGTCCGCAGAAGGATGCCGAGCTCGCCGGCGCCGCCGTACAGGCCGAGCTGGAAGCCCTGGAACAGCTGGAATCACTTCCCGACGGCCCCGACAGCAAGGCCCTCGACTCCCTCGTCCTGGCCGCGCTCTGGGGCAACCGGGCCGACCTCGGATTCAAGATCCAGCGCCCGACCGGCGACGACGGCGCTCCGGTGGTCGACAACCTGATCGCCGACCACCGCGAGGCTCTGCTTCCGCTGCTGACCGATGCGAGCCGGATCATCCTGATCACGGATAATGTCGGACGTGAGCTGCTACCCGATTTGGTGCTGGCTGACCGGCTTTTGGTAGGCCGATCAGGCGTCACTGCTTGGTTGCACGTGAAACCGAGCCCATACTTCACCTCCGACGCCATGCCCGCCGACGTGCTGAAGACCGTGCAGCGGATGATCGACGGTCCGCCGGCGGCGTCTGACATGGGCCACCGGTTACGGAATTTTCTCTCCGAGGGTCGCCTGGTGCTCGTGGCGCACCCGTTCTACGTGGCGCCCCTGACCTTCGATCAGGCTCCGGCCGATCTTCATAGGCACTACGAGCAGGCCGATCTCACGCTGCTCAAGGGCGACCTGAACTACCGCAGGCTGGTCGGCGACGCGTCGTGGCCCGCGACCACGCCCTTCAAGACGGTCACCAGTTACTGGCCCGGCCGGGTCGCGGCCCTGCGCACGCTCAAGTCTGACGTTCTGGTCGGTGTGGACGAAGGGCGGCTGGCCGACCTCGACGCGACCGGAGAGGCGTGGCGCACGAGCGGGCGCCACGCTGTGATCCAGCTGAAGTGATGGTGCACCCGGCCGCCATCGGGCCCTGACCCCCGATGGCAGCCGGGCCGTCTTATCGCCGGTACCTGAACAGGTTGTCCCTGTCGTAGAGAGGCACCGGGGTGAGGTTGGACGCCCGCGAGGTGAACACCACCGTCGAGCCTCCGCGGGAGATGGCCAGGCCGTGCCCGCCGCTCCAGGCGTTGGCCTGCGTGCCCGTCGAGCTGACGGAGACCCGACGCGTGGAGCCGGTCTTCAGGTCGCGGCGGAAGACGTCGTAGCCACCGTTGGTGTCGTTCGCGACCAGGTCACCCGCGAAGGAACTGAAGGTCACGAAGCGACCGTCCGGTGAGATCGTCGCCTCTCCGGAGGCCTCGGTGGGTGCCCTTCCGCTGCGCGTGACGGCGGCCAGGCGGGTCTTGCCTGTCGTGCGGTCATGGACGTAACCCCGGCCGATCTGCCGGGCCGGCTCCGGGCTGATCAGGCCCAGCAGAGCGAAACCGTTGTAGGTGACGACGCTGCCGTTGTGTGAGACGGTCGGCTGCCCGGCACCCAGCCCCTGCGAGGCGACGCCACCGGTGATCTGGCCACCGCCCGGGCCGATCGAGACCCGCCTCGTCTTCCCGGTGGTCAGCGAATGAGCGAAAACATCGGTGAGCCGGTTGGTATCGCCCGGTACGAGGTTGGCCGCCCCGGAGCTGAACACCACGGTCCGGCCGTCGCCGGAGATCTGCGGGTCGATGGAGTCCGGTCGCCGGAGGTCGGGTGCCGAGGTGGCCTGGCGGCCTGACGAGGTCACGCTGACCCGGCTGATCCTTCCGGTCGAGCGCTTCCAGACGAACACGTCACCCAGGCCGTTCGTGTCGCCGGGCACCAGGTCGTCGGCGGAGGAGAAGAAGGCGACCCGGCTGCCGTCGGCCGAGATGGACGGGCTGTCCCCGCCGCCGGAGTCGGGGGTGCCGCTGACCCCGACACTGATCTTGGTGGTCCTGCCGGTCTTCAGGTCTTGGAAGAAGACGTCGCCGCGGTAGGACAGGTCGTCGCCCGCCACCAGGTCGGTCGCCCAGGACGAGAAGGCCACGTAGCGGCCGTTCGAGGAGATGTCGATCTGCGGGCTGTCTCTGTCGGCCGAGGAGCCGCCCCCCGAGGTGGTCGACACCATGGTGGTGATGCCGGTCTTCGTGTCGCGGACGAAGACGTCCCAGCCGTTGTTGGTGTCTTGGAGGTTGCGGTCGATGTTCGTCGCCGTGGACGGAAAGGCGATGTACCGGCCGTTCGGCGTGACGGCAGGGTTCTTCTGGTCGCCGTTGGGTGTGCCGGTGCCCGGCGCCGCGTCGACCGGGAGTACCAGTTCGGTGGTGCTCCCGGGCGCGGCGGCCTGCGCCGGAACGGCCAGGAGGCCGCCGGCGACCACGACCGACACGGCGGCCAGTCCTGCAAGCCTGATGACTGCATGCTGCTGCACGGACGTTCCCCCTTGCACGCTGTTGCTCACCCCCGAGCAGAATCAGGCTAAGCAGGGATCGGGCCGCCCGGAGCCCAAACGGTGAAATTGCCCCAAAGCCCCTCCTTGAACCGATCGTGATCGGCCGGGCGACGGTCAGCCACCGAGGGCAGAAGACGGGCGCCGGATCAGATCGGCACGGGTGGACGCCGGTCACGCGGTCAGGCGGTCAGCACCGGTGGGTCCCGCATTTCCTGAGGGCTGTGGACAACGTGGGGAAGTTCCGGACCCGCCGGTACGGCAGCCCCTGGGGATTCTGCGAAATCCGGTGTGGGTATTCGCGAAATCTCAACGAAAGAGCGGTATTTCGATGTCATCGATGAAGCTGGCATTGTCCCCAGCCTGTGCAGAAACCTGTGGATAAGGAACTACAAGAATGAACGCGACAGTGCCCGGCAGGCATGCCGAACGGGTCCAGACTGGGCCAGGAGCCCAGGATCTGGGGCGTCGGTGGATAACTGGACCCTTTCCGGAAATTTTCGTCGCCCGCGGTTTTCATCGGTGTAACCGGAAAGACGTTGTGCGGAAACGTCGCTGCCTCTGGAACCGAGCCGCCCGCGGTCGCCGTTGTCCCATGCGGTGGCCACGAACGTTCGCCGGCACTCACTGGTTCGTGGTCATGTAATCCCCCGCCTTCGGCCGGGAGGTGCCCCCAATTCCCCGGGAAGTGGGGCATGATCACGAACGGGAGGATGGCCACCGCACTAGCCTGGGCACCCATGAGCGGTGTGGAGATCTTGCTGATCGTGGGCGCGGGCATCGCGGTGTACGCGATTGCCGGCAAGCGTGGCCTGCAACCCGGCATGGTCGTGGTGGTGCTCGCGGCCGTGGTCTCGTTCATCCCCGGCGTGCCGAGGCTGGAGCTGGAGAGCGAGCTGATCCTGGCGCTGGTCGTGCCGCCGCTGTTGTACTCGGCGACCCGGGCCACGCCGGTCAGCGGGTTCGCGGCCAACCTGGGGCCGATCGTCAGCCTCGGTGTGGTGCTGGTCGTGATCACCACCGGCGTGCTGGGGCTGGTCTCGAGCTGGCTGATGCCCTCGATCGGGCTGGCGGGGGCGTTCGTGCTCGGAGCCGTACTCGCCCCGCCCGACACCATCACCACCGTCTCGCACGGCCGGGAACTCGGCCTGCCCCGGCGTGCCACCCAGATCCTGACCGGCGAGAGCCTGGTCAACGACGCCACTGCGCTGACCGTGTTCAGCCTGGCCATCGCGGCGGTCAACGGGCAGGGCACGTCGGTCGGCGGTGGACTCGCGACATTCCTCCTCACCGTCGTCGTCGGTCTCGTGGTCGGCCTGGTGTTCGCGGTCG
Organism: Kineosporia sp. NBRC 101731; assembly: GCF_030269305.1. NCBI lineage: Bacteria > Bacillati > Actinomycetota > Actinomycetes > Kineosporiales > Kineosporiaceae > Kineosporia > Kineosporia sp. NBRC 101731. The sequence goes on from NZ_BSTC01000001.1 coordinate 465,866, forward strand.
GCACCCTCTCGCTGCGCAAACGCCTCGGCAACCCGACCCTGGAGGTGGCGCTCGTCCTCTTGGTGCCGTTCACCGCGTTCCTGGTGTCCGAGGAACTGCACGGCTCCGGCATCCTCGCCGTCGTGGCGGCCGCGTTCATGGTCAGCGCCAACCTGACGTTCGACCCGAAACACCAGTACCCCGGCGCCCATCGCACCCGCCTGGCCGAGGAACAGGTCTGGAAGGTGATCGATTTCCTGCTGGAGAACTTCGTCTTCGCGTACATCGGGCTCCAGCTGAAGTTCGTGCTGGAAGACCTCGCCGACGCCGAGGAACTCACCGTCACGCTGATCTCCGCCGGGGTACTGCTCGTGGTCGCCATCGTGGTCCGGATGCTCGGGGTGTTCGGTCTTTTCGGGCGGCGGGCGCTCGCCGAGCGCTGGGCCGAGTGGATCATGAAGAACGACCCGCGGGCGAGGCTGCGCCGGCAGCAGCGCAACGAGCTCTTCGAGCAGAGACGTCAGGCTCTGCCCCTCGGGGCCACCAGTTTCCGGGAGAACGTGCTGGTCGGCTGGACCGGCATGCGCGGCATCCTGACCCTGGCCGCGGCCGCCGCGGTGCCGGAGACCACTACCTCGGGGGCCCCGTTCCCGGGCCGCGACGCGATCCAGGCGATTGCCCTGATCGTCACCCTGGGGACGCTGCTCGTGCAGGGCACGACGATCCGGAAGGTCGCCGTGGCCCTGAAGTTCGATGTCGAGGCCGAGAAGCTCGAGACCGTCCGGAACGAGGAACGGGGCCGCGAACTGGTCCGTGACGCCGTCGGCCCGGACGGCCCGCGGACTCCGGAGGACTACCAGAAGCAGCGTGACGCCGTGGGTTTCGCGATGGCGACGGAGCATCTCGACGAGTCGGTCATGCGTGAGATCGTTGAGGACATCGACCTGCGCCAGGCTGCCGCGGAGCGAGCTTAGAGCCGAATCAGCCAGCCGTCGTGGTGATCTCATCGAGCCGGGGGGAGCTGTTCGCCGGCGCGTGGTCGTGGTTCACCGGGTAGAGACCGGTCATCGCGTCTTCGAGCAGCACCACGTGATGGTCCAGGGTGCTGCGAGGTACTACCGCTCCTGCTGATCGGGGTGATCGGTTGTGGTACCGACGGCGGCCAGCGACCGGTCGGGCAGGACGAGGACGGTTCCGAGCAGGCCGACGGCGATCATGAAGACGGCCAGGTGATGCAGCCCGCTGCTGCCGGCGGCGTCGCCGAGCAGAGCACCCGAAGCGACGGACGAGAGAATGGCACCCAGATAGACGAAGGTGCGCAGCAGCCCGGCGGACGAGGCGATCCGGGCCGGTTCCGCCTGGTGGTAGACGGCGTTCTGGTTGGCCAGGTTCACCAGTCCCTGCGGCACCCCGAGCAGAACGGTGATCACCAGGAGAAGCCAGATCGGACTGTGATCGTTCAGCAGCAGGAGCAGGAAACAGACCGCCACCTGGCTGATCGCGCCGACCAGGAGCTTCATCCGGATCTCGGCGCGGCGCCCGGTCAACGTCGAGACCAGGATGCCCACCCCGAACAGCGGCAGCAGCACCAGCCCGGTCTGCGAGGCCGAGAGCCCTCGCCCGTCTTCCAGCCACTGCGTGTAGCCGTACAGGAAACAGTACGAGATCAACGCTGCCAGCATGCTTCTCAGATACGTGACGACCAGGGGACGATTGCCCGCCAGCACCCGCAGGTCGACGAACGGGTCACCGGTGCGGCGCTCGCGGATCACGAAGGCCACGGCGGCGACCGCGGCGATCACCAGGAGATACAGCAGGCTCGTGTCCGGCTCCATGAGGAAGAGCAGCAGGGCGATGAGAGTGCCTGCGAAGAGCGCGATCCCGGGCAGGTCGAGGGAATGGTCGGTCTTCTCGTCCAGTTGTGCGTTCTTCGGCAGGTACAGCAGGGCCAGCACCAGACAGGCCAGCCCGAGCGGGATGTTGAGTGTGAAGGTCGATCGCCAGCCACCGAGCCCGATGAGCAGTCCGCCCAGCGTCGGACCGACCACGAGGATGGTCTGGCTGGCCACCGAGAGCATGGTGAGAATGCCTGCCGGACTGTCCTGCCCCGTGCGCCGGGACTCGCTGCGGATCAGGTACATCGCCGCCGGGTAGCCGGCGCAGGTGCCGAGCCCGAGAATCACCCGGGCCACCACCAGAAAACCCAGGTTGGGGGCGAAAGTGCCGATCAGTCCGGCGATTGCGGTGAACAAAGCACCGGCCAGATAGAGATTGCGGGGGCCGAACATGTCGACCAGGCGACCCACCACGGGCTGCCCGATCGCCGTGGCCAGGTAGAGGGACGAGACCAGCCAGGCCGTCTCGGAAGGGGATGCGTGCAGCGCCCGCCCGATCGGGATCAGGGCGACCGCGATGATGCTGGAGTTGATCGGGTTGAGCACTGCCCCGATGATCAGTGGGGCTATCAGGGTGCGGTCGAAACTGGTTCTCGTCACCGTGGTTGCGCTCATACCCGGGTGATCCTCTCGATCAGGAGCAGGGCCTCGCGCAGATCGGCGATCTCGGCCTCGGTGGCGTGCTCGCGCAGCATCCGGGCGAGCCACTCGTCCCGGGCCTTCCGGTAGTCGCGCACGTAGTTCTCGCCGGTGCCGGAGAGGTTGATGAGCTGCCGTCGCCCGTCGTCGGGATCCGGCCGGCGGGCGATGAGCCCGCGTTCGTCCAGGGCACTCAGCGTGGCGGCCATGGATTGAGGACGCACGCGCTCGGCTTGCGCGAGCAGGCTCAGGGACGATTCGCCCTCCTTGGAGAGGCGCGAGAGCACCGACGTCTGCGACGGCGTCAGGTCGGAGGCGAACTCCCGGATCCGGCGCCGCATCCGGCTGTAGCTGACGATCAGCTCCTGGGCTGCCAGGGCGGCAGTGTCTTCCTCGGGTTCCACGAGTTCGACCCTAAGTTGTTCAGTCCAGACTGACAAGTTTTACCTGAGCAACTGCCGGAACGGCCGGGTGTTCGGGAAAGATGTCCGATATGCGTAGTCGCCTGGCCGGCCTCAGGGCTCTGCCGAACGATCTCTGGCAAGGAATTGCCCTGTGGGCCGCGATCTTCGGCGTCTTCGCCATCGGCCACGCCAGCGACCTCGTCAACGCCCGTCTCCAGGGGGACGAGTGGGCGTCCCCGGTCGTCGAGCTGGTCCTGGTGGCGCTCCTCCCGATCGAGGTCGCGGTGGTGATCCTGGTCGTGGCGCTGCGCCGCCCGGTGGTCGCCCTCGGTGTGGCCGTGGCCCCGGTCGAGGTCGTACTGGGGTGGGGGCTCCTGCTCGCCGATCAGGGCCCGATCGACGTCCCGAGCGTCAGGCCACCCCTCGCCACCCTGTGCGGCCTGATCGTCGTGATTTCGGCCCCCTGGCTGTGGTCGGCCCTGCCCCGAGCCCGGGCGACGCTGGCGGGGTTGCCGATGCAGCCGGACGAGGGCGCTGTCGCCGGATGAGCCGGGCTGGGCCCGGCAGAGCGGGCGGGCCGGCCGGGTTACCGATGGCCTGGCCGGACGGGTGTCAGTGGCGGCGCCAAGTCTTCTTGCTCGTCAACTGCGAAACTCGTTGGGGAGAAACCCCGAGCACGCGAGCCACTTCGAGCCCCGCAAGTCCGGAGTTCTTGAGCGCGTTCGCGGTATCCCGTATGGCTCGAGCCGCGACCTCCTGGGCGCGGTCCGCTTCGTCTCGTGCCTGCTTGGCTTCCTTGACCTTGGCAGCCATCCCGGGGCCGGGATCGATACTCACCAGCGAGACCAGGATGTTTTCGGCCGGGACACCTCGCATGAGGGATACGTAATCCGTGACCATCTCATCGACATCGCCCAGTGACTTCACCTGGGTCGTGCCGCCGTCGTCCAGGCGCAGAACCCACCATTTACCCTGCCGCTGAGCATGCACTTCGACGGTGATGTCGGCGCTCGTCATCCCAGCCACCCCTTCGGTCCACAAGCGATATCGGCTTCGATGCTGTCCACCACACCTGGCGAGATCTGCCGGTGCCGAGGAACTGCCGTTCGGTGTTTGTCGCTGCAGTCGCATAACCAAACCGTGTGCTTCCTGCCCTCGCGTAGTACTTCGCACCCAATGGCCCGCAAGGCGCGCTCAACGGCCCGCCTCTTCATCGGCGCTGTCACAGTCTAGTCCCCCTAGATACATTGATCTAGAGGGACTATAGCCAAGCTTGTCGACTAAGAGTAAATGGTCGGTTGCGCTACGAATTCACGGGGCTCCTCGCCACCGGTACTCGATCTCCGGGCGCCCGGCCCCGCCGTAACGGGAACCCCGATGGGCCAGGCCGGTTTCGACCAGATACTCGAGATATCGGCGGACCCCGACGCGGGACATACCCACAGCCTCCGCCGCCACCATGGCGGTGATGGCGCCGTCGCTCGAGCGCAAGGTGCCGATCACGCGTTCCAGGGAGTCGGCGCTCATGCCCTTCGGGAGTTGCTGTTCCGAGGATCCGCCGCGCAGGTCGCCGAGCATGCGATCTACCTCGCGTTGGTCGATCTCGTCGCCCGCGACCGAGGTGACCTGGGCGCGGAAGTCGGCGTAGCTGGTCAGGCGGTCGCGCAGGGTGGCGAAGGTGAAGGGTTTCAGCAGGTACTGGGCCACGCCGTTCGCCACGGCACCGCGCACGATGGCCAGGTCGCGGGCCGAGGTGACGGCGATGACGTCGGCATCCACGCCCCGGGCCCGCATGATCCGATGTACCTCGAGGCCGTGCAGGTCGGGCAGATTCATGTCCAGGAGCACGAGATCGACGCGCTGGTGCGTGACCTCGTGCAGGGCCGCGGCGCCGGTGCGGGCCACGCCGACGACGGAGAACCGGGGCAGGCGGCGCACGTACTCGGCGTGGGCACGGGCAGCGAGTTCGTCGTCCTCCACCACCAGGGTGCGGATCGGGGCGTCACTCATGTCAGGGGCAGCCTTACCTCGAAAACTGTTTCGCCGAGCGCATCGTCGCGGTACAACGAGATGGTGCCGGCATTCCGCTCGACCGCCTGGCGCACCAGCGCGAGCCCGAGGCCGCGGCCCGACCTGGTCTCGGTGCCGTTCAGACCGAACCGGGCACCGGCCTCGTCCACCTGCTTCGTCGACCAGCCGCGCTCGAAGATCCGTTCCGGGTCCGCCACCGGTGGCCCGGAGTTGGAAACCCGTAGCCGCAGTTCGGAGGTGCCCGCGTCGTCCTCAATTCTGGATGAATGGTGGACGTTCGCGGCCACCGCGACCCGACGCTCGCCGGCCGGCGTGGTCGGGTCGGAAAGGGTTGCCTCGAAAGCGTTGTCGATCAGATTGCCGAGCACGGTGAGAAGATCGCGGGAAGGGAGGACGCCGTCGGGCACCTCCAGGTCGGTGGGGAACTCCAGCCGGATGCCGCGTTCGGTGGCCTCGGCCGCCTTGCCCAGCAGGAGAGCAGCCACCACGGGTTCCTGGGCCTGCCCGATCACCCGGTCGGTGAGTTCCTGCACGTCGGCCAGCTCGGAGGTGGCGAACTCCAGGGCCCGGTCGGTCTCGCCCAGTTCGATCATGGTGATGACCGAGTGCAGCCGGTTCGCCGACTCGTGCGCCTGGGAGCGCAGCGACTCGGTCAGGCTCCGGGTCTGGCTGAGTTCGTCGGCCAGGGCCACCAGGTCGGTATGGTCGCGAAGGGTGACGACGCTGCCGAGGATGCGGCCGTTCCACCGGGCGGGGGACTGGCTGACCACGAGCACACCCTCGCGGGTCAGCTGCAGTTCGTCGACCTGGGTGTCGCCGCGGCTCATCGTCTCGCTCAGACTCGCGCTGAGGCTCTCGGGTAGGGGGAGGTCGGCCAGGCGCCGGCCGATCGCGGTCTGGTCGAGGTGGAGCAGGCGCATGGCCTCGTCGTTCATGAGCTGCAGGTGCCCGGCGGTGTCGACGATGAGCAGGCCCTCGCGCACGGCGTGCAGCACGCCCTCGTAGAACTCGAACATCTGCCGCAGCTCGGCCTGGCCCAGGCCCAGCGTCTGCTGTTTGAGCCGCCAGCCGAGACCGTAGGCAGCGCCGGCCCCGGCGATCAGCACCAGACCGCCCACGATGAACAGTGGGGGCAGCTGTCGCTGGGTCAGCTCGCCGACGTTGTCGATCGTGACGCCGACCGCGACCAGGGCGATCACCTGGTCACCGGCGTTCTTGATCGGTGCCACCGCGCGCACCGAGGGGCCGAGGGTGCCGGTGTAGGTCTCGGTGAAGGCCTGCCCGGCGCGCGCCTGCTCGGTGTGGCCGAGGAAGGGCTTTCCGATCAGCTCCGGGTTGGTGTGGGTGTAGCGGATGCCGGAGGGGGTCATCACCGTGATGAAGTCGGTGTTCGTGGCCTGCCGGAGTCGCTCGGTGTAGGGCTGGAGCTCGGCCGACGGATCGTCACCGGTCAGCGCGGACGTCACGCTCGGGGTGGTGGCGATGGTGCGCGCCAGGGCCAGCATCTCGTGGGCCGTGGCGTCGCGGACGCGATCGCGGGTCTGGACGTAGGCGGCCACCACCGTGGTGCCGACCAACAGCACGACGGCGGCCACGACGAGGCCGAAAGCCTGCCGGGCCACGCTCCAGTGCCTGGGGTCCATGGGCACAGTCTGCCGATCCCGGCCGGTTACTCAATGAACGAAAGCGCGACCAGCGCCGGATGGGCGGGCAACCTGCCCTGAGTGGCGCAGTTCACAGATGCGCCGGCGCACGACACCTCATTCGACGACGCAGGAGGCGGCCATGTCCGACACCCATGCACCCACCGCGCAGCAACCACCGCCCGTCAAGCGGGACCGCACGCACTTCCTCTACATCGCCGTGATCGCGGCCGTGGTGGCCGGCGCGATCGTCGGCCTGGTGTTCCCGGACCTCGGCAAGGAACTCAAGCCGCTGGGCACCGGTTTCGTGGCGCTGATCAAGATGATGATCTCGCCGATCATCTTCTGCACGATCGTTCTGGGTGTCGGCTCGATTCGCGAGGCGGCCAAGGTCGGCAAGGTGGGTGGCCTGACCCTCGCCTACTTCCTGACCATGTCGACCATCGCCCTGCTCGTCGGCCTGGTGGTCGGTAACTTCCTGCACCCGGGCTCCGGGCTCGACCTGAGCGGTCTGGAGGGTTCCGGCGCCGAGGCCGCCGGTGACACCGCGGCCGAGTCGACCACCGACTTCATCCTGGGCATCATCCCCACCACGATCGTCTCGGCCCTGACCGAGGGTGAGGTGCTCCAGACCCTGCTCGTGGCGTTGCTCGTGGGCTTCGCGGTGCAGCAGATGGGCTCAGCCGGTCAGTCGGTGCTGAACGCCGTGGGCGTCGTCCAGAAGCTCGTCTTCCGGATCCTCAGCATGATCATGTGGCTGGCGCCGGTCGGTGCCTTCGGAGCCATCGCCGCCGTGGTCGGCGCGACCGGTACGGACGCCCTGGTCAGCCTGGCCCGCATCATGATCGCCTTCTACATCACCTGTGCGATCTTCGTGTTCCTCTTCCTGGGCACCCTGCTCAAGGTCACCACCGGCATCAGCATCTTCTCGCTGCTGAAGTACCTGGGCCGCGAGTTCCTGCTGATCGTCTCCACCTCGTCGTCCGAGTCCGCCCTGCCGCGGCTCATTGCCAAGATGGAGCACCTGGGGATCTCGAAGCCAGTCGTCGGCATCACCGTGCCCACCGGCTACTCGTTCAACCTGGACGGCACGGCCATCTACCTGACCATGGCCTCGCTGTTCATCGCCGAAGCGCTGGGCGACCCGCTGAGCATCGGTGAGCAGTTCGCCCTGCTGGGCTTCATGATCATCGCCTCGAAGGGCGCCGCGGGCGTCACCGGCGCCGGCATCGCGACACTCGCCGGCGGTCTGCAGTCACACCGCCCCGACCTGGTCGACGGGGTCGGCCTGATCGTGGGCATCGACCGGTTCATGTCCGAGGCCCGCGCCGTCACCAACTTCGCCGGTAACGCCGTGGCCACGGTCATCATCGGTCACTGGGTCGGTGAGTTCGACAAGGAGACCGCGCTGCGTACCTTCCGCGGTGAGAATCCTTTCAACGAGCAGTCTCTCGTGGACGACCACGGCACCCCGTCGGTCCACGGTGGCGAAAATACCTCTGCCGTAGATATTTCGGCGAACGACCGGCCGGACCGGGTCGCCGTCTGAGGTCTTCCGCATCGAGGGGCCGGGGAGTCAAACCTCCCCGGTCCTTCCTCTTGGGGCACTCGTGTGACGCATGGGCCAAACGGTCCAGTTGAGCCCGGGGTGAAGGGCTGTTCTTTGGATTGCAGTGGAGCGTCCGGCTTGTCTGGTTCGTACCGTGCTGAGTATGGGACGCCAATTCAACTCGCCACCAGGCTGGCCGACCCCACCCGACGGCTGGGTTCCGCCGCGACGGTGGCAGCCCGATCCGCAGTGGCCCACCCCGCCGTTCGGGTGGCAGTACTTCGTCGAGGACCAGATGGAGGACGCCGATCACGACTCGGGTGGGTCCGGTTGGGGTCCGTCCGATGCGGACGAGGTCGCCCCGGCTCGGGTCCCACGGGGGTGGGCCCGATCCGACCTGGACGCATCGGTCGGGCTCGACGTCCCGGTCGATCCCTCGCGGTGGGCCGAACGCTCGGAGTGGCTACGCGAGGTCCAGGCCTCGGGTTTCTCCGATGACGGCTACCTGCCCGAACAGGACCTCGGCTCGCTGACCTGGGCCGCCTCGTCCTACGTGACCTCTGGCCCCAGCGACCCGTCGGACTGGCTGGACCGCTTCTACGGTTTTCCCGGCCAGGACGTGCCGCACCTCGACCTCGACCCGGCCGACCGCTCGTTCCGCCGCGGCCCCGCCCACGTCGCCGACGCCCCGGGCCGCTTCCGCGAGCCCGCCATGGGAGCGCACTGCTCCCCGAGGCTGCCCTGGTACACCAGGAAGGCCCTGATGGTGCCCATGGTCGTGCTGATCGGACTGGGTGGCTTAGGGCTGGGTCGCGGGGTGCTGGAGGCCGTGAACCCACTGGACGAGCAGGTGACGCTGGCCGACCCGCCGTTGCTGACCGGCCAGAAGGGTCCACACGGCCTGGTGAGCATGTCCGACGACACCCGGGCCACCACCAAGACCGGCGAGGGCAAGCTCAAGGCGGGAGTGAGCGCGACGACCGCACCCAGCGCGTCCCGGACCGATCAGAAGCCCGGGAAGAAGACGCCGGACAAGAACCCCACCACCACCGCCACGGCGCAGAAGCCGAGGGCGAACCGGGGCGACCGGACCCCGTCCTCGGGCACCGGCCTCACCCATCGTCCCGACTGGACGAGCAGTGGACGAGGGGACGAGGACGAGTCGAAGCCGGACCGGACCGACCGGGAGTGCGACCCGAACTACGCCCGGGCCTGCGTGCCCATCGCCATGGACGTGGACTGCGAGGGCAGCGGCGGCGACGGCCCGGCCTTCCTGAGCCGGCGGGCGCGCGTGGTGGGGGAGGACATCTACCGCCTGGACTCGAACGGGGACGGCTGGGCGTGCTGAGATTCGCCACGGAGGGTGACGAATGGGGATGGATCAGGTGGTCGCGCGGCCAGGCCGTTAACCGATTTCGTACTTCAGTCGAAGAACCGCTAAGGTAGATACCGCTCCCCAGGGAGCAAGCGCCCGTAGCTCAACGGATAGAGCATCTGACTACGGATCAGAAGGTTAGGGGTTCGAATCCCTTCGGGCGCACTCGTTGAGACAGCGACGAGAACGGCCCTGATCTGCGGAAACGCATTGATCGGGGTCGTTTTCGTTGGGCGGTGCTGGGCAGAGCACCCACAGCTTTCGAGGTGCACCTCTGACCGACCAGCTAGCTTCCACCGGGAGTTAGGGCGCTTACCCGTGACGTCGACAGTCCTGCGGCTTGTGGCGAAGGATCCGCGCGAGACGGACGGTCAGCGATTGAGGCCCTGTCGCAGAGCGCTTGAGTCGATGGCCTCGGATCGATCTCTGAGTGCATCAAGGCGCCGGCTTCGCGGTCGCAACCGCCGGGCTCAGCCCGGCGGATCACCCGCGTTGCCCTACGGAGCAGTGGGAACACGTGCTGCTCGCCTATCGGTGAAGCGCAGGGAGCCAAGCCGAGCCAATCACCCATATCTCGCGGCTCACCTTCTGATACCACGTCCTGACTCCCCATCAACCCCGCAGTCCCAGCGTGGTCCAGGTCTGTGCTCCGCACAGGCGCGTGCGGACGCAGGAGGTGGGGCGGGGCTCGAGTCGCAAGGACATCGGGGAACATTCGTGCGGTCACAGCGCACGGATCTTCCCCAGTCTGGTTGTGCCGACCGTAGCGGGTCGGTGTGCCATGGAACTTCTTACCCCGGCAACGTGTCCATGGCCCGGTCGAGCAGCACTTCGCGGGAAACTGCCCCGTCGCACGTGCGCCAGGTGTCGAGGGCGGCGTTCCAGCACTCCACGGCCGAGGCGACCAGGGCGCGGGGGCGGGGGTCCTGGTCGGCCGGCACCTCTCCGGGTAGCCGGGCGGCGACCACGGGACGCAGCAGTTTCTCCCACTCGTGCTGCTTCTCCCGGCGTCGCGTGCGCATCGTCGGGTTGGCCTCGAGCATCCGCTCGAAGTCCAGAGACTTCTGCGGGGCGTCGGCGTTGATCTGGAGCAGGACGTCGAACGAGCGGCGTAGCGAATGCCACGGCGGTTCCGTGGTGGGACGGGCGGAGAAGGCCTCGGCCAACTGGGGGCCGAGATCGGCGATCCAGGTGAGCACCACGTCTTCCTTGGTGCCGAAGTAGCGGAAGAACGTGGTGCGGGACAGCCCGGCCTCGGCGGCGATCTGCTCGACCGTGGTGTTGGTGCAGCCCTGCTCGGCGAACAGGCGCGTGGCGATGGTGCTGACCTCGTCGCGCATGGCCAGCCGGGTCCGGTCTCGCAGGGAGCGCTTTTCCGACGTCTCACTCACAAGCAGCAGCGTACCTGGTACCAACCTGCTACTCGGTACCACTTCGGGTTAGAGTCCCTGAAGTACTGACGTGCCGATGAGGTCGCGTCCCGAGAAACCAGAGCAAGGAAGAGACCGTGACGTCGGAATCCGTGAAGCTGTTCACCCCGGTCACCCTGGGCGCGCTGGAGCTGCGTAACCGCCTGGTGATGGCGCCGCTGACGCGCCAGCGCACCCAGGACGACGGGGTGCCGACCGATCTGCACGTCGAGTACTACCGCCAGCGCGCGTCCCTCGGCCTGATCATCACCGAGGGCACCTTCCCGATCCTGGAGGGGCGTACCTGGCTCGGGCAGCCCGGCATCGAGACTGCCGAGCAGATCGCGGGCTGGCGCCGGGTGGCCGACGCCGTGCACGCGGACGGCGGCTCCATCGTCATGCAGATCATGCACGGTGGGCGCATCTCGCACCCCGCGATCACCGGCACCGGTCGCACGGTCGCGCCCAGTGCGGTGGCCGCGCCGGGAGAGATCCGGATCACCGGCGGGGCCAAGGCCGAGCTGCCGGTGCCGACCGCCCTGACCCGGGACGAGATCCAGGGCATCGTCGACGGGTTCGTCACCGCGGCCCGCAACGCCATCGAGGCGGGTCTGGACGGTGTCGAGATCCACAGCGCCAACGGCTATCTCGTGCACCAGTTCCTCGGCCCGACCTCGAACCTCCGCACCGACGAGTACGGCGGCTCCCCGGCCAACCGCGCCCGGCTTCCCATCGAGATCCTCACCGCGGTCGCGGCTGCCATCGGTGCCGAGCGCACCGGTCTGCGCATCTCGCCGGAGCACAACATCCAGGGCGTCGTGGAGAGCGACTCCAACGACCTCTCCGCCACCTACACCGCCCTGGCCGAGGGCCTGGCGCCGCTGGGTCTCGCCTTCGTCGACATCCTGCACATCGACCCGGCCGGGGCACTCGTGCAGCAGTTCCGCAAGGTGGTGCAGACACCGGTCATCGTCAACACCGGCTTCTCGGTCAACACCACGCGCCAGGAGGCGATCTCCCACCTCGAGGAAGGGCTCGCCGAGGCCGTCGCCGTCGGCCGGGCCGTGATCGCCAACCCCGACCTGGTGGCCCGCTGGAGCCAGGACACCGGTGAGAACGCCCCGGACCCGAGCACCTTCTACACCCCCGGCGCGCACGGCTACACCGACTACCCCACCCTCGCCCAGAGCTGATCCACCGCAAAGGAACCACCATGAAAGCCGCTGTGTACTACGAGAACGGGGGCCCCGAGGTCCTGCGTTACGAAGACGTCCCGGACCCCACCCCCACCCCGGACGGGGTGCTGCTGCGGGTCGAGGCCGTGGGTGTGCAGGGCGGTGACCTGCTGCACCGGCAGCTGAGCCCGCTGCCGGCCACCCCGCACGTCGGGGGTTACCAGGCCGCGGGCACCATCATCGCCGTCGGATCGGAGGTGACCACCGTGAAGGAAGGCCAGAAGGCCGTCGCCATGGTCAATTCCGGCTCCCACGCCGAGCTGGTCGCGACGTCGGCGGGCAACGTCTTCATCGTGCCCGACGACATGGACCCGAAGATCGCCTCGGCCATCCCGGTCGAGTTCGCCACCGCCGACGACTGCCTCTTCGGCGTCGGCCGGCTGCAGGCCGGGGAGACCGTGCTGATCCAGGCCGCCGGCAGCGGCGTGGGCCTGGCCGCCGTGCAGCTGGCCAAGGCGGCCGGAGCCGCGGTCATCGGGACGGCCGGCAGCGACGACAAGCTGGCGCGCCTGAAGGAGTACGGCCTCGACCACGGCATCAACTACCGTACGGACGACGTGGTCGCGAAGATCAAGAGTCTCACCGACGGTCGTGGTGTCGACCTGGTGCTCGACCCGGTCGGCGGCCGCACCCTCGAGATCAGTGTCGCCTCCCTGGCCTTCCGCGGGCGGATCAGCTGGATCGGCAACGTGGCTCGCGACCCGGAACGGCCCCGGCTGGACGGCCTGATGGCCAAGAACGCCACACTCAACGGCGTTTTCCTGGGCGGGGCAAGGCCGTTCGAGGCTGAGCGGGTGCGCGGCGTGATCGAGCGCCTGATCGCCCGGATCGCCGCGGGTGAGCTGAAAGTCGTTCTGGACCGTACGTTCGCGCTGTCCGAGGCAGCCGAGGCCCACCGCTACATCGAGAGCCGGGCCTCCTTCGGCCGGGTGACCCTCGTTCCCTAGGCACCTTCTTGTTCGTGATCATGCAGAACCTCCCCGGGGAGGTTCTGCATGATCACGAATGTGAAGAAGGGGCAGGCGCTCAGAAGGCGACGAAAATCCCCAGAATCACCATGAAGAGCCCAGCCACAGCTGGAATGCGCCCGGCGGCCCCGGCTGCCTGGGCGGCGGCGCCGAGGAGAAGGAACACCACTCCGCCCCCGATCGTGTGTGAACCGAATACCCTTCGTGTACGTACGCATTCCGGTGCCGAAGGAGGTGGATGGGCCGGGCTTGACCCGAATTCCAGTTGCGCTTAAGACGGCCGCCCCTAGCGTGCTGGCCCGTCAGACCCATCCGAAGAGAAGGGCCAAGCATGCTCACCCTGAGAGCAAAGGCCGGAGTCCTGCTGGTCGGTGGTGTCGCCGCGACGGCGCTCGCCGCCGGCATCACGACCGCCGTGGTGTCACCCGCCCAGGCGACGCCCGCGGCCAAGCACCGTCCCCGGCCAACGGCCAGTGCCACAGCCACGGCCACAGCCACAGCGACAACTCAAGCGGCCCAGGACCTGGACTCGGCGGCGAAGAAGGAGATCGCGATGCAGCTGGTCTCCAGCGCCGAGAACTCCTCGCTGGACTGGAAGGCGCAGTACGGGTACATCGAGGACATCGACGACGGCCGCGGCTACACCGGCGGCATCATCGGGTTCACCTCGGGCACGCACGACATGCTCGAACTGGTCGAGCAGTACACCGCCGATCACCCGGTCAACGGCCTGGCGAAGTACCTGCCGGCGCTGCGCGCGGTGGACGGTACCGACTCGCACACCGGTCTCGGTAGTGGCTTCGTCACCGCCTGGACGGCGGAGGCCCAGGTCGTGGCCTTCCAGGAGGCCCAGAACAGTGAGCGGGACCGGGTCTACTTCGACCCGGCCGTGGCACAGGCCACGAAGGACGGCCTGCGGGCACTGGGTCAGTTCGCCTACTACGACGCCATGGTCATGCACGGCCCGGGCGACGATGCGGTGAGCTTCGGCGGCATCCGGGCCACCGCCCTGGAGAAGGCCAGGACCCCCGCCGCCGGTGGCGACGAAACCGCTTATCTAAATGCGTTTCTCGATGCCCGTAAGGCGGCGATGCAGACGGAGGAGGCGCACTCCGAAACCGGCCGCGTCGACACCATGCAGCGCAAGTTTCTGATCGAGGGCAACCTGGACCTCGATCCGCCGTTGCGGTGGACGGTGTACGAGGGCGACCCCACGTACGAGATTCTCTGAGTCACTGTCCCACCACGGGTTGCCCCCACCTGGATTCGGACGTATGCCCGAATTTAGGTGGGGCCCCAGTTGGGCTTAAGGCACGGTCCAAGATCATGCCGCCATGCAGAAAACCTCCACCCCGGGCGGTGGCCGGAGGGTTCCCTCCTGGCGCCTCGCGGTCCTGAGTCTCAGCGCGGTGGTTCTGGCCATTGCCGGCACCACCGTCGCGCTCCAGTCGGCGAATGCCGAACAGCCGACCGCTGCGGCCACCACGACCGAGACCGCCGCGAAGAGCACGACGAGCACGTCCACCACCGCTGAGGCGGCAGCCGAGAAGACGACTACCACCGCCGCGACCACCACCGCGGCCAAGGCGACCACGTCGTCCTCCGCCGAGACGACCGAGACGAACGAGACGACCGTGACCACCGCGGCGACCACGTGCACGCGCACGGCGTCGAAGACCGCGAAGACCCGGATCAGCAACATCAAGCTGCCGAACAAGGTGAAGGGTTACGGCGGCGAGGGTGACACCGAGGTGCTGCCGATGGCCATCGCCTCGGCGCCCAACGGCCGCTCCTGGCTGGCCTGGGTCAGCACGAACGACCGGGTCTACCTGCAGCAGCTCAGCTGCGCCGACAAGCTCATCGGCAAGGCCACCAGCTTCGCGGGCATCGACCTGCAAGACGTCTCGGCCGACGCCAAGGGTGGCGTGCTGCTGATCACCAAGAAGGGCAGCTGCGGCACCGGCCCGCTCTGCGGCGGCGCGTCCAGCCCCTGCAACACCATCCACATGATCCGGTTCAACACCAGCGGCAAGCAGGTCTGGGACCAGCAGGTCACGAACCTGACCAGCGCTCGCAAGGGCTACACCAGCGGCGCCCGCTTCGCCTGGTGGTACCAGCACCACGGCCGGCTGGCCTACGACGGCACGAACTACGCCGCCTACTTCGGCACCGCGATCACCGTGAAGAACGGCAACTGCGTCGACGTCCACGAGGGTGACCGCATGCAGGTGGTCAACAACGCCGGCAATATCGTCAAGAGCAAGAGTGTGGACGTCGGTTGCAGTCATGCGTGGACCTCGCGGATCATCTACGACCCGACGAAGAAGAAGTTCGTGATGGTCTGTGCCACGGACAACGACTGCCGCATCGCCCAACCGAATCCGTATCGAACGGTCGCGGCGAGCAAGTGTGACGGCACGCTGTTCGGTGGCGACCTGGTGCTGGCCGGCACGGGTTACTGGACGGCCTGGAGCCAGGGCAACGCGGTCAAGATCTCCCGCTTCACCACCGGCGCGGCCAACAAGACGGTGAAACCCGGCGTCGCGACCCAGCACCCGCACCTGGTGCGGTACAGCAAGAGCAAGATGCTGCTGACCTGGGGTTCCGGCACCAAGACCAAGGCCAAGGTGCTCAGCCGCTCGACCGGTGCCACCATCGGCTCGACGCTGACGATCAACGTGAAGGACCACGACTACATGTCCTTCAAGGAGTTCAAGGACGGCAGCGCGGCCTACGCGGCTGCCGGCGCCACCACGAACTACATCAAGATCGCTCGGGTCATGCCGATCTCCTGATCGTTCGGACACCAAAAAGCGCTCTCCCAGCCGTCCGCCCGCGGCTGGGAGAGCGCTTTCGGTTTGCTGAAGGGCTTACACGGCCCGGCGGTCCGCCCCGGAGACGGCGTCCTGGTCGGGGTCGGCCCGGCGGCTCGACACGATCAGGCTGGCCACGGTGGTGATGACCAGGGTGCCGATGATGACGGTGAGGGAGAGCCAGATCGGGATCTCGCCGTCGAAGGGGGCCCAGTCGGCCCAGTGGTAGGTGTGCATCGCGTGCAGCACGAGCTTCACGCCGATGAAGGCCAGGATCACCGAGAGGCCGAGCGACAGGTAGATGAGCTTCTGCAGCAGGCCACCGATGAGGAAGTACAGCTGGCGCAGGCCCATCAGCGCGAACACGTTCGCGGTGAAGACCAGGTACGGCTCTTCGGTGAGGCCGTAGATGGCGGGGATCGAGTCGAGGGCGAAGAGCAGGTCGGTGCTGCCCAGCGCGACGATCACGAAGAACATCGGGGTGATCATCCGCTTGCCGGCCTGCGAGACGGTCAGCGAACGGCCGTGGAACTCGTTCACCGAGGGAAGACGGCGCTTGACCAGGCGCATGAGCGCGTTGTCGACCGGTTCCTCGTCTTCGTCGTGCTTGCGGTACTCCTTCACCAGGTTGATCGCGGTGTAGATGAGGAATGCGCCGAAGATGAAGAAGACCCAGGAGAAGCGGCTGATCGCGGCCGCACCCACGGCGATGAAGATCGCCCGGAAGATCAGGGCGAGGATGATGCCGATCGTCAGGGCGTACTGCTGGAGGTGCCGCGGCACCGCGAGCTTGCCCATGATGATCAGGAAGATGAACAGGTTGTCGATCGACAGGCTGTACTCGGTCAGCCAGCCGGCGAAGAACTCGCCGGCGTAGCGCGAGCCGGCGGTGGCCCAGACGCCCAGACCGAAGACGATCGCCAGGGCGACGAACGTGGCCACGAAGGCCCCGGCCTCTTTCATGGACGGTTCGTGCACGTTCCGCCCGATGACGAACACGTCCAGGGCGAGTACGGCGACGAGGACCACCGAGGTGATGAGCCAGGTCGAGGTAGAGACGTCCATAGAGACGAGGGGCCTTCCGGTTCGCGGTGTGGTCAGGGCAGGGATGGGGCAACTGCAAGGCCCAACGCTGTCCGTACACAGGTGGTTCCGGGGAAGCACGCAGGGGCGTCCCAGGTCACACCGTCACACCGCGAACCGAAAGATGGTTGCTCGGAAAAACTATTGCAGGGTGACCCGGATCGCGCTCCAGGAGACCGCGGGGAGGGCCAGCCGGAGCTCACCGTCTTCCACCACCACTCCCTCGGCCGCCACCGGCACCACCCGATCCGGATCGTCCGCCGTGTTGGAGGCAGACAGATCATCGTCGGTGAGCGTCCACGCCTCGGCGACCGTGAACGTCCCCTGCTCGAAACTCCCCAGTGGCACCGACAGGGTGACCGCCTCGTCCTGAGACCGGTTCACCACGAACACACTGATCTCACCGGCCTCCTCGTCATGGGTGGCCACCGCGTCGATCACCGGCACCTCACCGAACCGGGCTGTCTCGTACACCGGCCCGTGCGGCTCCACCCGCAGCACCTTGCCCCGGGCCAGTCGGGAGGTGATCGCGAACGGATGGAAGATCGTCTGCCGCCAGGCCGGACCGTCCGGTTCACTGCGGATCGGCGCGATCACGTTGACCAGTTGTGCCTGGCAGGCCGCCGTGACCCGATCGCTGTGCCGGAGCAGGGAGATGAGCAGGTTACCCACCACCACGGCGTCGGTGACGTCGTACCGGTCTTCGATCACCCGCGGGGCGATCCGCCACTCCGACGACAGATTGCCCAGGCTTGCCTCGAAATCGCTTTGGCGCCAGACGTTCCACTCATCGAACGACACCATGATCCGCTTCTTGCTCTTCAGCTTGGCGCCCACGCTGTCCGCGGTGGCGACCACGCTGTCGACGAAGTGGTCCATGTCGACGGCCGAGGCCAGGAAACTCGCGACATCCCCGTTGAGCGGCTCGTAGTACGCGTGGGCCGAGATGTAGTCGACGGCGTCGTAGGTGTGCTCCAGCACCTCCGCCTCCCAGGCCGCGAACGTCGGCATGGACGAACTGGAACTGCCCACAGCGACCAGCTCGAGGTCCGCGTCGGCCGAGCGCAGGGCCCGGGCGGTCTCGGCCGCGAGCCGGCCGTACTCCGCCGCGGTCTTGTGCCCGGTCTGCCAGGGACCGTCGAGTTCGTTGCCCAGGCAGAACATCCGGATCCCGTACGGCTTCTCGCTGCCGTTGGCCCGCCGCAGCTCGGCGAGGTGGGTGCGGTCGGGCTGGTTGATGTACTCGTGTGCGTCGAGAGCCTCCTGCACACCCCGGGTGCCCAGGTTCAGCGCGTACATCACCTCCACCCCGGCCTTGTCCGCCCACTTCACGAACTCGTCGATGCCGACCTCGTTCGTCTCCAGGCTGTGCCAGGCGAGATCTCTTCGGACCGGGCGCTCCGAGACCGGGCCGATGCCGTCTTCCCAGCGGTAACCGGAGACGAAATTGCCTCCGGGATAACGCACCAGGGAGACCCCGAGTTCACGGGTGAGGGCCAGCACGTCTTCCCGGAAGCCGTCACCGTCTGCCGTCGGATGGCCCGGCTCGTAGATGCCGGTGTAGACGCAGCGGCCCATGTGCTCGACGAACGAGCCGAACGTGCGACGGGAGACGGGAGCGACAGTGAAGGCCGGATCGAGCCGGAACGAGGCGGAGAGCACAGGTTTTCTCCCGTTGTGTAGCCGAGTCAGGGTCACTTGAGGCTTCCCACCGTCAGGCCGCCCTGCCAGTAACGCTGCAGGGTCAGGAAGGCGAGCACGAGCGGGAGGACCGAGACCAGTGAACCGACGATGATGAGGTTCCAGAGTGACTGCCCGCCACCGTTGTTGGAGGCGGCCAGTTGTTCCCACAGGCCGATGCCGACGGTCAGCGGGTACAGCTTGGAGCTGGAGAGCATGGTCAGGGGCAGGAAATAGTTGTTCCAGGTGGCGACGACGCTCAGCAGCATCACGGTGACCACCCCCGGGCGCATCAGGGGCAGCGCGACCTGCAGGAAGATCCGCAGCTCACCGGCCCCGTCGATACGCGCGGCGTCGACCAGTTCCTCGGGGATCGACCCGGCCGTGTAGACCCGCATCAGGTACACCGCGAACGGGCTGAGCAGCGACGGCAGGATCACCGCCCAGATGGTGTCGGTGAGCCCGGCGTTCGACATCATCACGAACGTCGGGATCACCAGGGCGGTGAGCGGAACCATGACCGACCCGAGCACCGCCGCGAAAACCAGGTTGCGTCCGGTGAACCGGTACATCGCGAAGCCGTAGCCGGCGAGTACCGAGACGATCGTGCACCCGATCCCGCCGACCCCGGCGTAGAGCACCGAGTTCCACAGCCAGCGCAGGTATTCGCCGTTGTTGTAGGTGAACAGGTCGCCCAGGTTGCCGAACAGGTGGAACCCGTCGAACCAGAGCGCACCGGATCCGGAGAACAGACCCTGCGCGTTCTTCGTGCTGGCCACCAGCAGCCACCAGACCGGCAGCAGGAAGTAGCAGACCAGGGCCAGCAGAATGAGTTTCGCACCGACGTGACGAGGCTTGCTCATGTGAACAGCCCTCCTCGCTTACGGGTGGCGAAGGTGAAGATCGCCACCGCCAGGAACACCACGAACCCGAGCGAGAACGAGATGGCCGAGGCGTAGTTGAACTGCGCGTACCGGAAGGCCAGGTTGAACGCGTAGATGTTCGGCGTGAACTCCGGTGTCACCGAGCCGTTCGCGATCGGGCTGACGATCTGCGGTTCGGTGAAGAACTGCAGGGTGCCGATCAGCGAGAAGATCAGGATCAGCACGAGTGCCGACGTGACCAGCGGAACCTTGATCCGCAGGGCGATCTGCCGGGCGTTGGCGCCGTCGAGCCGCGCCGCCTCGTAGAGCGAGGAGTCGATGCTCTTCAGGGCCGCGTAGATGATGATCATGTAGTAGCCGGACCACTGCCAGGTGACGATGTTCAGCAGACCGTAGAAGATGTTGCCCTGACTGAGCAGGAACGGTGCCTGCACGTTGAACAACGAGGCGATCTGCTCCATCGGGCCGAAGCTCGGGCTGTAGAGGAAGCCCCACATCAGGGCTCCGATCACAGCCGGCACGGCGTACGGCAGGAAGATCATCAGCCGGCTGAAACTGGCCAGCCGACCGGTGATCTCGTCCAGCAGCAGGGCGGCGACCAGCGCCACCCCGATCTGCAGCGGGATCACCACCAGGCTGAACCGGACCACCAGCCAGAGGCCCTTGCGGAACGCCGGGTCACTGAACGCCCGGGTGTAGTTGTCGAACCCGGCGAAGGTGGTGCCGGTGGCCAGGCCCTTGGTGTAAAGGCTCAGGTATCCGGCGTAGAGCAGAGGCGCCACCAGGAAGGTCAGGAAGACCACCAGGAAGGGCAGGACGAACAGCCAGCCGATCTGGTCCCGGCGAAAGCGTCTACGTTTGGACGATGTGGGCACCCGGGTAGCCGGGGAGCCTTTCGCGGTGATGACGGTCATCGCACGGTGAAACCTTGGCTCTTGGCGTACTCCACGAGCTGCTTCTGCAGATCGGCCGCCGCCTGGTCACCGGTGGTCTCGCCGGCGAAGAGCTTCACCAGCTGGGCCTGTAGCTGAGCGTAGTAGTAGACCGTGAAGGGGCTGTACGTGGCGCCGGCGTAGGCGTTCTCGGCCGGGACGTAGATGTCCTTGTTCGCGGTCTGGCCGCCGAAGAATTCCACCTTGGCGTTGACGAACTCGTCCG
Organism: Kineosporia sp. NBRC 101731; assembly: GCF_030269305.1. Lineage (NCBI taxonomy): Bacteria > Bacillati > Actinomycetota > Actinomycetes > Kineosporiales > Kineosporiaceae > Kineosporia > Kineosporia sp. NBRC 101731. Next base: position 486,611 of record NZ_BSTC01000001.1, read on the forward strand.
ACTTCAGCACGTTCTGGTTCAGCGGGAAGATGGTCTGGGTCTTCCAGCCGTCTTCCAGCGAGTCGTCGTCGGCGTAGAGCCCCATCGCCACCTCGGCCGCGGCGGCCTTGTCCTTGGCCTGCGAGGTGACCGCGAAGGTCGAGCCGCCCCAGTTCACCGAGACCGGGTTGCTCTCGTCCCACTGCGGCAGTTCCGCGACCGCGAACTGGCCGGCGTCCTCACCCTCGCCCACGCCCTGGCCCGTCAGGTAACCGGGCGCCCAGGCGGCCGAGACATAGGTGGCGTACTTGCCACCGACCACACCGGAGATGTAGTCGGTGGTGAACTGGTCCTCCTTGCCGACCAGGCCTTTCTTCACCAGGTCACCCCAGTAATTGAGGACGTCCTTGGTCGCCTGGTCGTCCAGCTTGATGCCGATGTTCAGCTTGTCGGTGAGGTCGTACTGGAAGGGCTGTGCGCCCTTCTGGATCATCAGTGCGGTGACCAGCGCCTGCACGTTGCTGCCGATGTCCCCGAAGGCCGGACCACCCGCGTCCTTCAGTTTCTGGGCCGCCTCGGCGTACTCCGCCCAGGTCTTGGGCGGCTCGATGTCGTACTTGTCGAAGATGTCCTTGCGATAGATCATGGCCATCGGGCCGCCGTCGATCGGGATCGCATAGACCGCGCCGCCCTGCGACACGTCCTTCCAGGCGCCCTCGCTGAAGTTGCCCTTCACCTTGTCGGCGCCGAGCGGTGCAAGATCCACCAGAGCGTCCTGGATCTCGAAGCCGGTGAGCTGCTCGGCCTCGAGCATGATCACGTCCGGCGCGCCCTTCTTGGCCGCGATCGCGGTCTGGAACTTGTCGTACTGGGGTTGGCCCTGACCCGCGTTCGACCAGCACACCTGCACGTCGGTGTGCTGGTTGTTGAAGTTGTCCACGACCCTGGCCATGTTCGGGTACCAGGCCCAGACCGAGACCTGCTTGGCGTCGGCGTGAACGATCTTGTTGGTGCACTTGGTGGACGAGGCGGACGAACCGCCGTCACTTCCACCTCCGCACGCGGTCAGGCCGATCGTGGCGATCAGGCCGGTGACGATGACTGATGGTTTGCCGAAGCGCATGTCGATGCCTCCTTTGGTCATGACATGGGGTGGTGCCGCCTGGGACTACGTAAAGTCACGCATGGGGCAGTTGGCCCGGGCCGGTGAGGGCTTCCGGGCTGCGTGTGTCTTATGTGGTCCAAGTCCCATTGCAGCGCTGCAAAGGAGTATGCCCGCGCCATATCGGGGTGACAAGGGTTGATCTGACGGAAATACGATGGGCGGTGCGGGTGCGTGGGCCCCGCCTAGGTGAGAGGGTGCCCATGAAAGAGGCAACACTGCGTGACGTAGCCGATGTGGCCGGGGTGTCCCCGCGCACGGTGTCGAACGTGGTCAACGGCTACGCCCGCGTCACCGAGTCGACCCGGCTGAAGGTGGAGCAGGCCATCGCCCAGCTCGGCTACCGGCCCAACGTGCTGGCCCGGCACCTGGCCACCGGCCGGTCGGGTCAGATCGTCGTCGTGGTGCCCTACATCGACACGCCGTACTTCGCCGAGCTGTTGCAGGCCATCATCCCGGCGGCCCGGCAGGCCGGCTACAACGTGCTCATCGACCAGTCCGACGGTGACCGCGAGCACGAAGGTCAGCTGATCGGAACGCATTCGCACCGCAGCCTGTTCGACGGCATGATCTACAGCCCATTGGGTCTTTCCCAGCAAGACCTTTCGAATCGTGACCCGGCACTTCCCCTGGTCGTGATCGGAGAACGCACGTCTGCGGCCAATTTCGACCATGTCGGCATCGACGACGTGGCGGCCTCGACCGAGGCGGTGCGGCACCTGATCTCACTGGGGCGTCGTCGCATCGCCGCGATCGGCGACCAGCCCTACCCGACGGGCGAGGCGGCGCAGCGGCGCACGGCGGGTTTTCGGGCCGCTCACGCCGAGGCCGGTCTGGAGGTCGACGAATCGCTGATCGTCGGGACCCCGCGCTTCAACCGGGTGGACGGCGCCGATGCCATGAAAGCCCTTCTGATGCTGGATAACCCGCCGGATGCGGTGTTCTGTTACAGCGATCTGGTGGCGTCGGGGGCGATCCACACCGCTCTCGCGCGCGGGTTTCGGGTGCCGGAAGACATCGCGGTGATCGGGTACGACGACATCGAAGACGGCCGCTACAACCGGCCCACGATCAGCACCATCTCCCCGGACAAACGCGAGATCGCCCGGCTGGCGGTGGAGCGACTGGTGATCCGGATCGGCAGCAAAGAACCGGTGCCCGGCGTCGATCTGAAGGCGGGATACCGGTTGGTGGCGAGAGAGAGCACCACGGGGGGTCACATTGATCAGTAAAGTCACGATGGCGGCAATCTGTGGACGAGGCGCTACAGCCCACTCCCGAACTGGACCGCCCCGCCGACCGACTGGGCACCCCCGGTCGGCTGGCGGCCCGACCCGTCCTGGCCCCCGCCCCCGGAGAACTGGCAGCTGTGGCTCCCGGACAACCCGGAGGCATCGTGGCTGGAATCGCTGTCGGACGGTGAGCCCTCACGGTCGGCCCAGGTGGAAGGGATAACCTCAACTTTCACCCCAAAGTCCGCGTCTGCCCCAAGGCGGCCGTTTTGTCCGATGGTGTAAGTATGCGTGCAGGGTCCGACAGTCTTGAATTCGGCGCCGGTCCAAAGCACGGAAGTGGTCTGCCACCAGGTGGCAGACCACTTCCGTAGGCTTTATCGGTCGTTCCTACTCCGGCACCCGCCGGTACGCACCGTCCGAGGCTGCGGTGGCCATGGAGGCGTAGGCGCGCAGAGCGGCCGAGACCGGGCGCCGGCGGTCGGTCGGGGAGTAGGGCTTGTCGCGCTTCTCCTGGGCCGTACGGCGCTGGTCGAGCACGAGTTCGTCGACGTCCAGCGAGATCTGGCGGTTCGGGATGTCGATGGAGATCGGGTCGCCGTCTTCGACCAGGGCGATCAGGCCGCCACCGGCCGCCTCGGGCGAGATGTGGCCGATGGAAAGGCCACTCGTGCCACCGGAAAAGCGGCCGTCGGTGATGAGGGCGCATTTCTGGCCCAGGCCGCGGCCTTTCAGGAACGACGTGGGGTAGAGCATCTCCTGCATGCCCGGGCCGCCCTTGGGGCCCTCGTAGCGGATGACGACGACGTCGCCCTCGACGACCTTCTTGCCGAGGATGCCGTCGACGGCCGCTTCCTGGCTCTCGAAGACGATGGCCCTGCCGGTGAACTTCCAGACCGCCTCGGGCACCCCGGCGGTCTTGACCACGCAACCGTCGGGAGCCAGGTTGCCGAAGAGGATGGCCAGGCCACCGTCGACCGTGTAGGCGTGCTCGATGTCGCGGATGCAGCCCTCGGTCGCGTCGGTGTCGAGCGAGCTCCACTCGTTCTGGGTGGAGAACGGCTCGACCGTGCGCACGCCACCGGGCGCGGCCTTGAACAGCTCCAGAGCCCTCGGTGAGGGCGAGCCACCGCGGATGTCCCACTCGTCGAGCCAGGTCTTCATGTCCGCGCTGTGCACCGGCTTCACGTCGGTGTGCAGCAGTCCGCCACGGTTCAGCTCACCGAGGATGGCGGGGATGCCGCCGGCCCGGTGCACGTCTTCCATGTGGAACTTCGGCGAGTTCGGCGCGACCTTGGACAGGCAGGGCACCTTGCGGGAGATCGCGTCGATGTCGGAGACGGTGAAGTCCATCTCGGCCTCGCGGGCGGCGGCCAGCAGGTGCAGCACCGTGTTGGTCGAACCGCCCATCGCCACGTCCAGGGCCACGGCGTTCTCGAAGGACGAGCGGCTGGCCACGTTGCGCGGCAGCACGGACTCGTCGTCCTTGCCGTAGTAGCGGTTGGCCAGGTCGACGACCACGGTGCCGGCGTCCTTGAACAGCTGGCGCCGGGCCTCGTGGGTGGCCAGCGTGGAACCGTTGCCGGGCAGCGACAGGCCCATCGCCTCGGTCAGGCAGTTCATCGAGTTGGCAGTGAACATGCCCGAGCAGGAACCGCAGGTGGGGCAGGCCGAGCGCTCGATCACGTCGAGCTGGTCGTCGCTGATGTTCGGGTCGGCGGCCGCGACCATGGCGTCGACCAGGTCGAGCTTGGAGTGCACGATGCCCTCGATGGCCGTGGTCTTGCCGGCCTCCATCGGGCCACCGGAGACGAACACGGTGGGGATGTTGAGGCGCAGGGCCGCAAGCAGCATGCCCGGAGTGATCTTGTCGCAGTTGGAGATGCAGACCAGGGCGTCGGCGCAGTGCGCGTTGACCATGTACTCGACCGCGTCGGCGATCAGCTCACGGCTGGGCAGTGAGTAGAGCATGCCGCCGTGGCCCATCGCGATGCCGTCGTCCACGGCGATGGTGTTGAACTCCTTGGAGACCGCCCCGGCCTCCTGGATCGACTCCGCGACGATCTGGCCCACGTTACGAAGGTGCACGTGGCCGGGCACGAACTCGGTGAACGAGTTGGCGATGGCCACGATCGGCTTGCCGAAGTCGTTGTCGGTCATACCGGTCGCACGCCAGAGCGCCCGCGCTCCCGCCATGTTGCGACCGCTGGTCGAGGTGGCCGACCGGAGCTGTGTCATGGGTGAAAGTCTTCTCTCATGCGTCTACGGTCGCGCGGTCCCGGGGCAGGGCCGTAGCAGCGACCAGATGTCGATGGACGCACGGTGAGGCCCGGGTCGGCCACGTGCGTCAGCGCCCGGTGCTGGAGGACGGTCGCTTCTGGCGACACATCGATGGTAACTCGGGTTACGCCGAGGTATTCCTCGGGCCAGAACGATCGGTCCGTCTTCTCGACTTCACAGCATCTCCAAGGGTCCGGGCGACGCGGCGCGACGTGCCGCGAGGGTCGCCCTCTGCTAAGAAATGTGCAGAAAAACGTGTCATCTGCGGAAGATCGTGAGGGAATACGTCAAGAACGGCACCGTGGCTTGTGGCGTTACCTACCGTTTGGGTTGTATCTGGACCCTAGCCCCAGCTGCAGTTGAACAGTAATCTTCACCGGCAAGATCGCAGAGTGAGCGGAGGCGTCATGACGCTGCGAATTCGTGCGTGCGTCAAGACGCATCCCGGGTTGCGGCGTACGAACAACGAGGACTCCGGCTTCATCGGCCGACGACTGTTCCTCGTGGCCGACGGCATGGGCGGCCACGACTTCGGCGAGGTCGCCAGCGCCATCGTGGCCCGTACCGTCGCCTATCTCGACGACCACCTCTCGTTGTTCGGGCCGGAGCGCGACATCGTGGGCGCGGTCGAGTTCGCCGACCAGCGCCTCGCCCGGGCCATCGAGAACAACGCGGCTCTGGGCGGGATGGGCACCACGCTCACCGCGATGCTCATCCACCACGACACGATCGCCCTGACCAACATCGGCGACTCCCGGGCCTACGTCCTGCGCAACCGGGAGATGATCCAGCTGACGCACGACGACACCTACGTGCAGATGCTCGCCGACAAGGGCTGGCTCGACCCCAAGCTGATCCCCCAGCACCCCCAGCGCAGCGTGCTGCTGCGGGTGCTGCGCGGCGGTGACGACGGCGGTACGGCCGAGGTCTCCCTGCACGAGGCCGTGCCCGGCGACCGCTACCTGCTGTGCAGCGACGGGCTCAGCGACTACGTGGCCGGTGAGGCCATCCAGAAGACGCTGGCGAGTACCAAGCACGCGGGCAAGGCCATCGACCGGCTGATCGCGCTCGCGCTCAAGGCCGGCGCCCCTGACAACGTCACCTGCGTGATCGGTGACGTGGTGGACGAGGACTCCACCCCCACCGTGGACGGCGAGTTCGTCGGGTCGGCCCAGGAACTGGGCGAGGGGGCCATCGAGGCGGCCGAGCAGAAGGTGGCGGAGGTCAAGAGCTCCGGAACCCCGGCCGGAAACTCAGGAATGCTCAAGAGCGCCTGAGCCCGTCGGGTACGGACTCCCAGAGCTGGCCGATGTCGTAGTCGTACACCCGCACCTGCACGCCGTCGTCCAGAGTGCTCACCTGGGCGGGTTCGCCGAGAACGGCGTTCCAGGCGGCTTCCGTACAGCCGTGCGGCTCGTAGTAGTCCGGCACCCAGATCAGGAACGAGCGCTGCGCGGGCCGGGTCAGCCGCGCCGTGTCGCTCACCCACGAGCGGGTCTTCATCTCGCCGTGCGTGCACTTCAGCTCGTAGACGGTGCGTCCGCCCCCGGTCAGGTAACTGGTGACGTTGCCGTACCAGTAGGGAGCGAAACCCTTGAGGACGCCGGTGGTGGCCACCTCGTCCATCAATTGGCTCTGGGCGATCAGGGCGTTCGAAGGACGCCGGTTCACCTCGAGCGCCGAGGCGGCGCCCCAGGCGGTGGTCACCAGGGCAGTAGCACTGAGGACGACCACCAGGGAGCGGGGGAGGCCCACCCGGGCGGGCGCTCGCTCACGCAGGCGGGGCAGCAGGATCACCGCGGTGACGACGAGACCGTAGGGCGCCAGGATCAGGTAACGGCTGGGATGCCCCTCCTGCACGAGCGTGCCGAGGAAGGCCAGCGGCCAGTTCACCGCGACCGCGAACGGGACGAGCTCGCGGGAGCGCCAGAACCACACCGCGCCGATCACCGACCCGGCCACCAGCAGGGCGAGAACCAGCACGGTGAGCACGTCGGCGGCGATCAGCAGGGCGGGGGCGCCGCGCCAGCGCTCGACCCCGGCCTGGGTGGCGGTGTCGTAGGCGAACTGACGCAGGCCGGACGACACCGATGCGAGGGTGGGGGAGAGCTGCTGGGTGTGGTCGATCTCCAGGCCGAACACCCCGACGCCCCACTGCAGCAGCGGTAACAGCAGGAACGAGACGAGCAGGCAGCCGGCCAGGGCGAGCAGGCGAGGGTTCCGGGTGCGCAGCAGGAACCAGGCCAGGGCCAGCACCATCAGCGGCGCGGCCATGAGCACCTGGAAGTACGGGTCGTCGAACCAGAACAGGGTCAGGCCCAGGGTGACCGGCCCGGCCCAACGGCACTGCTTCCGGAGGGAGCCGCGGCCGTCCAGATACCTGGCCGCCAGGGCCAGCAGCAGGAAGCAGAGGCCGAGCTCGATGTTGCGGTAGTTCGAGAGGTTGCGGTTGGAGCCGATGCCGCCGTTCATCGCAGCCAGGAAGAGCAGCGGCCCGGCCAGTTCGTACCAGCGGGCCCGCGGCGCGAGCAGCATCGCCCCGGCGCCGAGCAGCGCGAACGTCGCGGCCGTCAGCACCAGTACCGCGATCAGCAGTTTCGTGGTCGGGTCGAGGGCGAGCTGCTCGATCACCAGGTAGAGCGGGAACTTGAACAGCCAGGTGTCGGCCGGCAGGTGCGTGACGCCGTGGCCCACGTCCAGCCAGGTGCGCACGATGGACTGCTGCGCAGTGGAATCCGAGGTGTAGACAACGCGAGGATGCCGCAGCGCCGCCAGCAGGCCGGCGACCAGCGCGGGCAGGACGATCGCCGCGAGCATCCGGGGCGCGCGTTTCGCCAAGGATGCAGGCCTTTCGTCGGATGCCGACAGTTCCCGGTCAGACTAGTGCGGCGACCCGGTGCGGCGACCAGGAAAACCGGCCGCTTTCACTTCCGTGATCATGCGTCGTCGGTGGGTGAGGGCCAGGCGGCGCACGATCCCTCCGGGCTCAGGCCGTGGGAGATCCGCGTGCCGATCTCGCGCATCTGCCGTACCTGGCTCTTCGACAGCGGATCGAGCACCAGCTGCCGCACGGCCTCGACGTGCCCGGGCGCGGTGGCCACGACCTTCTCCCAGCCCGTCTCGGTCAGCGTGGCCGTGGTGTACCGGCCGTCGGTCGGGTCGGGGGCCCGCTCGACCCAGCCCTGCCGTTCCAGCCGCTTCACCACGTGCGACAGCCGGGACAGGGAGCCGTTGGCCAGGATCGCCAGGTAACTCATGCGCAGGGTGCGCCCCTGAGTCTCGGACAGGGCCGCCATCACCGTGTACTCGAAGTGGGTGATACCGGCGTCGCGCTGGAGCTGGGTGTCGAGGGCGGCCGGGAGCCCGAAGACGATGCCGGCCATGGCGCGCCAGGCGGCCCGCTCTTCGTCGTCGAGCCAGCGGGGCTCGGGGGCGGGGTCGCTCATGAACTCAGCCTAGGCCAGTTTCATGACTTGACCCTTCAAGTCATTGCCCACTAGCTTCACTTGAAGAGTCAAGTTGGCTAACCGAGGAGTGCAGTGATGAACGTAGTTCTGTGGGTGATCGCGGGACTGCTGGCCGCAGCATTCGCCGCGGCCGGCGCGATGAAGGTGGCCCGGTCGAGGTCTCAGATCATCGAGGGCGGCATGGGCTGGGCGGAGAGCTTCACCGACACCCAGGTGAAGCTGATCGGCGCCGTCGAGGTGCTGGGTGCGATCGGGCTGATCCTGCCCGCCGCGCTGGACATCGCCCCGGTGCTCACGCCGCTCGCGGCCGCCGGGCTGGCCCTGACCATGGCCGGTGCCGTGGTCGTGCACCTGCGCCGTGGTGAGACGTCCGGTGCGGTGCCGTCCTTGGTGCTCGGGCTGCTGGCCCTGTTCGTCGCCGTCCTGCGGTTCGGCCCGAACAGCTTCTAGAACAAGGTCCTAGAGTGCAGGTGTGGCGGCGGATTCGGGCAGAGTGTCATTTTCGCGTGAGCAGCTGGAGTCGTACCGCGACACCACGGTTCCCGATCTGCTCGGCCCGGGTCTGAAGCTGCTGTTCGTCGGCATCAATCCAGGGCTGTGGACCGCTGCCGTGCAGGCCCACTTCGCCCGCCGGGGCAACCGGTTCTACCCGGCGCTGTACCGTTCCGGCCTCACCGACCGGCTGATCGACGCCTCGGCGGGGTATGCGGAGGCCGACCGGCAGCACCTGATCGATCGCGGCCTCGGCATCTCGAACATGGCTCACCGCACCACGGCGCGGGCCGACGAGCTACGGCCGGAAGAGCTTCTCGAAGGGGCCCGGCGGCTGGACGATCTGGTGGCCCGGGCCCGGCCGAAGGTGGTTGCTTTCCTCGGGATTACGGCCTACCGCGTGGCTTTCGCGGCACCGAAGGCGAAGATCGGCCGGCAGCCGGAGAAACTGCACGACGCCGATGTCTGGGTGGCGCCCAACCCGAGCGGGCTGAACGCGCACACCCAGCTGCCGGAACTGGCCGAGGCCTTCCGCCGGCTGGGTGTGGCGGCCGGGATCAGCGGTTCTCGGACCTGATCAGCCAGGCCTGCTTCTCCAGGTCGTGCAGGACCGCGTGCAGGAGGTCGGCCGTGGTCGGGTCTTCGGAGTCCACGTCGTCGTGCACCGCGCGCACCGTGGCGGCGGCCTCGCCGATCAGCCCGGTGATGCGGTCGACGGCGTCGGCCGTGTTCACCTCGCCGGTGCCGAAGTCGGTCAGTGTGGACTGCGCGGCAACGGCTTTCGGCCCGGCATCGGGCAGTACGCCGAGGGCGCGCAGGCGCTCGGCGATCGTGTCGCTGTGCTCGCGCGCCACGTCGACCAGCTCGTCGAGCTGGAGGTGTAGGTCGCGGAAGTTCTTACCGACGATGTTCCAGTGGGCCTGCTTGCCGTAGAGGTGCAGGGCCACCAGGTCGACCAGGACCCGCTGGAGGTTGTCGGCCAGGAAGTGGGAGGCGTGGAAACCGCTGTTCTGGGTGTTCAGCGTCTCGGTCATGGTGCGGACCTCTTTTCTTCGCATGCGGTGCACATTCCCCACCAGATCAGCTCGGCCTCGTCGACGTGCGCGAAGCCCGGGTGCGACGCCGGCCGGAGGCAGGGGGCCTCGCCGGTGTGGCAGTCGACATCGACGACCGTGCCGCACGAGCGGCAGACCAGGTGGTGATGGTTGTCGCCCACACGCGTCTCGTAGCGGGTGGGCGATCCGGCCGGTTCGATCCGACGGACCAGACCGGACGTTGCCAGATCATCCAGGGCGTTGTAGATGGTCTGGTTGGAGAGCTGCCCCTCCACCGCCTGCGACAGGTCGGTGACCGTGGCGTGCGGGCGGGTGAGCAGCGCCTCCAGTACGGCCCGGCGAGGTGCGGTGCTGCGAAGGCCTGCGCCCCGCAGGAGCACTGTCGGATCCGTCATGACCATCACTGTACGCCTTGTTTTGAACCTGTCAAAAGAAGCTCTATCGGTCGCCCAGCCAGGTCAGTACCGTCTCGGTGAACTGTGTGGGAAGGCTGTCGTGCACGCTGTGGCCGCCCCCGAGGGTGATCAGCTCCGCGTCGGGGATGCGGGCCACCGCTTCGGCGAGCAGCTCCTGGGACACGTGACTGGTCTCGCCACCGCCGATGATCAGTGTGGGCGCCGTGACCGAGGACAGCCGCTCGCGCAGCTCGAGGTCGCCGGCGGTGATCTGCTGGCGCATCTGCAGAAGCATCTCCCAGTCGAACGGCAGGTCGCCCTCGGGCCGGTCGGGTATCTCGCGCGGCGCGAACGGCGGGCCCGGGGCCACGTCTTCCACCACCAGGCGGCCGACCAGGTCGGGTCGCTCGACCGCGAGCCGGAACGCCACCATGCCACCCAGTGAGTGGCCGAGCACGGTGCTGCCGTGTAGGCCGAGCGAGTCCAGCAGTTCGGCGACGTCGTCGAACATGGCGCGATAGCTGTACTCGGTGGGCCAGGCACTCGGGGAGTGGCCACGCAGCGTCACATTGATCACGCGATGGGCCTGCTCGAAGGCCGGGAGCAAAGGCTCCCAGCTCACCCCGCCCTCGCCCATGCCATGCAGCAACACCAGTACCGGCCCGGAGCCGGTACTGGTATAGCTGATGTCGATGCCGCCGGAAGTGGTGAAAACCGTTGCCATAAGAAGATCTTAGGGTCGGGTCGGAATCCGGGGCGAGGTTTCTTCCGTCAGCCGAAAACCGCGTCCACCCACTCCGGGTGGTCGATGAACGGGTTGCGGTTGTTCTGGAACTGTTCGTAGATGGCGTTGTTGCGGTTCTGCTCGAAGCTGTCCGGCGGGTCTTGCGCGTTCCACTCCAGCAGGGTCGAGAGCTTGCCGAAGCGGGGAGCTGTTCCGCCGGAGGTGTTCTCGTCGAGCGTCAGGTCGGAGAAACCGTCACCGCCGTCGTACCGCACGGCCATGTAGAAGATCATCCGGGCCACGTCGCCCTTCACCGCGTCGCGCGGTTCCCACGAGTCGGAGTCGGTGAAGTTGCCCGGCGCCTCGTCGGATTCGGACCCGCCGTCGTCGAAGTCCTTGTTACTGCGGTCGGAGTTCACCGTGACGTCTTCCGGGCGCAGATGGTGCAGGTCGGTGCCCGGGCCGGTGGCGGTGCCGAAGTCTCCGTGCGACTTGGCCCAGACGTGCTCGCGGTTCCAGTCGTCGGCGTCGCCGCCGTTCAGGCTCTTGGACCGGCTCGTGCCGCTGTACAGCAGGATCACGTTGCCGGAGTTCTTCGGGTCCTGGTCGGTGACCTTCAGCGCGTCCCAGACCTGGTCGTAGGACAGCTTCTGCACGTCGGTGGAGATGATCTGGTGCAGTGCCGTGTGCAGGCTGTTGCCGGTCTTGCCCACGGCGTCGTCGTAGTAGTCGCCGATGCCGGACGAGGGTGGGGACGTCGTGGTCGGGGTGGCGGTCGGGGGAGTGGTCGTCGGGGTGACCCCGGACGCGCTGATCGCCGTGGGTGACTTCAGCCCGGGGTGGGAGAAGTAGGCGCTCAGGGAGCCGGTGACGTCGAGCCGGGTGCCGAGGAGGCCCGGGTTGGTCTTCAGTCCGTACGCGCTGCGGTAGGCGCTCGTCACCTGCACGTAAAGCATGTCGCCGGTGTCGGTCTCGCTCGCCGAGTCGGCCAGGGCGATGGCGGTGTCGCCGGTGAAACCACTGCGTTTGACCGTGCTGGTGGCGGTGGGCTCACCCACCACGTAACCCCGGACGGTCTGGCTGCTGCCGGTCTGCTGCGAGATGGCCGCGGCGACGGTGAGCGGTGTGACCGCGGCGACCTGCGCCGCCGGTTCGGCCGTGGCCACGGTCGGGGCGACCGCGATACTGGTAGGACTCGCGCAGCCGCTCATGGCAGCCAGGGCGAGAGCAACGGCAGGGACGAGGAACCTCGCCCGATGGTGCGTATCGGTCATCACTGGATATTTCCCCCAAGCCGGTCAGGTACGGAAGGGATGACTGAGCGATTCCAGGTGACAGGTTGGTCACCGACCAGAGACACCAGGTGCTCGTGAGCAATATCTTCCCCTATGTGACCACAGACCACGTGATCCGTGACGCACGACTTGCGGACGCTGCCGCCTGCGCGGAGATCTACGAGCCCTATGTCCGTGAGACCACCATCAGCTTCGAGGCCATGCCCCCGACCGCGGAGGAGATGGCCGGGAGGATCGCCGACGCCATGGTGCGTCACGCCTGGCTGGTGCTCGAGGTGGACGGGGCGGTGGCCGGTTACGCCTACGCCAACAAGCTCGGGGTGCGCCCGGCCTACCGCTGGGCCTGTGAGGTCAGCATCTACATGGCCCGGGACAGTCGTCGCCGGGGCGGCGGCCGGGCCCTGTACGAGGAGCTGCTGGGGCGCCTGGAGAAGCGCGGCTACCGGCAGGCCATGGCCGTGATCTCGATGCCGAACGGGCCGAGTGTCGGGCTGCACGAGGCATTGGGCTTCAAGCAGGTCGGGTTCCACGAGAACGTCGGCTTCAAGAAGGGCGAGTGGCTCTCCGTCGCCTGGATGCAGCGCGCCCTCGGTGAGGGCGCATCCCCCGGACGCCCCGCCGAGCCGCGCTGACCTGCGTTCCCTGTCCTTTCTCGACCAGGAAATCGGCCAGGAAACGAGACAGCGCCCCCGGCGACCGTGGGAGGTCACCGGGGGCGCTGCGCGTTCAGTGGTGGATCAGTCGAGCGCGGTGACGCGGTTCGGGGTCGGGCCGGTCACCGGGGAGTTGGCGGTGAGGTAGGTGTTGAAGGCGTCCAGGTCGACGCCGCCACCGATCCGGTTGGTGCCTTCCTTGAGAACGAGGAAACCGTCACCACCGTCGGCCAGGAACGAGTTGACCGTGATCCGGTAGGTGCTGGTCGGGTTGATGACCGTGCCGTCCAGCTTGATGGTCGACGCGTTCACCTTGCTGCCGACCGCAGCCGACTTGGAGTAGCTGTAGGTGAAGCCGTCCGAGACGCCCATGTGCAGGAACTTGAGGCTGCCGTCGGTCTGCGTCGTCCACTGCTGCTCGAGCATGGTGTCGATCTGTGCGCCGGTCACGTCCATCGAGACCAGCAGGTTGCCGAACGGCTGCACGGCGAACGACTCGCCGTAGGTGACCTTGCCGTCGCCCTCGTTAGCGACACCGCTGGCGTAGGTCAGGTCGGTCCGCACGCCACCGGGGTTCATGAACGCGATCTGCGAGCCACCATCGCCGGCGGCCTGGGTGGCGGAGAGCTGGGCGTCGGCGATCAGGTCGCCGAGGCTGGACTCACCGTCGCGGCTGACGCTGCGCTTGATGTCAGCGGTGATCTCGCCGATCACCTTGTTGGCGATGGGTGCCGCCAGGGCGCTCCACTTGGCGATGGCCTTGGTCTGGTCCGCGGCCTTGGCCTGGGTGCGCTCGACCAGGACGTTCTTCGACGTCGACTGGGTGCGGATGACGTCCTTCGTCTTCTTGCTGATCTTCAGGTTGGTCTCGGTGACCGTGCGGCCGTAGGACAGGTCGCTGGTGACCAGACGCGGGTTGCCCTTCGGGTCCGGGATGGTGCAGTTGTAGGAGTTGTGCGTGTGACCGGAGACCACCAGGTCGATGCTCGAGTCGAGCGTCTTCGCGATGTTCACGATCGGGCCCGAGATACCGGCGGAACTACCGGAGTTGCAGTCGAAGTCGTAGGTGGCGCCGGTGGGCGGGATGCCGCCCTCGTGCAGCAGCACCACGATCGCCTCGACACCCTTCTTGCGAAGGTCCTTGGCGGCCAGGTTGGCGGAGACGACCTCGTCGTTGAACTGGACGTCCTTGACACCGGCCGGGGCGACCAGTTCGGTCGTGCCCTCGAGGGTCATGCCGATGAAGCCGACCTTGACGCCGTCGACCTTCTTGATCGAGGTCGGGGGCAGCACGGTGCGGCCGGTCCGGGCCTTGAACCAGTCGCCGTAGTTCTTGGCCTTCTTCGGCTTGGTGACCTTGACGCCGTCCTTGTACTCGACGTTGGCCGCCAGGTACTGGAAGTCGGCTCCGCTGTAGCCGTCCGTGTCGAAACAGCCCTCGGTCGGGTGGCAACCGCCGTACTGCATGCGCAGCAGTTCGGTCACACCCTCGTCGAACTCGTGGTTGCCGACGCTGGAGACGTCGACGTCCATGTTGTTCAGGGTCTCGATGCTCGGCTCGTCCTTGAACAGGCCGGACATGGAGGGTGAGGCGCCGATGAGGTCACCGGCGGCGACGGTCAGCGTGTTCTTCTGACCCTTGCGCAGGGTGCGGAGCTCATTGGTGAGGTACTCCGCCCCACCGGCCAGGACCGAGCCCGTCGTGGTGGTCACGGTGCCGTCGGTGCCGGTCGGCGGTTCGAGGTTGCCGTGATAATCGTTGAAACTGAGGATCTGAAGGTCGACGGTCTTGTCGGCCTTGGGCTTCGACTTCGCCGCAGCCACGTCGCTGGCCTGGGCAGGTGAGGACGGCAGCGCGAACAGGGCTGCTGCGACGGTGCTCGCGGCGACTGCCGCGGTGAGCCCGCCTCTCCGCTTGATGAGGGGCTTCATGTGGGCAAGCTATCCACTGACTGTGTGGGGATCCAGGAACTAAAGGGCAATATCGGGTTACAGCGGCAGAATTGATCTGATGTTCACACAGCTAAGACCCAGATTCCGTTATCGATTCTTGACTGCTTCCACCGGTGTCACGATCAATGTCCGCTGCGCGCCTTCGAAGGAGCCGCGCAACGCCTCCGGATCGGGGAACCTGTGATGTCAGCTGTGCCCAGCACTGTCCCGAGCACGTCGCTGATCGCCTGGCCGGCGGGGGAGTCCGGCTATCTCATCGACGTGCCCCAGGCCGACCCCGCCCTGGTCGCCCAGGGACTGCGGACCATGGCCGGGCGACGGCGCATCCAGCTGGTCGACGTCGTGCCGGGTCTGTCCACGGTGCTCGTCGTGCTGGCGGACCCCATGCCCTACCCCCTCTTCCGGGTGCTGCTGGCCGAGATCGAGCAGGAACCCGTCGAGGCCGCGGCCGACACCGGCATCATCACCCTCGACGTGCGCTACGACGGCCCCGATCTGGAAGAGGTGGCTTCCCTGACCGGGCTCAGTGTGCGGGAGGTCGTCGAGATCCACACCGGAACCGATTTCCACGCTGCTCTGAGCGGTTTCGCACCTGGCTTCGTCTACCTCACCGGTGTGCCCGAGCAGTTGCGGGTGCCCCGGCGGTCCGAGCCCCGGTCGGGCGTGCGGGGCGGATCCGTGGCGCTCGCCGACCAGTTCACCGCCGTCTATCCGCGCCGGAGTCCGGGCGGGTGGCGGCTGATCGGGAGCACCACAGCGCGCCTGTGGGACGAGAAGGCGGATCCGCCGGCCGTGATCCGTCCCGGCATGACCGTTCGATTCCGGCCGGTCGTTTGATGTTCCACGTGCTTGACCCGGGTCTGTTCACCACGATCCAGGACGACGGCCGCCCCGGTCACGCGCATCTGGGCGTGCCGTCGTCCGGTGCGCTCGACCGGTTCTCGTTCCGCCTGGCCAACCGGCTGGTCGGCAACCCGGCCGGGGCGGCGGTCCTGGAGACCACCCTGCGCGGTCCGCGGCTGCGGTGGGAGGGGACGGCTCCGGTCACGGTCGCGGTCACCGGGGCCCCGGCACCGGTGCTGGTCGACGGCCGGCCCGCCGCCTTCGACGCGGCGGTGCGCGTGCGCCCCGGACAGACGCTCGAGATCGGTGCGATCACGGCCGGGTTGCGCTCGTACATCGCCTTTTCGGGTGGGCTGATGGTGGACGCCGTGCTCGGCAGCCGTTCCACCGACGTTCTCAGTGGGTTGGGTCCCCCGGTCCTGACCGAGGGCTCCGGGCTACCGGTCGGCCCTCCGGGTGAGGTGCCGCCGGTCGATTTCGTCGCCCCGCCGGGCATTCTCCGCGACCCGGTGCTCGACGTGATGCCCGGGCCCCGGGCGGACTGGTTCACCGAAGCGGCCCTGGTGACCCTCGTCCGTACGCTCTGGAAGGTCTCCCCGACCAGCAACCGGGTGGCACTGAGACTGGAAGGCTCCCCGCTGGAACGGGCCCGTCCCGGCGAACTACCGTCCGAGGGCACGGCCACGGGCAGTCTTCAGGTGCCCGGGAACGGGCTGCCCGTGCTGTTTCTCAACGACCACCCGGTCACCGGCGGCTATCCGGTGATCGGAGTGGTGACCCGCCGGAGTCTTGACCGGGCGGCTCAGGCGGCCCCCGGCACCGGGCTGCGGTTCCGGGTGTTCAGTTCGCGAGCATCCCGCTGATCGCCGTGCGGGCCCGCTCGACCCTCTCCGTCCGAGCCTGATGTCGACGTGCTCGGGTGGTGACAGAACACTGCCTTCCACCACCCGAACCTCGTCGGACCGATCAGACTCGGCTGGCCTTCAGCTGTTCCTTGAGATGGGCCGGAGCCACCGCCCGGGCCAGGTGCCAGCCCGCCACCGCGATGATCGTGCCCAGCGCGATCCCGGAGAGCGAGAAGTCGTCGGTGACCTTCAGGCTCACGTTGCCGATCGCCACGATCAGCCCGGCGGCCAGGGGCACCAGGTTGATCGGGTTGCCGAAGTCGACCTTGCTCTCGATCCAGATCTTGGCGCCGAGCAGGCCGACCATGCCGTAGAGCACCACGGTGATGCCGCCGAGCACGCCACCGGGTACGGACGAGACCAGCGCGCCGAACTTGGGGCAGAGACCGAACAGGATCGCGACGATCGCGGCCACGAAGTACGCCGCCGTGGAGTAGACGCGGGTCGCGGCCATCACGCCGATGTTCTCGGCGTAGGTGGTGGTGGGGGAACCGCCCACCGCGCTCGCCAGCACGGTGCCCACCCCGTCGCCCGCGATCGCCCGGCCGAGCACCGGGTCCAGGTCGGCGCCGGTCATCTCGCTGACCGCCTTCACGTGTCCGGCGTTCTCCGCCACCAGGGCGATCACGGAGGGCAGCACCAGCAGGATGAACGCGGCCGAGAAGGTGGGGGCGTGCCAGCCGGCGACCTCCAGGCCGTCCGGGCCGACCATGGTCTTGTCCGGGAACCCGATCCAGGAAGCGCTCTCGACGCTGTCCCAGACCACCCGCCAGTGCGTGTCCACCTCGCCGGTGCCCGCGTTGAAGGCGGTGATCTGCCCGAACACCTGGTCGAAGAGCCAGGAGACGAGGTAGCCGAACACCAGGCCGAGGAAGATCGCGATCCGGCCGATGAAACCGCCCACGGCCACGCTGAGCACGATCACGAAGATCATCACCAGCAGGGCCACCCACTGGTCCTGCGGCCAGTAGGTGTCCGCGACCACCGGGGCCAGGTTGAAGCCGATCAGCATCACCACCGCACCCGTGACGGCGGGCGGCAGGATCTCGTTGACGATCTGGGCGCCCGCGAAGTGGATCACCAGGCCGACCGCGACCAGCGCCAGGCCGGCGACCAGGATCGCGCCGGTGACGTCGGAGGAGTCACCGCCCTGGGCCCTGATCGCCGCCACCCCGCCGACGAACGAGGCGCTGGTGCCGAGGTACGACGGAACCTTGTTCTGCACGATCAGCAGGAACACGATCGTCGCGATGCCGCTCATCATGATCGCGAGCTGTGGGTTGAGCCCCATCAGCACCGGGAACACGAACGTGGCGCCGAACATGGCCACCACGTGCTGGGCCCCGAGACCGATCGTGCGGTCCCAGCTCAGCCGCTCGTCCGGTGCCACCACTTCGCCCGGTGCCAGCGTCTTGCCGTCCCCGTGCAACTTCCATCCGATGGCCATGTGGCCCCTCCCTGTCGTTACCTGCGGCGAAGCGTAGGAGGAGGGGTGACTCCTCGTCACCAATCGGTGTCTGCTTTTAACGCGAACCTCACAAACGACGCCACCAGCGGCTTCCTGCCGGTACTCGTGCGTATTCGTCCGGTCGCCGCCCGTGGCGCGTCGTGCTCCCAACGGACCGCCTGAGCGCGTCGGGACGTTTCGATGTCTGATGTGTCGCCGACGTCCGGTAGTTTCAGCAGCGTTCCTCAGACGTGCTGTTGTCCGTGGGGTTACTTCGCGGACGTTCGGAGGTTAAGAAATGACGGCCGCGAGCCTGACCCTGTTCCCTCTGCTCGCCGGTCCTGCGAGACCGGCGCGGGTGAGCGCGATCGTCTCCGGTGCCGTCTATCTGGAGATCGATCCGGTGACGGACGAGACCGAGGGTTACCGCCCCGGTGCCGTGGTGGCCCTGCTCGACCCGGCGGCCGTGCAGCTGCCGATCGGCCTGACGCTGCCGCCCGGTGTCGCCGATCTGCTGCCGGTCTCCGTCGACGGCGACCCGGTGTCGCACGGCCCGATCGTCTTCGGCCACGGTGCCGTCTCGATGGCCGGCACCCGGCTGCCGGTGCTGCGCTGGTGGAACCCGACCGTGCCCAAGCAGGTCATGCCGCCGCCGGCCCCCGAGCTGCTGCCCACGGCCCTGCTCGACCAGTTGCTGGAAGCTGCCGCGGAGCCCCTCGCCGAGGGTCTCGACCTGCTGCGCTCCGGTGACACCGAGAAAGCCTTCGAGGCCCTGCTCGGTACCGGCCCGGGGCTGACACCCGCCGGTGACGACGCTCTGGTCGGTGCCCTGGCCGCGCTGGCTGCCTGGGCCCCGCGTTCCACGGCCCACCGCCTGCTGGCCGACGGTGTGGCGGGTGCCGACGGTCGCACGACGGCCATCTCCGCCGCCCTGCTGCGCTCGGCTGTCGCCGGTGCCGTGGTGCCCCAGCTGATCCGTTTCGTCGGCGCCCTGAGCACCGGCGACCCGGCCGCCATCCGCCCGGCCCTCGAAGAGGTGCTGCCGGTCGGGGCCAGCTCCGGTGCGGCCATGGCCGCCGGCGCCGTCGCCCAGCTGACCAACCTGATCCAGGGGCCGGGCCGCCGGCGCGTGGCCATCGACGCCACCGGGCCGATCAGCGCCCTGTACTGACGTCTGGCCGACTTCTGGCTGACTCCAGCAGCATCCGCAACATCCGGGCAGGCCGTCCATCGGGCGGCCTGCCGTCTTTTGTCCGGGGCGCACAGGTCCGTCCGGGCGTGCCCGGTGACCGTGCGGCTTGAGCCCTCGCACCGAGGTTCTCGGCATCGCTCTGACAGGCGGCTTCGACATGCCCGTTTTCACCCCTAATGCCGTCGCGCAGAGTAGTGAGCCGTAGTGTCTGGGTGACGGAATGTCGATCCGGTGAGCTGTTCGGGTGAGCGCCGGACTCCGTCGTTAAAACCCCCGGGGTCGCGTCGATAGGCATCTCGGTGGGGTTCACGAAGGATCCCGAAGCTCTCTCACGGAGGAGACACGCATGCGTACCCCCAAGTTCACGGTCAAGCGGGCCGTCAGTATGACCGTCGCCGGCGCCCTGGCCATCGCGGGCACCGTGGCCGTCGCCAACATCGCCCAGGCGGCGAGCACGGCCATCAAGATCAGTCCCGCGGCCACCGGTTCGACGGCGGGTGGAAACCAGCTCACCGTCACCGGTACTGGCTTCCAGGATTCCACGGGTGCGGACGTGGCCGCGGCGGTCAGGTTCATCCTCGGCACCACGTGTGGTGTGGACGCGACCGCCGGTACGGCCGCCACCGCGTTCAACGTGGTCTCCAAGACCAAGGTCGGGGTCACCTCGCCGGCGGTGGCCGCCGGTAGCTGGATGCTCTGTATCTTCGACGGCACCACGGCCACCCAGACCCTTCTGGGCGGCGGTAAGTTCGTCGTCGCGGCTCCGGCGACCGCCACCACCATCTCCGGTGCCGTCACCAACGTGGCCAAGGCGTCTGCTCTCGGCGGCACCACGGTCGTCGTGACCGGCACCAACTTCTCCAAGACCACCACCGCCACCATCGACGGGGTCAAGGCCGCGGCCACCTACGTCAGCGCCACCAAGCTCTCGGTCAAGCTCCCGGCGCACGCTGCGGGCACTGGCTTCAGCATCAAGGTGGACAACGGTTACGGCTCTGCTATGACCACCGACACGGTCAGCTTCGTGCCGGTCGTCACCGTCTCGCCGACCAGCGGCAATGGGACTGCCGGCAACGTGGTCACCATCACTGGTAGTGGTTTCAGCGGCAGGACCTTCAGCGAGGTGGCCGGCATCTCGATCGCCTTCCTCCCGGCCGGGACCGCGCTGGTCTCCGGAACCACCACGATCGCTTCGCTGGACACCTGCACCAGCGTCATGGTGGAGTCCGACACCACGCTGAGCTGCAAGGCCCCGGCGCTGACCACCGGTGCTTACTCGGTGCAGTTCCTGACCGCGCTTGCCAGCGAATACGACGCGGACTACAGCACCATCTCGAAGAGCGCCACCTACACGGTTGCCGCTTTCTGATCAGGTAGGAGGAGTCAGCACCAGCTGAACCAGCACCGGAGCCCGGTCCCCCTCACGGGGGGCCGGGCTCCGGCCTTGGGGAAAGTCCTGGGCGCGGAGCCGTCGCATGGGCGAGGATGCCTCTCCCCGACAGTGAGGCTGGTGCCCCCGATGGTCATCCCGATCGATTTCCTGCGGATCGCCGCGAACGGCACCGAACAGTTCGCCGACGTGCTGGAGTCCGCCGACCTGGGGGCGCCGGTGCCGTCCTGCCCGGGCTGGACCGTCGTCGACCTTGCCGATCACGTCGGTGGGGTGCACCAGTGGGCCACCCACGCGATCGTCGTGGGCAACGCGGGCGGGAAGCCCACCGCCGCGCCGCGCGACCGGGACGGGCTGGTCGCCTGGTACCGGGAGTCGGCCACCGGCCTGCTGCGGGCGCTGCGGGAGAGGCCGGACGACGCCCCGGCCTGGCACTTCGGGCCCGGACCGCAGGTGTCGGGCTGGTGGAAGCGGCGGCAGGCACACGAGATCACGATGCATCGGTGGGACCTCCACCAGGCGCTCGGCCGGGAGAACCGCATTGATCCCGCGCTCGCGGCCGACGGGGTGGACGAGGTCCGCAGGATTTTCTTCCCCCGGCAGGTGCGGCTGGAACGGATGCCACCGCTGACGCAGTCGCTGGCCGTGGTGGTGGCCGAGACCGGGCAGGAGTTCGTATTCTCCGGCGACGGCACGACGGACGAGCCGGCCGACGCCACGGTCACCGGGCCCGCCGAGGCGCTCTATCTGGCTCTCTGGCACCGCATCTCGCCCGACGACCCGTGCCTGGAGATCACCGGCGAGGTGGAGGTCGTTCGTTCCGTGCTCGGCGCGCAGGTGACTGCGTGACCGTGCTCATGGAGAAGTTCGGTATCCGCCGGAAAAGGGCCTAGGGGCGCACCACGTCGGCGATCGAGCGGATCTGGTCGGGGGTGACCCGGCAGCAGCCCCCGACGATGCGGGCGCCCGAGCGCAGCCAGCCGTCCACGTCGCCGAGCAGAAGGCCCTGTGATGCCGGCAGCCAGGCCCGGTGCACCGCGTCCCAGCCCTCACCGCTGTTGGGGTAGACCACGCCGGGTTTACCGCCGAACTCGACGGCCAGGTCGACCGCGAGCCCCACGCCCGACGGGTCGGTGCAGTTGACGCCCACGGCGATCACCGAGGACACCGACGTGGCCATGGAGAACGCCTCCCCGGCGGGTTCGCCGCGGCGGGTGAGCAGGCCGTCGGTGGTGAGGCTGAGCCACGCCGGGTGTCCCAGCCGGTCCAGCTCGGCGAGCAGGGCCTCCACCTCGGCGAGGGAGGGAATGGTTTCGACGGCCAGCACGTCGACGCCGGCCTCGGCCAGGAGCTCGAGCCGGGGACGGTGGAAGTCCCGGAGTTCGTCGACCCCCACCGATCCGTAGTCACCGGTGTATTCGGCGCCGTTGGCGAGCATCGCACCGTAGGGCCCCACCGAGCCGGCCACCAGGGCCTCGCGACCGGACTCCTCGACGGCCCGGCGGGCCAGCTCGACCGATCGCCGGATCAGTTCCTGACCCGTGGCGAAAGGGATTCCCGCGCGAGAGAAACCCTCGGCCGAGGCCTGGTAGCTGGCGGTGGTGACGATGTCGGCACCGGCGTCGAGAAAGGCCCGGTGCGCGTCGACGACGGCGTCGGGGGCGTCCAGCAGGAGCTGGGCCGACCAGAGAGTGCCGGAGATGTCGTGGCCCCGGCTCTCGAGCTCGGTGGACAGACCCCCGTCCAGGACGAGGGGCCTGTCCATCAGGTCGATCACCGGTCAGTCCCGCACCAGGGCCTTGGGCATCTTGCCCGTGGACCTCACGTAGTAGGCCGCAGCCTGCCGCGTGGCGAACATCCGGGCGACGCCCATGATCGCGCCGGACAGCGCGGCCCAGGCGATGGCCTCTTTCCAGGTGGTCTCCGGGTCTTCGGGCACGGTCGGCGGCTGGCCACCGGTTGCGCCCTTCCAGATGATGTTGAGCGACTGGTTGGCGGCCTGGGCCGCCGCAATCGCCGACGCGGCCGACAGGATCTTCCACATCACCGAATTCATGCTGTTCTCCTCATCGCACCGCCGGATGTCCGTACTGGGACTCAACTGGGACTCAGGTCAATCCTGACCTAAGGATCGCTCCCGGGCATTGCCAGGGGGGCGTCAGAGCAGGGCGATCACCCAGCGCACCACCGGGATGAGCACCGGGGCGCTGATGCCGAGCATGCTCAGCAGGACCAGCAGCGCGAGCAACCGGGCCAGTGGGCTCGGCCCGTGGCCCGACGTCGTGGAGCTGCGCAGCATCCTGAGGATCACCGTCACAGGGTGGCACGGGTCCTGCCGGAAGTCCTAGGCCTCACAGAAACCACTCAGTAGGTGTACCGTCACAAGCGCGACAGGGGAGCGCCAACAGGGCGCTGAGAGTGCAGGCAACTGCAGACCCTCGAACCTGATCCGGGTCATGCCGGCGAAGGGAGTCGAGCTTCTCGGTCATGGCCGAGCTGTGTGCCTTCGTCTTCGGAGGGGCGCGGCGGCGGGTCACGGCACCCCTCCGAAGACGGAGGAGCAACACCCATGAGAAACATTCTCTGGACCGGTCCGCGGCTGTACGCGGCCCTGGCCGCGATCGCGCTGGCGATGGTGATCTACCTGGTCGGCCTGCCGGCGGGCGTCTCGGTCTTCGACACGACACTGGCCGACCTGACACTGCCGATCGCGCTGTTCGTGGGCACGGCCGGCGTCGCGATCACCGCCGCCACGGCGAGGGCCGGACGCTGGCGGGTCGTGGACATCGTCACCGCCAGCGTGCTCGGTGTCGCGGGCGGCCTGGTGTTCGCGGTCTGGAACGCTGCCTCCACCCCGCTGCGGGACGCGATGGTGCCTCCCACCTCGGCGATCATCGCCGGGGTATGGCTGTTCCCGGCCGTGCTCGGGGCCCTGGTGGTGCGCAAGCCGGGCGCCGCGGTCTACACCGAGCTGGTCGCGGCGGCGCTCTCCGCGCTGGTGGGCAACGAGTGGGGCTTCTCCACGGTCTGGTACGGCCTGGTCGAGGGCATGGGGGCCGAGGTGGTGTTCGCCCTCGTGCTCTACCGGCGTTACGGGCTGCCCACCGCGCTGTTCGCCGGGGCCGGGGCCGGTGTCGCGGTCGGCCTGCTCGACAGCCTCATCTACTACCCGGAAACGCTCGGTGCGGCCGGGAAATTGGCCTACGTGCTGATCGCGATGGCTTCGGGTGTGGTGATCGCCGGGATCGGTTCGTGGCTGCTCACCCGGGCCCTGGCCGCCACCGGAACCCTGGCCCCACTGGCCTCGGGACGCAGCGCCGAACGTGTCTGAGGCCCGCCCTCCGCTGATCGAGGCGCGGGGCTGGGGCTGGCGGCACTCCACCCGCAAGGCCTGGGCGGTGCAGGGGCTCGACCTGCGGGTCGAGCCCGGCGAGCGGGTGCTGCTGCTCGGTGCCAGCGGGGCCGGTAAGTCCACCCTGCTCGCGGGTCTGGCCGGGCTGCTCGACCCGGAGGAGACCGGAGGGGACGAGGAGGGGGCCCTGCTGCTGGACGGCGTGCAGGCCCGTCGGGCGCGGCAGGAAGCCGTGCAGGACGGGCAGGCTCTCACCGGCCTGCTGCTGCAGGACCCGCAGGCCCAGACGGTACTGGCCCGGTGCGGTGACGACGTGGCCTTCGGGCTGGAGAACCACGCCGTGTCCGACATCTGGCCCCGGGTGCGGAAAGCCCTGGAAGGCGTGGGGTTTCCCTATGATCTGGCCCATCCGACCGGAAGGCTGTCCGGTGGGGAACGGCAACGGCTCGCCCTGGCCGGGGTGCTCGCGCTCGATCCGGGCCTGCTGCTGCTCGACGAACCCACCGCCATGCTCGACCCGGAGGGCGCCGACCTGGTGCGCCGCACGATCGCGACTGTGCTGGAACTGACCGGTGCGGGCTGCATTCTCGTTGAGCACCGGGTGCAGCCGTGGCTACCGTTCATCGATCGGGTCGTGGTGCTGGAACCCGGCGGTGGCGTGTACGCGGACGGACCGCCGGATCAGGTCTTCGACGAGCAGGCTTCGTCGCTGGTCGCGGCGGGTGTGTGGGTGCCTGGAGGGCGTCCGGAATGGAGGACGCGGGTGAGCGGGGAGGTTCTGCACGACCACGAACGGGGTTTGCCACTGCTCACGGCGGAGAAGCTGGCGGCTCGCCGACCGGGTCAGGCCGAGCCTCCGGTGCGGGACGTCGACCTGACGGTCCGGGCCGGGCGGGCGCTCGCCGTGACCGGGCCCAACGGGGCCGGGAAGTCGACCCTGGCGTTGGCCCTGGCGGGCCTGACCGCTCCCGCGGCCGGCGACCTCACGGCCTCCGAACGGCTTGCGAAGGGTCTCGGCCCGCACCCGCACGCCTGGAAGGCGGGTCAGCTGGTGAGCCGGATCGGCACGGTGTTCCAGGACCCGCAGCATCAGTTCGTCGCGCCGACCGTGGCCGGGGAGCTCGCGGTCGGGCCGGAACGGGTTGCGGCTCAAGGTAAAAGCTGGTGGCAGCGCCAACCGGGCGGGCACGCGTCCGCCATCGGGTCGGAAGAGATCCTGCAGCGCCTGCGGTTGGACCACCTGGCGCGGGCCAACCCCTACACCCTGAGCGGGGGCGAGCAGCGGCGGCTCTCGGTGGCGACCGTGCTGGCCACCGCCCCCGACGTGCTGGTGCTCGACGAGCCGACCTTCGGGCAGGACGCGCGCACCTGGACCGAGCTCACCACGCTGTTGCTGGAGTTGCTGGGCGAGGGCCGGGCGGTGGTCGCGGCCACGCACGACCTCGACCTGGTGACGGTGCTGGCCGACCACGGAGAGGTGATGGCGCTGTGACTGCGCTGCTGGAGGGTCTGGACATCCGCGAGGCCTCCCGGGCGCCTCTGGCCCGGGCCAATCCGGCCGCGAAACTGGCTGTGGCATCGGTGATCTCGATCGGCCTGATCCTCACGGTGGATCCGGTGACGGCAGGGGTGGCCCTGGCCCTGGAGTTGCTGGCGCTGCCCTTCTGCGGTCTGAGCCCCCGGAAACTGTTCCGCAGCAGCTGGATCATCCTGCTCGGGGCGATCCCGGCCGGACTGCTCACGCTGGTGTTCGGGGTGGACGACGGGGCCACCCTGATCGGGCTCGGCCCGGTGACGATCACCGAGGGCTCGCTCAGCTCGGCGATTGCGATCACCCTGCGGATCCTGGCGATCGGGCTGCCCGGGGTGGTGCTGCTGGCTACCACCGACCCCACCGACCTGGCCGACGCGCTGGCCCAGAACCTGCACCTGCCGCACCGGTTCGTGCTCTCCGCCCTGGCCGCTCTGCGCCTGGTCGGTCTGCTGGCCCAGGAGTGGCAGACGCTGACGATGGCCCGTCGTGCCCGGGGTCTCGGCCATGGTCTGAAACAGGCGCTGGGTCAGGTGTTCGCGCTGCTGGTCATCGCGATCCGGCGGGGTACGGTGCTGGCGACCACGATGGAGGCCCGGGGATTCGGGGTGGACGCACCCCGCACCTGGGCGCGGCCCAGCCGGTTCACCTGGTTCGACGGGGTGGTGGTGCTGGGTGGTGTGCTGGTGGCGGTGGCTTCCACGGCCGCGGGGATCGCGGCAGGCACCTGGAACCTGGTGCTCACCTAGGGGTTACTCGTAGGTGCAGAACCCGTCCACGTGGTTCCCGATCTCCGGGCTGAAGGTCTCGAGCATGGAGTTCACCAGCCGGGCCGTGCCGTCCGGGTGCGCGCACGCGCCCCGGCCGGTGACCAGGCCGGTGAGCTGCTCGATCCGCTCCACCAGACTCGCCGCCTCGCGGTGTGAGCGCACCCGCGGAAGGCGCGTGCAGGCGTCTGCCAGCGCCGGCAGTCCGTTGGTGCACGGGCCGCACCGCTTGGCCCGCTGCCCGGCGAGATAGTCGACGATCGATGCGGTGTAGCTGAGGGGACAGTCACCGGGCAGCATCGGCAGCAGTACCCCGGCCCCCAGCCTCGCGCCGAAACGGGCCAGGTCGGCGGGGCTGAGCGTGCAGCTCGTGACCTGCTGCGGCGACAGCCAGGTGCCGTGGTAGCCGCCGACCAGCAGCGGCCGGGCCGGGTCGTACCCGCAGAACTCGAGCATCTCGGCCAGCGGCACCCCGTGCGGGGCCTCCAGCACCAGACCACCCGGGCCGTCCGCCGAGATCGACAGCAACCGGGTACCGGGGTCGGCCGAGGTGCCCCAGCGGGCGTATCGCTCGGGCCCGAGGTCACTCACGGCCGCCAGGTGGGCCAGCGTCTCGGCGTTCGAGAGCAGGGTGGGGCGCCCGCGGAGTCCGGAGTAGGCCGACGGGGTGCGCGAGGTGACCGGCAGGTTGTCGCGGCCGGAGATCATCTCCAGCACGGCCGCCGACTGCCCGCCGACGAATCCTCCGCTGGTGGTGTGCATCTCGTACTCGACGGCCTTGCGCCCCCGGTCCCGCTCACCGATCGCGGCGCGGATCGCCGCGACCACGCTCGGCCGTTCACCCGGAACCGCGACGTGCACGTGGTGAATGTCGAGCGCATCGGCCAGGAGCTGGGCGCCGTCGAGCACCAGGTGCGGGGCCGACAGCATCAGGCTGCTGTCTTTCGCACTGGCCGGTTCCCCCTCGGAGCAGTTCACCACCAGCTCGCGCTTCTTGCCCGACTCCACCGCGGCCTGCAGCTTGCGGGCGAACGGGAACTCCGCCCCGCCGCGCCCGGTCAGGCCGATCTTCCAGCTCATCTCGATCAGTTGCGGCACCGTCGTGCGGGCCGGCTCGTTCCACAGCCGCCGGTGTACCGGCAGGCTCGCACTGCCGTCCGGGCCCACGCCGCGCAGGAGCAGCGGGCCGTCCAGCAGGGAGACCACGCCGTGGAAACCGGCCTCCACGTCGGTGTGCGTCATCGGGACCGCTCCCGGGCCCGGGCCTGCCGGCGGCTACCGGCCGGCGAATGGCGCTCCAGGCGGCGCTCGGTGCCGAACGTGCCCAGCCGCACCACCACCGACCAGACCACCACACCGACGCAGAGCACGCTGACCGCGACCGACCAGGTCTCGCGGCTGTCGGTACCGATACCGAAGCCGTGCACCAGCCCGGCGCCCCAGCCCAGGTACGAGGTCAGGTGGATGGCCCGCCAGGTGCGCGAACGGAACCGGGTGCGGGAGAGTCCGGTGAGCACGGTGAC
This sequence comes from Kineosporia sp. NBRC 101731, assembly GCF_030269305.1. Classification (NCBI taxonomy): domain Bacteria; kingdom Bacillati; phylum Actinomycetota; class Actinomycetes; order Kineosporiales; family Kineosporiaceae; genus Kineosporia; species Kineosporia sp. NBRC 101731. Next base: position 514,248 of record NZ_BSTC01000001.1, read on the forward strand.
GATGATGAAGTCGGTGGCCAGCGTGCCGAGACCCAGCCACAGCGGCTCGTATTCGCCCCGGAACGGGACGAGGACGTCCCACCAGCGGATGTTCACGAACTCGTCGATCACCGCCAGCGCCGCGTGCGCGATCAGCAGGGCCACCGCCAGCAGCGAGATGTTGCGGTGCAGGTGCTGGGTGACGAACCGCGGCCAGAACCGGGACGACGCCCGCACCGTGGAAAGTACGCCGAGCGCTACGGAGAGCGTCATCAGGACGAGCAGGATCACGCCCGTGCCCCGGTTCAGGAACCAGGTCAGCCGGTCGTCCTTGAACGCCTCGGTGAAGAAGTCGAGACTCATGCGCTCACGGGCCAGCCCGCGACCCGGTGAACCATGCCGTCCGCGTCGACCAGCCGCGCGGCCACGTCCTCGTGCTCCAGCCAGTCCACGGCGTCGCGGCCGCGCACGATCGACGAGGTACTGATGGCGTTCGCCTCCACGCACGAGACCCCGCAGGCCGTGACCGTGCGGAAGGCGGCATCCACCGGGCGACCGGTGCGCGGGTCGAGCAGGTGGTGCAGCTCACCGTCGTTCCACCAGCGCCGGGCCAGAACGGACGAGGTGGCCAGGCCGCCCTCGGTGATCACCACGATCTCGGCGCCCGGCTCGGCCACGTCTTCGGGGAGTTCGGTGACCGAGACCCGCCACGGGTGGGTACCCGGCGGGGTGGTCGGCAGCAGGCCGATCGCGACGTCACCACCCAGGCTGATCACCAGGTCGGTTCCCACCTCGGAGGGCACGGTCTCGGCAATCAGGTCGGCGGCGAACGCCTTACCGGTCGCCCCGAGGTCGAGCGACACATCGTGGGGAACCCGCACTGCACCCTGGGGGTCGATCTCGATCTCCCGCCAGGCACTCGTGCGGGCCGGGTAGGACGCCTGGGCCGGATCGCCGGAGACCAGGCCCGGCGTGATCGTGGAGTCCAGGGCCTGCCCGGCCGCCATCGACCGGCGCAGCTCGTCGATGTCCCGGTCGTAACCCAGCGCGAGCAGCTGTCGCCCCAAGGTCGGGTCGACCAGGCCGTCGGTCAGGTCGGCCGCCCACACCGCCGCGGACACCGCCCGGCACAACAGCGGCGTCACACCCACCCAGTCACCGGCGGCCCGGTTGACCCGGGCCAGGTCGGAGTCGGTGCGGAACCGGCTGGCCGCCCGGTCCACGTCGGCCAGGATGCGCTCGCAGGCCGCCCGCGCCGCGTCCAGCTTCGCGGCGTCGGCCACGACCAGGGCGGCGTAACTGCCCAGCGCGTTCCAGCGGGCCGTGCCGTAGCTGATGGTCGAGCTGATGGTGGTGCCGGAGCTTTCGGGGGCGGAGGGCATCAGGAGCCGCTCGAGGGGACCGCCGGCGGCGACGTGGTCGTGGTGGTGGTCGTCGTCGTGGTGGTCTCTTCCTCGGCCGCGGTGGTGGTCGTGCTCGTCGCCGGCGTGGTGGGTTTCGAGGTGGCCGTCGAGGTCTTGGTGGTCGCCTTCGTCGTGGCGGCCGAACTGGGGACGTCGGTCCCGCCCCCCTGCGTGGCCCGGGTTTTCGTGGTGGTGGCCGCGGCGGTGGAACCCTGCTGGCCCGTGGTGCTGCCGCCGGCCCGCTTCTTCCGGCGGGGCGCACCGGTGGCCTCGGCGGTGGGGGTGGCATCCGCCGAGGACTTGTTCCCGGACTGGTCCGGGGCCTGGGTCTGAGCCTGCTGCGCCTGCTGGGCGGTGGCCTTCTTCACCTCGTCCTGACCGCGGGTCTGCGAGGCGGCCAGCGCGGTGGTGCCGCCGACGGCGACGAGGGTGATCGCGGTGACCGCACCGGTCAGGGTGCCCGCGACTCTCAGGCCGCGGTCTCGGTCGTCAGGGCTCACAGAACGCACCCGCCCACTGTGGGGTCACCTCGGTGAAGAGCCGGTCATCCAATTCTCAAATAAACCTCAACCGAACGGAGTTGCCGCAGGTCGGTGTACGCAAGTGATCACGGACGGCTAACGGTATGAACCGTTCGGCCCCAGCTGCGTTCCGGCGTCCCTCAGGACTGTCCGACGAGCTTGCGGAGCTTCTGGCCCAGACCGCCACCGGCCGAGCCGCGTCGCTGCCGCATGCGCTCGCGGGTCCGGGTCTCGGCGGGGCTCAGCACCACCTGCACCTTGGCCCCGCCCAGACGGGAACGTCCCAGTTCCAGCCGTCCGCCCGAGGCGATCGCCGCCCGGCGCACGATGTCCAGGCCCAGACCGGAGGAGCCGGCGTTGCTGTGCCCCCGGGCCACCACGTCGGCGCCCGGCAGCCCGTTGCCGCCGTCCTGCACGGCCAGCACGATCTCGTGCGCGGCGTTGGTGTTCACCGTGACCTCGAGCGGCACGCCCTCCTCGGTGTGAGCGAACACGTTGTCGATCAGCACGTCCACCACGTCGGTGAGCTCCACCGGGTCGATCCGCGCCCAGGTGGGGCGGCTCGGCAGCCAGGTGCGCAGGGATCGTCCCTGCTCGTCGGCCAGCGCCGACCAGAACGCCACCCGCTCACCGACCAGCGCGGCCACGTCGCAGCGCGAGGCCACGTTCGGCCGGACCGGGCGCCGGGCGTCCTGCACCACCGCGTTGACCGTGCGCTCCAGCGTGGCCACGTGCTCCTCGATGCGCTGGGCGACCTCCGGGTCGGCGATGGCCTCGACGTCCAGGCGCAGCGCGGTGACCGGTGTGCGCAGGCGGTGCGAGAGGTCGGCGACCGACTCCCTCTCGGAGATCAGCAGCTGCTCGATGCGGGCCGAGAGCCGGTTGAGCGCCCCGGCCATGGCCACCACCTCGGGTGGCCCGTGCTCGGGACTGCGGATGTCGAGGCGGCCGTCGCGGATCGAGTCTGCCGCTGCGGCCAGGTCTTTGATCGGGTCGCTGAGTCTTCGCGCCAGGGTGTCGGCGGCTCCGACGGAGAGCGCCAGCAGCAGCGCGCCCAGGGCGCCGAGGATCCAGCTGGCCTGGCCCACGCCGTCGTGCAGCTCGGCCCCGCTGACCTCGGTGCGCACCACGTAGGCGCCCTCGGTGCTCAGCACCGGCGCGTAGACCACGGCCTCACCGTCGGCGCGGTTGGTGAACGCCAGTCCGTTGCGGGCGCGGTCGACGTTCGTCGAGTCGTTGCCGACCTTGGCGCCCAGGGTGTCGCCGTCCGGCAGGAACACCGTGGTGATGCCGAGCGGACCCTTGGGAGCCTTCGCGGCGGTCTTCAGCGCTTCCTCGGCCGCGCCCGCACCGTTCGCGGCGGCGATCTGCGCGAGGTTCGTGGCGTCGGACGTTGCGGTGGACAGCGTGCGTTCCTCGGCCAGCGACCGCAGCAGCAGCGTGAGCGGGATCAGGAATGCCAGCACCACGGCCGAGGTGGTGGCGGCAACCAGCAGGGTCAGACGCCAGCGCATGTTCTAGTCGGCGCCCGGTGCGACCAGACGGATGCCCACGCCACGCGTGCTGTGCAGGTAGCGCGGCTCGGCGGCCGACTCCCCGAGCTTGCGGCGCAGCCAGGACAGGTGCACGTCGATGGTGCGGTCACCGCCGCCGTACGGCTGCTGCCAGACCTCGGCCAGCAGCTCGCGCTTGCTGACGACCTCGCCGGCGCGCTGGGCCAGGGCCAGGAGCAGGTCGAACTCCTTGCGCGACAGCTCCAGCGGCTCACCGTCCAGGGTGGCCACCCGGGTGCGGGCGTCCAGCGCCAGACCGCCGACCGTGAGCGGGCCCTCGGTCTTCTGCGGCCCGCCGCGGCGCAGCACCGCGCGGATCCGGGCGTCCAGGTGATCCGCGCCGAACGGCTTGGTGACGAAGTCGTCGGCACCCGCGTCCAGCGCCTTGACGGCGTCCGTGTCCTCGTCCCGGGCCGTGACGACGATCACCGGGACCTCACTGACGGCACGCAGCATCGTCAGCACCTGGATGCCGTCGACGTCGGGGAGACCGAGGTCGAGCAGGACTACGTCCGGCCGATCGTCGATCACCGACTGCAGGCCGGGGAGACCGCCCGGTTGCCATTGCACTGCGTGACCGCGATCGGTCAGAGCTCTGGAGAGGGCCGCGCGGATCCCCGCGTCGTCCTCAATGATCAGAATGACCGCCACGTGCGCGACGCTACCGGCTGATGAGTGGTTCCGGACATTCTGAATGTCCGGATCTACACCCACCCGGCTCAACGCTATGGTGCCGACGGAGGTGATTTGGGTGAAACGCCGGTTCGTCGGCACCCTGCTCGCATGGCTCGTGGCGGTCGCCCTGGTGGCCGCGATCGCCTCTTTCGCCATCACTGCGGCGGGGCGTCAGGTGACGTCCGCGCCGGTCTCCGACTCATCACCCATCGCAGTTCCGGCCCCTGCTGACGCGGCACTCGTCACTGACAGTGGCTCGCTCTTCGGCGTTCCGTCGACCGGTCCGGTGCCCGTTCCCGAGGTTGACGAGGAGCGACCCGTCAGCCGCGTCGTGAACGCGCGGGGAGGTCAGATCCAGGCTCGTTGTGCGGGGCAGGACGTGAGTCTGGCCGGTGGATACGCGCGGCCCGACCGGGGCTGGCGGGCTCAGATCCGCTCCGCCGAGCCGAACCGGCTCGAGATCGTCTTCTCCCACGAGTCCCGGCGGGCCGCGCTGGTCACAGCGGTGTGCGACGACGGCGAGCCGACGTTCCGGCAGGCCTCGATCGACCCGCGGGCCTCGGTCCGGGCGCCGGAGGGCCCGTCCAGGAGCGAATCCGGGCGCCCCGATTCACGTGTGACGGAGATCTCGTCGCGTCCTACCCTTTCGGCTGAACCCGCGATCCCTTCCCGCACTCCCGCTCCCTCGCCCACCGGAGCCCCGACGTCCTCGCGCACGGGGACCGCGCCGGCTCCCGGCGGTGGGGCGACCACCTCACGGAACCCACCGGTGACCTCGTCCGGTGGTGAGTCCGGTGGTGGGTCCGGCGCGCCGCCGGCCGGTATCGCCGCGACGACGCCGTCGCCCGGGCGCTCGCGGGTGCCCTCGGCTCCTGCGGTTCCACTGGATCCGACGGCTTCCCCGGCCGACCGGGGGTCTTCGTGTGCTTCGCCCGGCCCGGGTGCAGCGACCGTGCCGCAGGGGGAATCCGGTTGCGGGACGGCCACGTCCGGCGTTCCGGGCGATTCGGGCGGCGCCGATGGATCGGACGGCGAGGGGTCGGCACCGGCCGGACCGGTCGGCCGGTGAGCCGATCGGGTTTTCCTGGGATCCGGGAACATCGGTCGCGTGCCGGTAGTTGAGTGAGGCAGACTCAAGTTTGGTCAGTCCCGAATTGACTAGGTCGACGGACTGCACCAACCTGAGTGGGGGCCACTCAGCTCTTACACGAAGGGAACCAAACATCATGGCAAGAGCGGTCGGAATCGACCTCGGAACCACCAACTCGGTCGTGGCCGTGCTCGAGGGCGGCGAGCCCACCGTCATCGCCAACGCCGAGGGTGGCCGCACCACGCCGTCCGTCGTCGCGTTCGCGAAGTCGGGTGAGCCGTTGGTCGGCGAGGTTGCCAAGCGCCAGGCCGTCACGAACGTCGAGCGGACCATTCGCTCCGTGAAGCGGCACGTGGGCACGGACTGGAACATCGCGATCGACGACAAGAAGTACACGTCGCAGGAGATCTCGGCCCGGGTGCTGCAGAAGCTCAAGCGCGACGCCGAGGAGTACCTGGGCGAGACCGTCACCGACGCGGTGATCACGGTCCCGGCGTACTTCAACGACTCGCAGCGTCAGGCCACCAAGGAGGCCGGCGAGATCGCGGGCCTGAACGTGCGCCGCATCATCAACGAGCCCACCGCCGCGGCCCTGGCCTACGGTCTGGAGAAGGGCAAGGCCGACGAGCGCATCCTGGTCTTCGACCTCGGTGGCGGCACGTTCGACGTCTCCCTGCTCGAGGTCGACGTGGAGGAGGGCGGCAGCACCGCCATCCAGGTCGTCTCGACCGCCGGTGACAACCACCTCGGTGGTGACGACTGGGACCAGCGCGTCATGGACCACCTGGTCAACACCGTGAAGAGCTCGACCGGTGTCGACCTCTCCAAGGACAAGATCGCCATGCAGCGTCTGCGTGAGGCAGCGGAGCAGGCGAAGAAGGAGCTGTCCAGCGCGACGTCCACGACGATCTCGCTGCAGTACCTCTCGATGACCGAGAACGGTCCGGTCCACCTGGACGAGAAGCTCACCCGGGCCCAGTTCCAGCAGATGACCGCAGACCTCCTCGAGCGCACCAAGGCGCCGTTCCTGTCGGTGATCAAGGAAGCCGGTATCTCCGTCTCCGAGATCGACCACATCGTTCTCGTCGGTGGCTCCACGCGTATGCCGGCCGTCAGCGAGCTGGTGCGTGAGCTGACCGGTGGCAAGGAGCCCAACAAGGGCGTCAACCCGGACGAGGTCGTCGCCATCGGCGCCGCTCTGCAGGCCGGTGTCATCCTCGGTGACCGTAAAGACGTGCTGCTCCTCGACGTCACCCCGCTGAGCCTGGGTATCGAGACCAAGGGCGGCGTGATGACCAAGCTCATCCACCGCAACACCGCGATCCCGACCAAGGCGTCCGAGGTCTTCACCACGGCCGACGACAACCAGCCGCAGGTGCTCATCCAGGTCTTCCAGGGTGAGCGTGAGCTGGCTCGCGACAACAAGCCGCTGGGCAACTTCGAGCTCACCGGTATTGCTCCCGCCCCGCGTGGCGTGCCGCAGATCGAGGTCACCTTCGACATCGACGCCGACGGCATCGTGAACGTGTCCGCCAAGGACCGGGGCACGGGCAAGGAGCAGGCGATGCGCATCACCGGTGGCAGCGCCCTCAGCAAGGACGAGATCGACCGCATGGTCAAGGAGGCCGAGGCGCACGCGGAGGAAGACCGCCAGCGTCGCGACGAGGCCGAGGTCCGCAACGGTGCCGAGCAGCTCGTCTACTCGACCGAGAAGTTCCTGCGCGACAGCGACGACAAGCTGCCCGACGAGGGCAAGGCCAAGGTCAACACCGCGATCGCCGAGCTGAAGACGGCGCTCGAGGGCACCGACATCGGTGAGATCAAGGCCAAGCAGGAAGCCCTGTCCACGGCCAGCCAGGAACTCGGCGCGGCGCTCTACGCGCAGCAGTCCGAGGGTGGCGCCGAAGGCGCTGCGGGTTCGGCCGGCGCGAGCGCCGGTGCGGGCAGCACGTCCAAGGACGATGACGTCGTCGACGCCGAGATCGTCGACGAGGACAAGTGATGGGTGAGCAGACTGTCGATCCGTCGGAAGGTGACGGTTCGAGTTCCTCGGGGCCGACCATCCGCGACCGACGTCGGCTCGACCCGGAAACCGGCGAGGTGCGCCAGGACTCGTCCGCCGAGGGTGAGCCGGAAGAGTCCGGCTCACCCGAGTCGGCCGGGAAGGACTCGGCGAAGAGCCAGAACGGCGGCCGGCACGTCGGGAAACCCTCGTCCTCCGGCTCCGAGGACCTCGGGGAAGGCGTCGTGCCCGGTGAGACCGGGTCCGACCGGCCCGACGAGAACGAGAACGACGGCGAGGGTGAGGGTGAGGAGAGCGTGACTGCGGAAGAGATTTCGCTGGACGGGATCCTGGCCGACCTCGACGCCGCCCGGTCCTCGGCGGCCGAGCGGCTCGGCGACCTGCAGCGCCTGCAGGCCGAGTTCGTGAACTACCGGCGCCGGGTCGACCGTGACCGCGACGTGGCCAAGGACACGGCGACCGCCGGTGTGCTGGAGGCTCTGCTTCCGGTGCTCGACGACGTCCACCTGGCCCGTCAGCACGGCGATCTGGAGACCGGGCCGTTCGCGGCGATCGCGGAGAAGCTCGAGGCGGTGCTGGAGCGGTTCGGTCTGGTCCGGTACGGCGAGGCCGGGGAGGAATTCGACCCCTCCGTCCACGAGGCGCTGATGCGCACCGAGGCGGAACTGGCCGAGGGCACCACGACGACCACGGTCGTCCAGGTGCTCCAGCCCGGCTATCGCAGTGGTGACCGGGTGCTGCGAGCAGCCCGGGTCGCCGTCGCCGACCCAAACTGACACCTCGTCCGTGACCGGAGCGGGAAGCGGCTGCTGTCAGCCGCTTCCCGCTCCGGGCCTCCCGGCGGCTCAAGGAGAGACACATGGCGGGCCAGGACTGGTTCGAAAAGGACTTCTACTCGGTACTCGGGGTGCCGCAGAACGCCAGTGCTGCGGACATCAAGAAGGCGTACCGCAAACTCGCGCGCCTGCATCACCCGGATGCGAACCCGGGCGACAAGGGTGCCGACAAGCGGTTCAAGGAGGTCGGCGAGGCCTACGCGGTGCTCTCCGATGCCGAACAGCGGCAGCAGTACGACGCTATCCGGGCGATGTCCCGGGGCGGTGCGCGGTTCACGGCCGGCGGTGGCGGTGGTCCGTCCGCGGGTAACGGTGCGGGCTTCGAAGACCTGCTGGGCAACCTGTTCGGCGGCGGTATGCCGGGCGGTGGCGGTATGCCCGGCGCCGGGCAACAGCGGGTGCGCTACACCACGGGCGGAAACGCGGGTGCGGGTACGGGGGCCGGCGGCCGGAGCGGCGCCGAGTCGCCCATCTTCGAAGACATGCTCAACGGTCTCTTCCCGCCGGGGAGTGCCGGTGCCGGTGGTTACCGGTCACCGCGCGGCCCGATGCGCGGCGGCGACCTGAATGCCACGGCCACCCTCACTTTCCGGCAGGCGATGGAGGGTGCACAGCTCAATCTGCGGGTCGACGACCCGCAGGCCGGACTGCGCACCATCACGGCCCGGATCCCGGCCGGGGTCAGGGCCGGCCAGAAGGTACGCCTGCGGGGCAAGGGCAAGATGTCGGACGTCGGCGGCGAGCCGGGCGACCTCTGGGTCACCGTCTCGGTCGAGCCGCACCCGATCTTCACGCTCGACGGGGCCGACGTGCGCGTCACGGTGCCGGTCACCTTTCCCGAGGCTGTCTTCGGCACCGAGGTCGAGGTGCCGACACCCGACGGTGCCCGGGTGAAGATGAAGGTTCCGGCCGGCACACCCTCCGGGCGCACGCTGCGTGCCCGCGGCCGTGGGGTGAAGACGGCCAAGCGTACCGGCGACCTGCTGGTCACCCTCCAGGTGGCCGTTCCGCAACGGGTGGACGGCAAGGCCCGCGAGGCGCTGAAGACGTTCGCCGAGAACACGGCCGGGGAGAACCCCCGCGCCGACCTGTTCTCCCGTCTCGACGACAACCGCCCGAACTAAGGCATGTCATGGCTGACGAGATCAACGTCGAGTTCAGCGTCGACCCGGACGCACCCATCTTCGTCATCTCGGTAGCGGCACAACTCGCCGGGATGCACCCGCAGACGTTGCGGCAGTACGACCGACTCGGCCTGGTGACCCCGGGCCGGTCGGCCGGCCGCGGCCGTCGGTACTCGGCCCGTGACGTCGCGTCCCTGCGCGAGGTACAGCGCCTTTCCCAGGAAGAGGGCGTGAACCTGGCCGGGATCAAGCGGATTCTCGAGCTGGAGTACGAGAACCGGGCCTTGCGCGGCCAGGTCGAGCAGCTCATGGACGAACTGCGCCTGATGCAGGCCAAGCTGCGCAGCGCCGGGAGGGTCTTCGCGGCCGAGCCCGGCGGCGACATCGTTGCGGTGCCTCCCGGTCGCCGTCCGCGACGGCCTGTCACCTCCACGGCGCTGGTCGTCTGGCGGCCCGGCCGGTAAGACTGGTGCCCATGGATTCCGAGCTTGCCTCCCTCATCGAGGAGATCGAAGACCAGGAGCGCCGTCTGCGGCTGCCTGGCTTCGACAATGACGACGCCTGGCAGATCGGCATCATCCTGGTCGAGCTCGCTGCGTCCCGCCGTGCTCCGGTGACCGTCGACCTGCGCCGCAACGGCCAGCAGCTCTTCCACTACGCCCTGCCCGGCACCAGCGCCGACAACGATGCCTGGATCCGCCGAAAGGCGGCTGTGGTAGATCGTTTCGGGCTGTCTTCGCTCCTCGTGGGCCGTCAGGCGTTCGCCGACGGCGTCTCTTTCGAAGAACGCTTCCGGCTCGACCCCGACCAGTACGCGGCGCACGGCGGGTCGTTCCCGGTGCACGTGCACGGTGTGGGAGTGGTCGGCACGGTCACCGTCTCCGGTCTGCCGGAGGTGGAGGACCACCGGATGGTCGTGGCCGGGCTGGAGCAGTACCTGGACGACCTCAGCAAGAACTGATCTCAGGAGGAACAGGCACGACGGGCGCTGACGGCGATTGCGGGGATCGCCGTCAGGAGCACCAGGAGGGCCCGCCCAGCTTCCTCCGGCGATCACCCCGTTCACCGCGTTCCCGGGGTACGCAGGTCGATGCGGACGCCGACGCGCCCGGTGAAGGGCTCGGGCTCTGAAGCCTCATCGACGTCCAAAAGTTCTGCCATCAGACCGAATCCAGAGTCGGCAACCAAGTCGGCCGCCCCCGGATCCCCACCGCCGACTCGAGCGCGAGCGGCCGTGACCGGCTCTGCCGGTCGTGGGTTGCTGAGCAGCGGCAGCGCCGGCTCCGCAGTCGTGTGGGCGCTCACCTGGTGTCCGGGCGAGCTGGTTGACGGGCCATCAGGCTCACGACAGGTCACTGGGTCCCACTGCGCGGTTACATGGTGCGAATCGCGTGATGGTGACTTTCAGGAGGATCAGGTGACCGGGTTGCTCGTGGACGGTGTCGAGGTTGCCGAGGTGGAGGTGGCTACGAGCTATGTCCAGCGGTCGCGGGGGCTGCTCGGCCGGGACGGGGTGGCGACCGGGCTGGTGCTCCGGCCGGGGTCGAGCGTGCACACGATCGGCATGCGTTTTGCGATCGACGTGGTCTATGTGCGGCGCGACGGAACGGTGCTGGCGGTAGTGACGATGGTTCCGCAGCGGGTCGGGCTTCCCAGGCTGCGCTCCGGCTGGATCCTGGAGACCGAGGCCGGGCGGGCAGCGGGATGGGGCATCGCACCGGGGCGTCATCTCAGCCTGATGTGACCACTCAAGGTAGTCGACTACTTTCGGTCGCCTGTTCCAATTCCGGTTTCTGCTAAGCATTTGATAGCTCAGTGTTATGAACGCTGCGCATCTAGCGTGATCTCATTCACTGAGAGTGCGTCTCGGGTTCAATTGGCCCTAAAGTGGTCCACGTCGTCGTGAGTACACCGTGTGATCGACTCGCGGCGTCCGGAGGGAAGAAGGGAGATGCCCGAGTGTTCAGGGGACAGTTGAGTCCGCGTCTTCGGAGGGGAGAAGCGGATGGCGCTGCACTCGGGGAGATCCCGCCCGGGGTCGAGGCGGTGCGCGGTTGGTGGCAGGACCTGCTGAGTGGGACGAGGTCCCGCGCGGAGGTCTCGGCCCTGGCCGAGGGCTGGGCCCGGGGCTCGCGCCTGGTGGAGTGTCCTTTCGCGCGCCGGGGGCTGTGGCACCTCTACCGGGCGGGGCTGCTCGACGCCGAGACCGGGGCGCCGGTCCGGTCCCGGTCGGAACTCCTTGCGGCGTATGAGACCTGGTGTGCCGACCAGGTTCTGGCCGCGCACGATCCGCAGGCCTGGCGCCTGGTGGCGCGGGACCGGACGCTCGCGGTCCTCGAGGCCTCCCGGTCGGCCGGTCGTCCGCTGCGGCGACGCCCATCCCTTTCACGGATGCACTGATTCGGCCACGGCCCGGAGTGCCCGTCTGGCGCTGAGTTACGCACCAACCGTTCTGGCCTAGGGGTTTTGCCGGAGTGTGACCGGCTCGGGCGGTTCTGCCCTAGGGTCGGCGCCCAGTGGGGACTGAAGGGATATCTTCCGTTGGATACCAATGTTTTCGGGGGGACGGCGGTGCGCCGTGCCTCGATCGGTGTCGTCGTTCTGCTGACCGTCGCCGCGGTCGCGGGGTCGGCGCAGGCCTCGGCCACCCCGACGGCCACCCCGACGGCCACCCCGACGACCACCCCGACCGCGATGCCGCAGGACCAGCTGGCGGCGCAGAAGGTGCCGGTGCTCGGGTCCACCACCCTGCGCCAGGAGATGGACGGCACCAAGACGAAGGCGACGCTGCTGGTGAACGGGGTTCGCCGGATTCCCGGGGCAACGGTGCTCTACTACTCGGCCGGTCTGTCCGAAGGTGCGCGCCCGGAGGACTGGTACAAGTTCACCTCCGGTGCGACCGACCGGAACATCGCTATCAGCAGCATCGGGAACGTGCGCCTGGTGGACTTCTCCGGCGAGAGGATCTACACGCCGCTCCACGAGGACGACGGCGGCACCGACGGCACGGCGATGACCTCGCCCTACCGTTCCTGGCCGAATTTCGAGCCGGGAGGCACGTTCTACACGTTCTACGCGGTGATGCCGGAGCTGCCCGAAGACCTCGACTCGGTGGACGTGCTGGTCGGGCACGGCGACGTCGTGCAGAACGTGCCGATCAGTGACGGCGTGATGGAACCGGCCTCCCTCCAGGTGGAACCGATCCGGATGGGCGAGGCCTGGCCGCAGATCGACCAGGCGGCGGCCGCTTCCTCGCTGCGCCCGCAGGACTCGGTGCGCCCGCTGACCACGACCGTCGCGAATGCCGACGGCACGGTGACGCAGGAGAGCACCGACGAGACGACCACGGTCAACCTCTCGTCGGACGTGTTGTTCGGGGTCGACTCCGCGACGCTCGACCCGTCCGCCGACCAGGTGCTGCAGAAGGCCGCCGACGCGGTGAACTCCTCGGCCGGGAGCGGCGAGATCGAGATCGTCGGCCACACCGACAGTTCCGGCAGCGATGAGCACAACCTGAAGCTGTCCCGGCGCCGCGCCCGGGCCGTGGCCCGGGCCTTGAAGCCGCTGATCACCGTGCCCGGGGTCACCTACCGGATCTCCGGCCGGGGAGAGCAGGACCCGGTCAGCGGCAACGACACCGAGGCGGGCAGGAAGAAGAACCGCCGGGTCGGCGTGGTCTTCGGGCAGGAGGGGGCGAAGTGAGGCGATCGGCGATCGTGGCGGTGCTGGGGCTGCTCCTGGTGGCCGGGGCCGGTGGGCTCTACCTGTCCGGCCGGGACGAGCCGGCCGCCGCTGCCCCCGAGGCGGCACCGGTGGCCACGACGGGTGAGCTGACCGTGGAGGACGCCACCCGGACGTTCCTGGGAGACAGCGCGCCCGTCGGTCCGGCGGTCGCCTCCGAGAAAGGCGTGATCTACGCCTACGACCAGGACACCTCCACGAGCTACGACGCGCCCGGAACCCTCGACATCCTGGCCGTGGACGTCAGCGAATCGTCGACCCACGTGAGGTTCTCGATGAGCGCTGAGTCGGAACTGCGACTTCGGCTCGCCGGGTACATCGAGACCACGCTGTCGGGTTTCCACACCGCCACGCTGGTGGCGGAACAGGCCGACCTGTCGATGACCGGGGCCCGGTGGATCGGCGCGAACGAGCTGTCGGCCGACTGCACCTGCGGCCGCCGGCCGGAGGTCGTCGACGCCGACGGGGTCGAGGTCAGCCTGCTGTTCCCGGCCCTGCCCGCGTCCGTCACCGAGGTCCAGCTCAAGGTGCCGGGTTTCGTCCCGCTCACCGCCCCCGTCAACCGAGTAGGTGCGGAATGAGACACATCATCGCGCTGGCCCTGGCCGGGACCCTGACCTCGGCCACCACCGGCGGCGTCTCGGTCGCGGAGCTGGGTGACCAGAAGGTGCCGGTCCTGGGTTCCACCACACTGGCCCAGGACATGGAGTCCGAGGGGGTCAAGGCGACGGTGCTGGTGAACGGGGTGCGCCGGATCGACGGGGCGACGATCGTCTACTACTCGGCCGGGCTGCCGAAGGGCGCGCCGGCGCAGAGCTGGTCCGCCTTCAACGCCTTCGCGTCGGACCGCGTCTCGGCGGCCTCGGGTGGTGTCGGCAACGTGCGGCTGATCGATTTCCCGCACCAGAAGATCTACCTGCCACTGGTGAAGATGTCGCAGTACGGCACCGAGCAGGCCATGGTGTCGCCCTCGGCGGCCTGGCCCTCCGACGAGTCCGGGGGCACCTTCTACACGTTCTACGCGGTGATGCCGGAGCTGCCCGACGACGTCGGCACGGTCGATGTGATGGTGGGGCACGGCGACATCGTGCACGACGTGAAGGTCGACGAGGGTGTGATGGAACCGGCCTCCTTGCAAGAGAAACCGATCCGGATGGGCCAGGTCTGGCCGTTGATCGACCAGGTCGCCGCGGCGGGTTCGGTGGCGCCGGAAGACTCGGTCCGGCCCCTGATCGGCAGATCGACGGAGGAGGGGCAGTGATCAGCAGGGACAGACGCCGCGCCGGGCTGGTGCTCCTGGCGGGCCTGGTGGCGGTGGCCGTGGCGGCGGTGATCTTCGTGCAGGGTGGTGGCCTGACGAAGTGGCGTACCGGGGGCGAGGAGCTGTCGGTGCGCGATGCCACTGCGAAGTATCTCGATCAGGCGCCGCAGCGGGCGCCGGCCCTGGCCTCGGAGCAGGGCGTGATCTATGCGTACTCGCCGGACGACTACCAGAGTTACGAGGCGACCGGCACTCTCGAGGTGCAGGCCGTGGACGCCGGGGAATCGTCGACACATGTGCGGTTCTCACTGAGCGCGTCGTCGGAGCAGCAGCTGAGTTCGGGCCGGTACACCGACAGCAGCGGCGCGGGATTCCGTACGGCCACTCTCACGGCGGCCGGGCAGACCGTGACGGGCGCCGAGTGGACGGGCGCCGACGGGGGCCGGGCGGACTGCACGTGTGGCCGGGAACCGAAGACCGTGGGGCCCGCCGGGATCGACATCAGTCTGCTGTTCCCGGCCCTTCCCGGGTCGGTGACCGAGGTTCAGCTCACCGTGCCGGGTTTCGTTCCGCTCACGGTTCCCGTGTCCGGGCGATGACATGACCCGGACACGGGAGGCCGGGATGGGTTACCGGGACTGCAGGGCGTCCAGCGCCACGGCCATGGCGGCGGCCAGACGGCCGTCCAGACGGGCGCCCGGCACCTCGACCTCGTAGCGGTCACGCAGTGAGCGCTTGCGCTGCGAGCTCAGGAGCACCGTGCCGTCCGGGTCGGTGAAGTCGAAGTGGAAGACGAACGGCGACGGCAGATCGCTGAGGACGGGCAGGAACTCCCAGACCCGGCGGGCGATCGCCACGTTCTTGTTGCGCTCGGTGCCGAACAGTTCCACCGGGCTGTTGGCGAAGCCCATGTGCCACGAGCTGCGCAGGAGTGACTTGCCGAAGTCCTTACGGAACCAGCCGATGGTCTGGCCGGTGGCGTCCTGGACGTCGTAGGTGGCGCCGAGGTCGAGACGCTGACGGGCCTTGAAGCTGAACACCGGCTCCGTGCGGTTCTCGTCCGCGTAGAAGGTGACCTCCTCCTTGAACGCCAGGCGCTTCTGCTGGGCGAAGGCCAGCAGGTCACCGGTACTGCCGTCGGGCCGCAGCTCGCGGATCTCGTAACGGTTGACCATCAGGGTGATCTTCTGGGTCACCGCGAAACGCTCGATGCTCCTCAGGTCGGAGACCATCAGTTCACGCTTCTCTCTGTACAGACGTCCGATATGTGCGGGTCATTGTTGCGTAGGGCAGCGTTCCGTGTCCGGCGCTTTGAACGGTCCACCCATTGCTCACTTAAAGTAGTGATCCACCGCGATTTCGTCGATATGACCCCAATACTCCTTGACGTCGGATTGCGCTATCTGAGAGGTTTTTCCAGCAAGGTTCGGCGGTGTCGATCCAGTCCTCGTGACAGCCCGTACGAATCTCACCACATACTCAGAACTGCAACTAGGACACTCTGCGTGAGGCATCGGCCCGCATGAGTCCCACCAGGCTGCGGGGCCTGGGTGGTGCGACATCGAGCGCGCTGCCCAGGTCTCGCCCCCAACCGCGGTTCCCGGGTGGCCGGAATGCGCCAATCGCGATCTCATTCCTTCCAGCGGTCCCAATTGTTGCTCGGCCGTTCGGGTATGCCACGGTTACCCGGCAGTGCGCCGGCAAGGTGCGTGCTCAGCCTGCTCCCAGATCGTCATGAAGGGTTTGGTCGTGATCATCCGTCGGCTCGTCGGGGTCGTACTCGTGGTGCTTGTGCTGCTGGTCGTTGTCGACCGCGTGACATGGTGGGCAGCCCGCCGCGTGGTCGCCGAGAGAGTCCAGAGCGAGGCCGGCCTGGCAGAGCGACCAGATGTCGAGGTGCACGGATTCCCGCTGCTCACTCAGGCTCTCGGGGGTAAGTACGACCAGGTCAACGCCAAGGTCGACGACCTCAGCGTGCAGGACGGCGTCACTGTCGACCAGCTCGACGTGGAGATGCGGGGCATTCACGCCAGCCTCGGCGACCTGGTGAAGCACCGCGTGGGTGACGTGCCGGTCGACTCCGCCGTGGCCGACGCGACGGTGGGGTACGCGTCCATCGACCGGGTGGTCGCGGACAACATGCCCGACGACAACCTCAAGGTGGAATTCACCGAGGGCGACGGCGGAAACCTTTCCATCACCGGCACCTACGAGAGCCCGCTGGGCAGCACCCAGTTGCAGGGCGAGGCCGGCGTCACGATCAAGGACGGGGACCTGTTGCTGCAGCTGACGCAGGACTCCCTCGCCGACATCGACCCGCTGCTGCGCCCGCAGGTGAAGTCGCTGCTGAACCGCTCCTACCACCTGCCCGAGCTGCCGTTCGGGTTCACCGCGCAAGACGTGACGGTGGGCCAGGAGGGCGTGACGGTTCGCGCCACGACCACCGAGGTCCAGTTGAGCTGACGTCACACCGAGGCCATGAGGGCCGGGATCCCCACTCGGGGTCCCGGCCCTTTTTCGTTCCCGGGAAAGCAGATGACGCAGGCATGCGCTAACTTGAGTGGAACAGACTCAACTCTGTCAGCGTTGCGAAGTGCAGTAGTTCCATCAGCACTCGGAGGTAACTGAGCACCATGGACCTGAAGCTCACCACCCGCAGCCAGGAGGCCATGGCCTCCGCCGTCCGGCGCGCCGCCACTGACGGTGCGCCGCAGGTAGAGCCGGCGCACCTGCTGGGCGCCCTGCTCGAGCAGCCCGACGGGGTCGCTCCCGCCCTTCTGCAGGCCGTGGGCGCCGACCCGCAGGCCCTGCGTCGCTCCAACACCGCTCTGGTCGAGGGCCTGCCCCGGGCCAGTGGCAGTTCGGTCAGCTCGCCCAGCCTCGGCCGCGCCTCCTACCAGGCGATGTCGGCGGCCGGCGAGGCCGCCCGGGAGCTCGGCGACGAGTACGTCTCCACCGAGCACCTGCTGATCGGTCTGGCCGCGGGTGACAGCGGTGTCCTCCAGAGCGCGGGGATCACCCGCGACAAGCTGCTGGCCGCGCTGCCCAAGGTGCGTGGCAACGCCCGGGTCACCAGCCCCGACCCGGAGGGCACCTACAAGTCCCTGGAAAAGTACGGCGTCGACCTGACCGCCGCCGCGCGCGACGGCCGTCTCGACCCGGTGATCGGGCGGGACGCCGAGATTCGCCGGGTGGTGCAGGTTCTGAGTCGCCGCACGAAGAACAACCCGGTGCTGATCGGTGAGCCGGGCGTGGGTAAGACCGCGGTGGTCGAAGGTCTGGCCCAGCGCATCGTGGCCGGCGACGTGCCCGAATCCCTGCGCGGCAAGCGACTGATCAGCCTCGACCTGGCCGCGATGGTGGCGGGTGCGAAGTACCGCGGGGAGTTCGAGGAGCGGCTGAAGGCGGTGCTCGAAGAGATCAAGTCCTCCGAGGGCCAGGTGGTCACCTTCATCGACGAGCTGCACACCGTGGTCGGTGCGGGCGGCAGCAGCGACGGGTCGATGGACGCCGGCAACATGCTCAAGCCGATGCTGGCCCGGGGCGAGCTGCGCCTGGTCGGCGCCACCACGCTGGACGAGTACCGCGAGAACATCGAGAAGGATGCCGCGCTGGAGCGTCGTTTCCAGCAGGTCTACGTGGGTGAGCCGAGCGTGGAGGACACCGTGGCCATCCTGCGGGGCCTGAAGGAGCGTTACGAGGCGCATCACAAGGTCGCGATCACCGATGCCGCCCTGGTCGCCGCCGCGGGTCTGTCGCACCGCTACATCCCCGGCCGTCAGCTGCCCGACAAGGCGATCGACCTGATCGACGAGGCCGCCAGCCGGCTGCGCATGGAGATCGACTCCTCGCCCGAGGAGATCGACGCCCTGCGCCGTCAGGTCGACCGGATGAAGATGGAAGAGATGGCGCTGGCCAACGAGGCCGACCCGGGCAGCCAGATGCGTCTGGAGAAGCTGCGGGCCGACCTGGCCGACCGTTCCGAGCAACTGGCCGGCCTCACGGCGCGCTGGGAGCAGGAGAAGGCCGGTCTCAACCGGGTCGGTGACCTGATGAAGCGGGTCGACGAGCTCCGTAGTCAGGCCGAGAAGCTCCAGCGCGCCGGTGATCTGGGGGCGGCCTCGCGGCTGCTGTACGGCGAGATCCCGACCATCGAGAAGGAGATTGCCGAGGCCCAGGCCGCCGAGGAGGTCCTGGAAGACCGGGCCGAGCCGATGGTGAAGGACGAGGTCGGTCCCGACGACATCGCCGACGTGGTGGCGGCCTGGACCGGTATCCCCGCCGGGCGGCTGCTGGAGGGCGAGAGCGCCAAGCTGCTGCGCATGGAAGAGGTCATCGGAGGGCGGCTGATCGGGCAGAAGAACGCCGTGCGGGCGGTGTCCGACGCGGTGCGCCGAGCCCGGGCCGGTATCAGCGACCCGGACCGTCCGACCGGATCGTTCCTGTTCCTCGGCCCCACCGGTGTCGGTAAGACCGAGCTGGCCAAGGCCCTGGCCGACTTCCTGTTCGACGACGAGCGGGCGATGGTCCGCATCGACATGAGCGAGTACGCCGAGAAGCACAGCGAGGCCAGGCTGATCGGTGCCCCGCCCGGCTACGTCGGGTACGAGTCGGGTGGTCAGCTGACCGAGGCGGTGCGCCGTCGTCCCTACTCCGTCGTTCTGTTCGACGAGGTGGAGAAGGCTCACCCGGACGTGTTCGACGTGCTGCTCCAGGTGCTCGACGACGGCCGGCTCACCGACGGTCAAGGCCGCACGGTCGACTTCCGCTCGACCATCCTGGTGCTGACCTCCAACCTGGGCTCGCAGTTCCTGGTCGACCCGACGCTGTCGGACGAGGCCAAGAAGGATGCCGTGCTCAGCTCGGTGCGTTCCGCGTTCAAGCCGGAGTTCCTCAACCGGCTCGACGACGTGGTGGTGTTCGACCCGCTCGGCATGAACGAGCTGTCGCACATCGTGGAGCTCCAGATCGGGCTGCTGGCCCGGCGTCTGGCCGACCGGCGGCTCGCGCTTCAGGTCACCGCGGCCGCTCGCGACTGGTTGGCCCTCACCGGCTACGACCCGGCTTACGGGGCCCGGCCGCTGCGCCGCCTGGTGCAGCGCGAGATCGGTGACAAGCTCGCCCGGGCTCTGCTGGCGGGCGAGATCCACGACGGCGACGGAGTTCTCGTTGATGCGGCGCCTGCTGCCGACGGCTTGGTCGTGCGGCGGCTCGAGCCGGGCGAGCAGGTCGACTCGGTGGTCCGGTCTCACGCCAATCCGGACAGCGGCCTGATCGAGCTGGAGTCCGGCCCGACGATCTGACACTCGCCATGAAGCAGCGAAGCCCTCGCCGATCCCGGCGAGGGCTTCGCTGCTGTGAGGACGTCGGGGTCAGCGGGCGGTCCAGATCACCTTGGTGCCACTTGTCTTCACCAGCTGGAGCTTGCCGTTGCTCAGCAGACGCAGCCGGTTGGCACCCTCGCCCGCGGTCTTGGAGGTCCAGGCGGTGGTGCCGTTGGAGTTGACCAGCGACAGGTTGCCGGTGCTGGTGACGGTGAGCCAATCGGCGTTCTTCTTGCCGGTGCTCCAGATGACGCCCGCGCCCTTCTCCGTCACCGTGAGGTTGCCGTCGGTGCGGAAGGCCAGGCTGTACTTCCCGTTCTTCGACACCAGCGTGCGGCCGCCGCGGTAGAGCGCCGAACCCGTGTTCAGGGTGGCGCGGCCGGCGACGTTCTGCGTGGGAGCCGTCTTCTGGGCCTTGTTGCTGGCCCAGGCCGTCTTCTGGGTGGAGCTGGTGACGATGGTCAGCCGGCCCTCGTTGGTGACCTTCAGCGTGGAGGCGCCGCCGCTGGTGCCGGACGACCAGACCCGCTGCCCGTAGGCGTTGTACGACACCAGATTTCCGGTGGTGGTCAGGCGTGTGTAAGCAGCGCCACGGCCGGAGTGCCAGAGCACCCGGCCGCCGGGCTTGCTCAGCGTCAGGTCTTTGCCGGTCTGGGACAGCACGTACAGGCCGTTCGGGCTGGAGATCGACGAGCCGTTGTGCAGGGAGGTACCGCTGGTGAGCGACGTCTTGGAGGCGGTGGCCACCGGGAGTGTCACCTTCTGCGGCGAGAACAGGAGCCGCCGCGGCCATTTGGTGCTGACCTTGGTGACGGCGTTCTCGGTGGAGGCGCCGATGACGGCCGCCTGCACCTGCTTCGGCGTGGCCTTCGGGTGCTTCTGCAGGTACAGCGCCACGGCGCCGGTGACGTGCGGCGTGGCCATCGACGTGCCGGAGAGCTTGGCGATACGGGTGTCGCCGGTGGCCCAGTCGGAGGTGATGTTCAGGCCCGGCGCGTACAGGTCGACGCAGTCGCCGTAGTTGGAGAACGTCGCCTTCTTGTCGGTCTTGGTGGAGGCGCCGACCACGATGGCGGCCTTCACATCGCTCGGGGAGACGTCGCAGGCCGGGATGCCCTCACCGGCTGCGTCGCCGTTACCGGCGGCGATGACCACGGTGACGCCGTCGGCGATGACCCGCTTGACCGCGGCCTCGACCACCGGGTCTTCGCCGCCCTCGTTGGTCAGGCTGAGGTTCGCGACGGCCGGCTCACCGCTCTTGTGGTGCGAGACCACCCAGTCGAGCCCCTGGGCCACGATCGAGCTGGTGCTGCCGCCCTCACAGTCGAGCACCCGGACCGGCACCAGCGAGACCTCTTTGGCCACACCGTAGTTGGTGCCGCCGATGGTGCCGGCCACGTGCGTGCCGTGGCCCTCGCAGTCTTCGGTACTGGTGTCGCCGGACAGCGTGGACTTACCGCCGGAGACCCGGCTCGTGCCCTGCTTGCCGGACAGCGTGGTGGTGAAGTCGCGGTGGGTGCTGCGGACCCCGGTGTCCACCACGTAGGCGGTGACGCCCTTGCCGGTGTTCGAGTAGTAGTACGAGCCGTTCAGCTTGCTCGCGTGCTGGTCGATGCGGTCGAGCCCCCACTCGGCGTCTTTCTGCGTGTCCGAGGTGGCGGTGGAGGTGTACCGCTGGTTGACCGCGACGTAGTCGACGGCCGGGTCTTCCCGGATGTCGGCGAGCTCGTCGTCCGACAGCGTGGCCGAGTAACCCTGCAAGGCCTCGGTGAACCGGGCGTGCACCTGGGCACCGGCATCCTCACCGCGCTCCACGGCCGCGGCCACCAGCGAACCGGCCGACGACCCGGCGCCGTCGACACCGGCGGCGCTCAGGCCCGCCTGGTCTTTCAGCATGACCAGGTACTCGCCGTCGATCGCGCTCTTGCTGTCGGCACCCACCAGCGGAGCCGGATCCGTGCCGCCCAGGGCAGCGGGCAGGGCGTCGGCGACCGGCGTCAGCGTGACCACGGCGGCCGTCGCGGCCGACAGCCCGAGCGCGATCCTGATCAACGCTTTCCGGCGAGGTAGGGCCCGGTGGGGGGCGCGGGGATCCGTCACGCGCAGCACTCTACGGGGGCGCACCGACAGGATGCCGGACCCGCGACCGGGCACAGGGGCGAAAATCGTGCGTTCCGTAGTCACCCTCATACGTTTCGGTGATCGATTGACTGGTCCTTCCGGACCTCCTATTTCGTGCTTGACCGAGATTTAAATTGTGGAATCTGAACGGCCCGGGCGTGTCCGGCGTCAGGAAAAGCGTTTCCGGTCGGTCGAGACAAGTGCGGTGTCGGTTCCCGGCTACGTCACTGGAGCCCCGGTGGACCCGGGCGTTCGCTAGGTTTACCGGGTATGGGACCGGTGGCCGGGTCGTTGGTGCTCGGCCGGCTGGCAGCAGCGCGAGGGCGTCAGGCCGCGGTGCTGATCGCGCTCGCCGTCGCCGTGCTCATCCCGGTGCTGATCGGTGCGTCCACCCAGATCACGGCCGATGCCGCGCTCGGCCGCGCGCTCCAGCGACTGCCGGTCGGGGAACGCAGCGCGATCGTCTCGTTCAACGGCTTTCTCACCCCGGACGAGCTCGCGGCCATGGATCGGCTCTCCCGCGATCGTCTCGCCGACCTCACCCAGGGCCCGGTCCGGCGCCAGCTGGTGCACCGCACGCTGTCCGACGGTTCGGGCGTCGACTTCGTGCTGGCCGCGACCGACGGACTGGCCGGGGCGGTGCGCCTCGTCAGCGGCCGGATGCCCGCCGGCTGCACGCCGCAGCGCTGCGAGGTGGTCGAGATCGAGGCCACCACGGGAGATCTCGCCGGTGCTCAGCCGCGCGTCGCGGACCTCGGCCTGGTGGTGGTCGGCACGGTGCGGCGGTCCGACCCGCTGCTGCTCAGCGGCACCTTCGGGATCGACGGGCGGACACCGGTGCTGCTGGCCGACGGCGTCGGGCCGGTGACCGGGGTGAGCGCGTTCTCGGCGATCGGCCACAGCTACGGCTGGGTGGGAGAACTCGACCGTTCGGTGATCTCGGCCCGGGGGGTCCAGGGGTGGATCGGGGTGGTCGACGCGGCGGCGGACGCGCTGGTGAGAGGTCGTCCCGGAACCATTCTCACCGTTCCG
This sequence comes from Kineosporia sp. NBRC 101731, assembly GCF_030269305.1. Lineage (NCBI taxonomy): Bacteria > Bacillati > Actinomycetota > Actinomycetes > Kineosporiales > Kineosporiaceae > Kineosporia > Kineosporia sp. NBRC 101731. The sequence goes on from NZ_BSTC01000001.1 coordinate 536,931, forward strand.
GAGAGCGGGGTGGCGGCCGAACTGGACCGGGCGGACGCTTCCGCGAGCCGATTCAGTCTGCTGGCCGGTGGGTGCGGGCTGCTCCTGCTCGGCGCGGCGATGATCGGCGGGGCCGCGTTACGGCCCGACGTCCTGCGCTTCGCCGAGGCCCTGCGGCGGCGTGGGCTGGGACCCGTGCGGATCCGCGTCGTGGTGCTGGGGGAAGCGCTCGTCCTGGTCGTGGCGGCGGGTCTGGTCGGCCTGGGGCTCGGGGCCGGTGCGGCGGGCGTGTTGCTCGCCGACGCGGGGCTGCTCACCCGGGCCGCGGTCGGGGAAGCGCTCGTCTCCGCCCTGCCGATGGTGATCGGTCTGCTGGCAGCCGCTTTCGCACTGCTCGCGATCGTGCTGCGGCCCGGTGCCGCGAACGAGCCGGCGGCCTGGCGGGCGGTGACCGGGTCGGCCGCCGGTGCTCTGGCGGCCCTGGTCCTGATCGCCTCCCGGGGCAGCGCCGACAGCAGCCGGCCAGACTCGCTGCTCGTCGCCCTGCCCGCGCTGCTCCTGCTATCGGCGGCGCTGCTGGCCGCCCGCACCTGGCCCTGGCTGGTGCGCGCGGTGCTGCGGTTGCTGCCCCGCCGCGCGGTGGCCGCCCGCCTGGCCGTCACGGGTATCGCCGGGCGCCCGCTGATCGCGGCCTCCTGTCTGGCCCTGCTCGTCGCGGCCATCGGGGCCACGGGTTTCGCGGCCTCCTACCGGGCCACGCTGGATCGGGGAGCGCTGGATCAGGCCGCGTTCGCGGTGCCCACCGACGTTCGCGTCACCTCGGGGTCGAGGCCTGTGCTCGCCGAGGCCTCCCTCGCCGACTACGCCCGGTTGGCGCCCGGTTCCACCGTCGTCCCGGTGCTGCGGCAAGCCGGTTCGCTCAAGGTCGGCGCCGGTCGCACCGACGTGATCCAGTTCGTCGGCACCGATCCCGCGGCGCTGACGGGGATCCGGAGATGGTCGGCGGTGGTGGGTGACCCCGACCCGAGGGCCGTGGCCGGCCGGATCGATGTGGCGAAGGCATCGGCCGGGCTCGGGCTCCCGGCCGGATCGGTGATGAAGATCGCTCTGCGCCGCGAACTTCCGGACGTGCTGGTGATCGCCTGGCTGCGGGCCGCGGACGGCCGCGAGAGCGCGGTTCATCTGGCCTCGAAAGACGATGTGCTGGTGGGTGAGCTGCCGGCCGGTCGCTGGTCACTGGCCTCGCTGGCGGTGAGTCAGGACGAGGGCGCCGGCACGCGCCGTCAGCATCGTCTCGGGGAGAGCGCCAGTACGGCCGAGATTCCCTCGGGTGTCATCGGTCTGGGGTCGGTGACAGTCGACGGCGCCGCGGTGGACAACCCGTGGGGAGCCTGGAACGGCGAAGGGCTGACGATCGCGCCGGGCGGTGCCTGGGCGGACTTCACCTACCGGATCACCGCGGCCAGCGCGTTCGTCTGGTCCACTCCGATCCCGGCCGGTGCCCCCGGATCGAGCGTGCCGCTGCGGGTGGCGGCCGACCCCGTCACCGCCGCCCAGTCGTCCACCCTCACGCTGACCCTCGCCGGTCAGAGCGTGACTGCCCAGGTGGTCGCTACCCTGCCCCGGTTCCCCACGGTCTCCGGCCGGTTCGTGCTGGCCGACGCCGACGGTCTCGGCCCGCTGTTCTCCCGCCTCACGCCCGGGGCCGGGCAACCCGGCGAGATCTGGCTCGGGCTGCCGGATCTGCCGGATCTGCCGGATTCTGGAACGACGGACGAGGTGAGGACGGCGTTCGCGGCGGCCCCCTTCGACGGGGTCACCGCCCAGTGGTCGGCCGGGGTGGCGCGCGACCTGCGCACCGACCCGGTGGCCCAGGGGGCGCAGCGGGTGCTGTTCCTGGCCGCCCTGGCGACCCTGGCCGTGGCGCTGGCCGCGGTGGTGCTGCTGGTGGTCGGTGAGCGCACGGAAGACGCGGCCGAGTTCCTCACCTGGGAAGCAGGCGGGTTGCGGCCCGGGCTGTTACGTCGGGCGCTGTGGGGGAGAGCCGTGCTGATCGTCGTGGTGGCGGTACCGGCCGGGGTGGTCGCGGGCCTGGCCCTCACCGTGCTCACCGCGCGGCTGGTCCGCCTCACGGCCGGGGCCGGGGTACCTCAGCCGCCACTCGTGCCGGTGGTCGGCGCCGGTACCGCGATCCCGCTGGTGCTGGGCGCTTTCGTCGTCGCCCTGGCCGTCGCCGCCGGGGTGGCACTGACGTCGTTCCGGGAGGAGGAGCCGCGATGGTGACCGTGGACGTGCACGACGCGTTCTGTCTGCACCCACTGCCGGAGGGCGGGGCGGTCGCGGCGTTGCGAGGGCTGGGCCTGAGCGTGCCGCGCGGTGAACTGCTGGTTGTCCACGGGCCCAACGGCTCCGGAAAGACCACGCTCATGCGCGTTCTCGCCGGTGAGCAGCGACTGGCCGCCGGCCGGGCCACGGTGGCCGGGCTGGATCTGGCCACCGCCGGGGCTCGTGACCTGGCCCGCTGGCGGTCGGGTCGACTCGGTCAGGTCGACCAGGACGCGCGTCGGCTGCTGCGCCCGGAGTTCGACGTGCTCGACAATGTGGCGTTGCAGTCGCGGATCGCCGGTAAGCCGCGGGCCCAGGCCCGTTCCCTGGCCGCGGCGGCGCTGGACGAGCTCGGCCTGGGCGATCTGGCGCGCTGCCGGGTGAGTGAGCTGTCCGGCGGTCAGCGGCAGCGGGTGGCGATCTGCGCCGCCCTCGCCCACCGCCCCGATCTGGTGCTGGCCGACGAGCCGACCGGGGAACTCGACCTGGCCTCGGCCGACCAGGTCTACGGGCTGCTGGAGAAGGCTGTGCGCGAGGCGGGGGCCACGCTCGTGATGGTGACCCACGACCGGCGGGCGGCCCAGATCGCCGACCGGGTCGTGCGGATCCGCGACGGCCGGATCAGTGAGAGCTGGGTGCCTTCCGGGTCGGAGGCACTGGTGATGGACGACCGCGGCTGGATCCGTCTGCCCCAGGCCGTTCGCGATCAGGTGCCGGGTGGTGCGCTCTGGGCCCCGGAGGTCGGGGAGGGAAGGGTCGGTCTGCGGCGAACCGGGCTCTCGGACGCTCGCGGAGAGGTTCTGCCTGATCACGGACGAGGTCTGGCTGCGGGTCGTGCGGGTCGTGCGGGTCGCGGGGAGGGAAGGCCCGGGCACGCCGAGGGTCTGGCGGGTGGTCGCGGGGAAAGTTCGCCTGATCACGGACGGGGTCTGGTCGGTGATCGCGGGGAAGGGCCGCCGGATCACGGCGCGGGGCTGGTCGGCGGACGTGGGGAAGGGCTGCCCGATCGCGGCGTGGGTCGGGGGCGTGGACGCGGGGAGGTCGTGGTTGAGCTCTCCGGGGTTCGGCTCAGCTATGCCGGTTCCTCACGGCAGTACGTGCTGGGGGCACCGCCCGGGCCCGGTCTGGACCTGACCGTGCGCGGCGGGGATCTCGCGGCGGTGTCGGGACGGTCCGGCACCGGGAAGAGCTCGCTGTTGCGGGTGGTGCTCGGTCTCCAGAAACCGGACGAGGGCGTGGTCCGGCTGGGTGGGCAGGACCTGACCGGGCTGGACCGGGACCAGCGGGCCAAGCTCCGCGGTCAGCTGAGTGCGGTGGTGATGCAGCAGGTGCATCTGGCCCTGACCGCCGACGCGGCCGGGGTCATCGACCTGGCCCGCGCCGCCCGGGGGTTACCGGCCGACCGCGAGCGGGTGCTCGAACTGCTGGGCCGGCTCGGGCTCCAGGGGCTGGCCCGCCGCCGGGTGGCCTCCCTGTCCGGCGGGGAGCGTCAGCGCGTGACCCTGGCCCGGGCGCTCGCGCTGGACCCGGGGCTGCTGGTGCTGGACGAGCCCACATCGCAGCTCGACGAGGCCTCGGCCCAGCTGGTCACCGCAGTGCTGGAGCAGACGGCGCGCAGTGGCACCGCGGTTCTGGTGGCCACCCACGATCCGGTGCTCTCAGCGGCCGCCAGTCACCTCGTCCTTCATTAAGAAAGCTCGACGATCACCGGAGCGTGGTCGGAGGCACCCTTGCCCTTGCGCTCCTCGCGGTCGATCGACGCGGTCTTGACCCGCTCGGCCAGGGCCGGGGAGGCCAGGGCGAAGTCGATGCGCATGCCCTGGCGCTTGGGGAAGCGCAGCTGGGTGTAGTCCCAGTAGGTATAGGCGCCGGGGGTGTGAGCGCGCACGACCTCGGCGAAGCCGGCCTCCACCACACCGTTGAAAGCGTCGCGCTCGGGCTGCGACACGTGGGTGCTGCCCTCGAAGGCCGCCATGTCCCACACGTCCTCGTCGAGCGGAGCCACGTTCCAGTCACCGACCAGGGCGATCTGGGCCTGCGGGTCAGCGGCGAGCCAGTCCTGGCCGGCGGTCTTCAGCGCGGCCAGCCACTCCAGCTTGTAGACCAGGTGGGGATCTTCGAGCGTGCGGCCGTTGGGCACGTAGAGGCTCCAGAGACGCACGCCGGCGCAGGTGGCGCCGATGGCCCGGGCCTCGGCGGCCGGCGGGTCGCCCCAGCTCGGCATGCCCGGGAAACCGAGCTCGACGTCATCGATCCCGACCCGCGAGATGATCGCGACGCCGTTCCACTGTGAGTGGCCGAGGTGGGCCACCTGGTAGCCGATCTCCTCGAACCGCGCGGTGGGGAACTGCTCGTCCTTGCACTTGGTCTCCTGGACGGCGACCACGTCCACGTCGCTGCGTTCCAGCCAGGCCACGGCCCGGTCGACCCGTGCCCGCATCGAATTCACGTTCCAGGTAGCGATCCGCACCTCGCGAGGGTATCTGCCGATGACTGCCGATGAGGCCACGACTGCACCTCACCCGAACGGCTGCGGACCGTCCGAGTGCAAGGAGTGATCAGCCACTGACATCCGACTACACAGTGCGATGAACTGTCATTCAATCGGACGTCAACTGGATGGAGCGATGGGACATCTCTGGGTGACCACGAAGAGCCCTGCCGCCCGGTTCGCAGCGGGGGCCGGCGTGCTCGGTGTGCTCGTGATCGGCCTGGTCCCGGTGCTGCTCGGCCGGCCCGCCCCGCTTCTGGGCACGAGCACCCTGCCCTGGTGGGCGTTCGCGATCGCGTTCGCCGTCACCGAGGCCTGCGGCCTGAACGTGAACGTCCGGGGGCGTCGCTACCCGATCTCGCTCAGCGGTATCCCGCTGATCACCGGCCTCTACCTGTCCGACCCGGGCCCGCTCCTGATCGCCCGCCTGCTCGGCAGTGTGGCCGTGGCCGCCTGGTACCGCCGGCACAATCCTGTCACCCTGCTCACCGGGGCCTTTGCGGTGATCGCCGGCACCGGGGTGGCCGAGCTGCTGTTCCGCACCCTGGTGCTGCCGTACGGCGTGCTCAGTTACCCCGGCCGCCTGATGACGCTGGCCGTGGTGGTGGTCGCGGCGCTGGTCGAGATCTGCCTGCTGCTGCGGGTGCACCTCGACGCCGCCGGACGGCGGGCCGAGGCCCTGCGGTTACTGGTGCGCGCGGTCGCGGCCGGGGTCATGGGTGCCGCGATCGGCCTGATCCCGGTGATCTCGATCAGCCGGGGGGAACCCTTGCTGACCGCGGCCGTGATCGGCCCCGGTCTGGTGCTCGGCCTCCACGCGTTCGCGATGCTCTCCGAACGGCACGCCCGCCTGCACCGCCTGTACGAGCTCTCCGAGGCCCTGGCTCACCAGCCGGCCCCGGCCCGCGCCATCCCGCTGGTGCTCGAGCAGTCTGCCGATCTGCTGCGCGCCCGCTACTCCGAGCTGGTGCTCAACGACGATCTGGGCCGTTCCACCTCCGGCCGGCGGCTCTGGAGCCACCGCTCGGGACACGTGATCGGCCCCCGCACCCCCGCGGACGACCTCTTCCCGCTGCCCTTCCCACCGATCGGCCCGTCCGGGGCCGGGATGCTGGTGCGTGGCCGCGACCGGGCTGAGCGCGACTTCCTGCGGGCCCGCGGTCTCGGCCAGGCCGTGCTGGTGCCGCTGCGCATCGACGACGACGTGGCCGGGCACCTGCTGGTCGGTGAGCGCAGCGGTGGGGAGCGCGGTTTCGCCGCGTCCGACCTGGCCACGCTGCAGACCGTGGCGGGCCGGGCCGCCGTCGCCCTGAGCAACGGGCACCTGATGGAACGGCTGCGCTTCGAGGCCCGGCACGACGAGCTCACCGGTCTGCCCAACCGCCTGGACTTCCGGGCCCAGCTGGACGGGTGGGTGCCCGAGCTGGTGTCGGGCAGCCGGTCGTGCGCGGTGATGCTGCTCGACCTCAACGGTTTCAAGGCCATCAACGACACCCTCGGTCACCAGGCCGGCGACCAGTTGCTGCGGGAGCTCGCCGGTCGTCTCGGCCGGGTCGCGGGTCGCGGCACGACGGTCGCGCGGCTCGGTGGCGACGAGTTCGCGGTGCTGGCCCCGGGCCTGGGCGACGATGCCGCCCGGGCCCTGGCCCGGCGCCTGCTCACGGTCTTCGACGAGCCGGTCACGCTGGAGGGCCAGGAACTGCGGGTCAGCGGCTCCCTGGGAGTGGCCGTCGGCCCGGACCAGGGCACCACCGGGGCCGAGCTGCTGCGCCGCGCCGACGTGGCGATGTACGTGGCCAAGTCAGCCAAGTCAGCCAAGTCGGCCGGCGGCGGGTACCGGATGTTCACCCGGTCGATGGACCTGCCCGCGTCGCAGTTGCAGACCCTGGCCACGGCCCTTGAGGAGGCCCTGCTCCAGGACCGCATCGGCATCGCCGTGCTGCCCGTGGTCGATCTGGTGACCGGCCGGGTGCACGCACTGGAGGCCCTGGCCCGGTGGAACCACCCGGAGCTGGGCGAGGTGCCGCCCGAGGACTTCTTCGCCGCCGCCGAGCGCAGCGGCCTGGTGACCGAGCTGTCCCGCCGGGTGCTCGACCAGGCGCTGGCCGCGGCCCGCGAGTGGCTGGAGAACGGCCAGCAGGTGCGGGTCGCGGTCAACCTGGCTCCCGGCTGGCTGGCCGACCCGACCCTGCCCGAGCAGATCACCACCGCGCTCGCGGTGCACGACCTCCCGCCCGACCTGCTCTACCTGGAGGTGACCGAGGGCGATGTGATCGACGAGCAGGATCATGCGCTGGCCTCGTTGACCCGGCTGCGGGCCTTGGGGGTGCGGTTGTCGGTGGACGACTTCGGCACCGGATACTCCTCGCTCACCTTCCTGAGCCGGCTGCCGGTGAGCCAGGTCAAGATCCACCAGTCGCTGGTGCAGGAGCTGCGGGCCGGCGGGACCGGCCGGGCCGTCGTCCAGTCGATCATCGACCTCGGGCGCAACCTGGGCCTGGAGGTGGTGGCGGAGGGGGTCACGGACGCCCACACCCGGATCGAGCTGAAGCGGATGGGCTGTGGTTTCGGCCAGGGCTACTACTTCAACGCCCCGGTGGCCGTGGGTGATCTGACCTGGGCGGCCGGGCACCGGCTGCGCACTCCGGTCACCCTTCCACCGGCCCCGCGGGTGGTCGGGGCCCTGGATACCCTGGACGAATGCAGCCCACAGACAGCCCCTCCCTCGGCGCCGTGAAAGACGAACTGCGCGAGCTGATCCGCAAACTCGCCGTGGTGCACGGCAAGGTCACGCTGTCCAGCGGCAAGGAGGCCGACTACTACGTCGACCTGCGCCGCATCACGCTCGACGGCCAGGCCGCGCCGCTGGTCGGGCGGGTCATGCGCGACCTGGTGAAAGACTGGGAGTTCGACGCCGCGGGCGGGCTGACCCTGGGCGCCGACCCGGTGGCCACCTCGATGCTGCACGCCGCCGCGGCGGCCGGTGAACGGCTCGATGCCTTCGTCGTGCGCAAGCAGGGCAAGGCCCACGGTCTGCAGCGCCGCATCGAGGGGGCCGACGTGCCGGGCCGTCGCGTGCTCGCCGTCGAAGACACCTCGACCACCGGTGGTTCCGTGCTGACCGCCGTCGAGGCGCTGCGCGAGGCCGGTGCCGAGGTGATCGGGGTCGCCGTGATCGTCGACCGGGGCACCGGCGCCCGGGAGAAGGTGGAGGCCGCGGGTCTGCCCTACCGGTACGCGTACGACCTGTCCGATCTCGGGCTTTCCTGACACGCTGGACCATGCTCATCGCGCTGGTCGTCGTGGTCGTTCTGCTCGGGGGCCTCGCGCTGGGGCTCGGTTACAACGGCCTGGTCCGGCGGCGGAACCAGGTGCAGGAAACCTGGAGACAGATCGAGGTCGAGCTGACCCGGCGTCACGACCTGGTCCCGAACCTGGTGGAGGCGGTCAGGGGTGACGCCTCGTCCGAGCGGGAGCCCCTCGATGCTGTCCTCCGGGCCCGGGACAACGCTGCCACGCCGGGCGCCTCGGTCGCTGAACAGGCTGAGCACGAGGGGCAGCTGTCCCAGGCCCTGGGCCGGCTGCTCGCCGTCGCCGGGGCGTGTCCCGGCCTGACGGCGAACGAGAACTTCCTGAGCCTGCAGAACGAGCTGGTGAGCACGGAAGACCGGATCGCGGCCGGCCGGCGCTCCTACAACGCGCACGTGCGTGACCTGAACACCCGGGTCGAGTCGGTGCCGACGAACATCGTTGCCGGCGCATTCGGCTTCGAGCGGGCCGACTACTTCGAGGCTGAGAACGGGCACGTGGCCGCGCCGATCAAGCCCAGCGAGCCGGGCAAGCCGATCAGCTAGGACCCGCCTTGACGCGGTGGGACCGGCGCCTGTCCACCACCAGCGCCACCACGGTCGCCGTGATAGCGACGGCGGCGACGACGTAGGCGGCCCACTTCACCCACGGCACGTGGTGGGCGGCGTAGCCGATCAGGATCATTCCGCTGCCCCAGATCAGGGCTCCGAGCACGTTCGCGAGCAGGAACTTCGGGTACGGCATGCGGCCGATCCCGGCGATGATCGGCGTGAAGGTGCGCACCCAGGGGATGAACCGGGCGACGATGATCGCCAGTGGGCCCCAGCGTTCGTAGAACGCCTCGGCCCGGTGCACCCGGTCGGCGTTTCTGCCCGCCCGGCGTAACAGCCAGGGCCGGCCGAAGCGCCGCCCGGTCCAGTAGCCCACGGCGTCACCGGCCACCGCGGCCACCGCCGTCCCCCCGGCCAGCAGGCCGAGGTTCAGGTCGGAGGCCGGCTCGGCGGCCAGGAGCCCGGCCGCGAACAGCACGCTGTCACCGGGCAGAAAAAACCCGACGAGCAGACCGGACTCGACGAAGACCAGGGTGAACACGACGAGGTAGACCGTGGTCGTGGCCATCGACGAGATGTCGGAGAGACTCGTCCACCAGTGCGCCATCGGTTGCCGCCGGTCGCCGGATCAGCGCCGGCCGTCGTACCCCTGATCGGGGCGGTTCGGGTCGTAGTGCTGCTGCGGGATGCCGCTGGGGATCGTCGCGTCGTCGGCCGCGTAGGGCTGGCCGAACTGGTCGTGGCTGCTGGCGAACGGGTCGCTCTCAGCCGGCGGCAGGAACGGCTCCTCGCCGGCGTCCTGCGCCGCAGCGGCCGTGGCCTCCGGCGAGACGGTGGCCGGCTTGCTCCGGTGACGCCACGCCTCGAAGCCCATCGGAATCACCGACACCACGACGAGCAGCAGCAGGCCCGCCTCGATGTGGTCGCGGAACAGCGGGATGTTGCCCAGCAGCTTGCCGAGGACGGTGATGCCCGAGGCCCAGAGCACGGCGCCGATGGCGCTGTAGATGAGGTATTTGCGGCGGTCCATCTTGCCGACGCCCGCGGTCACGGTGATGAAGGTGCGCACCAGCGGGGTGAACCGGGCCAGCACGATCGCGACCGGGCCGTAGTGGTCGAAGAATTCCATCGTCTTGTCGACGTACTCGCGCTTGAACAGCTTCGAGTTTTCCTTCTTGAAGATGGCGGGCCCCGCGGCCCTGCCTATCTCGTAGCCGACCACGTTGCCCAGGAAGGCGGCCAGGGTGAGCACCAGGCAGGCCAGCCAGAGCGGGAAGTCGATGTCGCCCCGGCCGATGAACAGGCCGATCGTGAACAGCAGGGAGTCGCCGGGCAGGAAGAACCCCAGCAGTAGCCCGCATTCGGCGAAGATGATGAGCGCGCCGACCCAGAGGGCGACCCCACCCAGGTCGGTGAGCAGGGTGTCAGGATTCAGCCACGCCGGCCCGAGGGCCATGGGCACGCTTGTCAGCACGGCGCCCAGCCTACGGCGTCAGGCTGGGCGCTTTCTGTCCGTCTCATGAGGGCTTGGTCCACGAGGACGTACAACGTGGCCCACCCCACAGCTGGTTCCCGGTTCTAGGGCAGGATCGCCCGTGTGAGTGAGCAGTCGATGGTGGACGACGAAGAGTTCCGTTCCGCGCCGGTGGGGGTGGGACCGTGGCCCGGCCCCTGGCCGGAGGACCCCCGGTACGACCCGGAACTGCTCGGGCAGGGCGACCGGCGCAACGTGCTCGACGAGTTCCGGTACTGGACCGTCGAGGCGATCGTGGCCGAGCTCGACACCCGGCGGCACGCGTTCCACGTGGCCATCGAGAACTGGGCCCACGACCTGAACATCGGTTCGGTGGTGCGCACCGCGAACGCCTTCAACGCGGCCGGGGTGCACATCGTCGGGCGCCGTCGCTGGAACCGGCGCGGGGCCATGGTGACCGACCGCTACCTGCACGTTCACCATCACGAGGATGCGGACGCCCTCACCCGGTGGGCCGCCGGCGAGGGGCTCACCGTGATCGGCATCGACAACGTGCCGGGTTCGGTACCGATCGAGACCGCCGTCCTGCCGCGCGACTGCGTGCTGGTGTTCGGCCAGGAAGGGCCCGGCCTCTCGCAGGCCACGCTCGACGCCTGCTCCCAGGTGCTGTCGATCACCCAGTTCGGATCGACCCGCTCGATCAACGCCGGGGCCGCGGCCGCGGTCGCCATGCACGCCTGGGTGCGGCAGCACGCGGTCATTCCTGGCGCAGTGCCGTGATCCGCCCGTTCGGGGTCAGCGTCACCCGCACGTAGGCCTCCCCGCCGGGCAGGGAGCGGTTGAGCGTCTGCACCAGCTCCTCCGGGGTCTTGCGGCCGTCGACGAGCAGGGTGGCCCCCGGCTCGATGACCAGCTGGGTCGCCGGGCCGGTCACCCTCGTCGGCTCCTCCCGGCTCATCGGCTCGAAGGTGACCCGCACCGATCCCTGCTCGCTGCGCCCGGCGCTGATCCGGCCGAAGAGCAGGGTGCTTGAGGACGTCGCGGTCATCTGCGTGCGCACGGTGCCCGGGACGGTGGTCGGCTCCCGGGGGGCCGGCGGCATCGAGTGCCCCAGCCAGATCGCCAGCAGGGCCGCGGCGACCAGACAGGCACCGGCCACCACCCATCCGGCCCGACGGCGGCGGCGCAGCCAGGCGCCCCGCCGCATGACGGTGGCGAGATCGTCCGGGCCGGGGCCCGGGATCTCGCCGGGCCGCAGTTCGGTCTCGTCGTCGAGCAGTACCTCGCGGCCGGGCTGCTGACGCTTGAGCAGGCCGAGGGCCTGGGTGCGCGCGGCCATCGAGACCCAGGCCACGGCCGAGGCGGCGAAGCCGGTGGTGCCCGACCAGCGCGCGTGGGCCCGGGCCAGCGTGGCCAGGGTGACCTCCTGGGCGCCGGCCCGGTTGCCCAGCTCGGTGTGCGCGGCTGTGAACGCCGAGCGGTAGAGCTCGGGAAAGAGGGTGGCGAAGTCGGCCGGACGGCCCACCCGGGTCGGCCGCGGTGTGTTCTGCGTGTGCTGTGTGGTCTGTGGAGTCTGGGGGGTCTGCGTGTCGGTGGTCGTCATCTCACCGCCGTCTCCTCTTCGGGTCTGCGGGCGCTCGCTCACGCTACTGGGCGGTGCGGGGACAATTCTCGCGATCGGTGCAGGTCGCAGCCCTTCGAGCGGCATGTCAGCCGCAGGGGCGAGGTGCCTGTCGGGCGTACCGGCGATGGCGGTGGGCACCTGTGCCCGGGTTCGGTCACGAGTCAACAACGGGCGGCCGGTGCCTGTGAGCCCCTCTTGCGGGGCCGGTGCCGGGTGGTTGCCGACAGGTGCCGATGGACGACCTCGGCTGCCGGTTCGTTGCTGGCGTGTCGGGCGGGAATCACTCCGCCGGGAGGGAACACCTCTCAGGAGATGAACTGCTCGAACAATGACGTGATCGTGTTGTCGTCGGTGAGCCGCATCCAGACCCCGACCTGGGTGGGACCGCCGGCGTCCTGGTGGGCGTCCCAGTTGCGCTTCATCTGGGCGATCGAGATCTTCCGCCCCTTGGTCGCGGAGCCGTCCGCCGGGTCGAGCAGCGCGTCGGCACCCTCGATCCGGGCCTGGGGGTCGAGCCGGAACTCCGTGGGCTGGTGCCCTTCTTCTTGCCGTCCAGACCCCTTGCTTCGTGATGCATACCCGGTATAGCTTTCCTCTCGCCATACTGGGTATGCAGTGCTGATCTTGGAGGGGAGTGCCGGGATGTCTGTCCGTCAGAGCCTGCTCGCGATCCTCGCGGAGGGGTCGCAGTACGGGTACCAGCTCCGGCACGAGTTCGAGGTGCGCACCGGCCGGACCTGGCCGATCAACATCGGCCAGGTCTACACGACGCTGAACCGCCTGGTCCGGGACGGACTGGTGGAGGAGGCGGAGCGGGGTGAAGACGGTTCGGTGAACTACCGGCTCACCTACTCCGGGCGCGAGGAGGTCGAGCGGTGGTGGGGTACCCCCGTCGACCGTCAGGCGCCGAACCGCGACGAGGTGGCCATCAAAGTGGCCCTCGCAGCCACGGCGCCGGGCGTCGACGCGTTCGCGGTGATTCACCGCCAGAAGGCCGAAACCCTGCGCGTACTGCAGGGATATACCAAGGAGAAGCGCTCGCTGCCGGATCCGGTGCAGGGTGACGCCCTGGCCCGGCAGCTCGTGCTCGATCATCTGATCTTTGTGGCTGAGGCCGAGGCACGCTGGCTCGACCTGGTCGAGCAGCGGCTGCGTGCCCGCTGAGAGGGGCAATGCCATGAGTGTCGAAGCACAGTCCACCGGGTCGTCGGCTCTGCCGGACCGCCGCCCCGTGCTGCTCAGCCTGAACGACGCAGCCCGGGTGCACGGTGAGGGAACCGCTGTGCCGGTGCGCGCCCTGAACGGCGTGAGCCTGGAGGTTCGCGTGGGTGAACTCGTCGCCGTGATGGGCCCTTCCGGTTCCGGCAAGTCCACCCTGCTGCACCTGGCCGGCGGTCTCGACACCCCCACCTCGGGTGACGTGGTGGTCGACGGGGTGAGCATCGCCGGGCTCTCGGTGAAGGCCCGGGCGGCCCTGCGTCGTCGCAGCGTCGGCTACGTGTTCCAGGATCTGAACCTGGTGCCGGCCCTGACCGCCGCCGAAAACGTCATGCTTCCGAGGGAACTCGACGGTGTCGGAACCCGGCAGGCCCGGCAGGAGGCCCGCGGGGCCCTGCGCGAGGTCGGCGTGGAAGATCTGTTCGACCGGTTTCCCGAGGAGATGTCGGGCGGTCAGCAGCAGCGGGTCGCGATCGCCCGCGCGCTCGTCGGGCCGCGCCGTCTGGTGCTGGCCGACGAGCCCACCGGCGCCCTCGATTCGCTGACCGGTGAGGCCATCATGAAGGTGCTGCGGGCCCGGGTGGACGACGGTGCGGCCGGACTGCTGGTCACGCATGACGCCCAGCACGCGGCCTGGGCCGACCGCGTGGTGTTCCTGCGCGACGGCAAGATGGTGGAATCTGCTGCCGGAAGCGGAATCTCGTGATGCTCGAGAGAATCGTGGTGTGGCGTGCGGCTCTGCGCCTGGCCCGCCGGGACGCCTGGCGCAACAAGGGCCGCAGTGCTCTGGTCGCCCTGATGGTGGCCCTGCCGGTGCTCGCCCTGGCGACGGTGTCGGTGCTGTGGCGCTCGGACGAGCGTGATCCCCAGGACGACGTGCGGGTGCGGCTGGGTGTGCAGGCCCAGGCCGAGATCACGTACGGCTACGAGGCCGCGCTCGTGCAGACCCCGGACGGCCGCGACTACACCTCGCGCGACGACCCGCCCGTCGACGAGGAGCCCGGCCCGGCGACCATGGCGCAGTTCGAGAAGGCGGTCACCCCGCTGATCCCCGCCCGCGACCAGGTGGTGTCCGAGTGGTCGGTGAACTCGAACCGCAACCTTCAACGGGGAGACCGGCTGATCGGCGCGACCCTGCGCGAGATCGACTACACCGCCAACGGTCTCGGAGGTCTCCTGGAGCAGGTGGCCGGCCGGGCCCCGGAACGGGCCGGTGAGGTGGTGGTCAGCCGTCGTCTCGCGGACGCCGGGGAGAAGGTGGGTGACCCCGGGGTGAAGGTGGGTGACCGGCTCACCTATCGGCCCGCGGGGAACCCGGAGCGGAGCCTGACCGTGGTGGGCGTCGTGGACGGCCTGACCCTGGAGAGCAGCAAGGAGGTCATCGGGCGGCCCGGCACCTTCATCACCGCTGCGGTACGGGGGGCGCTGAAGCCCCAGGACGACACTTATGGCGGCGCCTACACCCGATCCCGGTTGATCGTGGTCGGTCCGGACCCGGTCACCTGGTCCGACGTGCTCGACCTCAACGAGCGGGGTGCGGTGGTGCTGAGCCGCCAGGTGATCGCCGACCCACCTCCCGCCACGCAGTTGTTCTACAACAACGACCGTGACCTGGGGGATACCTCCGGTGAGTTCGTGGGCATCACGGTCGTGGTGATCGGCATGGTGCTGCTGCAGATCGCCCTGCTGGCCGGGCCCGCCATCGCGGTCGGCGCGCGCCGCAACCAGCACACCCTTGCCCTGCTGGCCGCGACCGGTGCGCAGCGGCGTCATCTGCGCACCGTCGTGCTCGCCACGAACGGGGTGATCGGCCTGGTCAGCTGCACCGCCGCGGCCGGGCTGGGAACCCTGCTGGGCATCGTGATCATCGCCGTGCTGCGGGCTCACGACGTCACGATCGTCCGGATCGACGTGCACCCGATCGACCTCCTGGTGCTCGTCGGGGTCGGCGTGTTCACCTCCCTCGGGGCATCACTGATCCCGGCCCGGCAGGCGGCGAAGCTCGACGTCGTCGCGGCCCTGACCGGCCGTCGCGGTTACTCCCCGCCCGCGCTGCGGGTGCCGGTGCTCGGCCTGGTGCTCGTGGCGATCGGCACCGGGCTGGCGGTGTTCACCTCGAAAGCCGACCTGCCCTTCGTGACCGTTCTCGGTCTCGGCCTGGCTGAGATCGGCCTGGTCGCGGCCTCCGGTGCGATCGTGGCGCTGGCCGCCCGCCTGGCCGTGCGGCTGCCCTTCAGCGCCCGGTTCGCCCTGCGCGACGCCGCCCGTCAGCGTGGCCGTACCGCTCCGGCCGTGGCCGCGGTGCTCGCGGCGATCGCCGGTGGCAGCGCGGCGCTGGTCTACATGGCCGCGCAGGACGATTACGACCACCGCAACTACCGGCCGACCGCGGCCGCCGGGGTGATCACGGTCGACGCCCACGGCTACTCGTTCGACGACGCGGAGGTGTCGTTGCCCCGGGCCGAGGCATTGCTGCGGAAGGAGCTGCCGATCGGCACGTTGCAGCCGTTCCGGACGCCGAAGTGGGGGGACGACGGGGACACGGAGGTCATGCTGATCCCTCTTCTGCCGCCTGACCTCGAGTGCCCGTCCTTGCCCATCGACGCGGGGGTCTCGATGAGTGCTCCCGCGAGCATGGTCACGGGCTCTGAGCCGGGCCCCTGCCCGGGCCGCAGCGAGCCCGAGACCATCGAGTTCGGGCGCGGCGACCTCTTCGACGACGGCACCGTGCTCCAGGTCCTGACCGACGGGGCGGCTCCGGCCGCCGCGGCCGCGCTCACGGCGGGCCGGGTCGTCACCACCGACCCGGAGGTGATCTGGCCGGACGGCAAGGTGCACATCTCGGTCGAGCGCTGGTCGGACGACGACGATGACGGCGATGACGACATCCAGGCCACCGTCGTCGCCCTGGACGCCGTGCCGTGGCCCTCCGGAGACCGGAAGCTCACCGGTCTGGTGTACCCGCCGGCGGCCGCCGGGAAGCTCGGGGTCGAGCTGGAGGCGAGCGGCTTCCTGGCCGACACCACCCGATCGGTGACCAAGGACGAAGAAGATCGGATCAACGATCTGCTGCATATCGAGGCCGGTGTGCAGATGGACGTGGAGCGCGGTTACGTCAGCCAGTACGCGCTGGGGCTGCTGGCCCTGCTCGTGGCCGCCGCGGTGATCAGCCTGGTCGGCACCTTCACCGCGGTCGGTCTGGCCGCGGCCGAGTCGAGGGCCGACCTCTCCACGCTGGCCGCCGTCGGTGCCGGGCCGGGAGTGCGGCGCCGGCTGGCCGCGGCCCAGGCCGGGGTGATCTCCGGACTGGGTGGGGTGCTCGGGGTGGTGAGTGGGATCCTGGCCGGCTGGGTGCTGATCCGGATGCAGCGGGACTGGAGCGCCGTCACCTCGGACGAGAACCTGTGGCGGCTGGTCCTGCCCTGGTGGCACCTGCTCGCCGTCGGCCTCGGGATCCCGCTGCTGGCGATGCTGATCGCCTTCGGCACGACCCGTTCCCGGCTCACCGTGGTACGCCGGCCCGGGCAGTAGAGACGTCCGGGGTGCCCCGGGAGGAGGGCACCCCGGACCGCTTCTCACACCAGGTCGATCAGGGTCTCGATCGACGGCACGATGTGGGACGGGCGGAACGGGTAACGCTGCACGCCCTCCCGGGTGGTGGAGCCGGTCAGGACCAGGAAGGTCTCCAGGCCCGCCTCCATGCCGGCCACCACGTCGGTGTCCATCCGGTCGCCGATCATCGCGGTGTACTCGGAGTGGGCGTCGATCTTGTTCAGGGCGCTGCGGAACATCATCGGGTTGGGCTTGCCGACGATGTACGGGTCCCGGCCGGTCGCCCGGCTGATCAGCGCCGCCACCGCACCGCAGGCCGGCAGCGGGCCCTCGGCCGAGGGCCCGGTCGGGTCGGGGTTGGTCGCGATGAACCGGGCGCCGCCCTCGATCAGCCGGATTGCCTTGGTGATCGCCTCGAACGAGTAGGTGCGCGTCTCACCCAGCACCACGAAGTCCGGGTCGGTGTCGGTGAGCACGTAACCGGCCTCGTGCAGGGCCGTGGTCAGCCCGGCCTCGCCGATCACGTAGGCCTTGCCGCCGGGCAGCTGGTCGGCCAGGAACTGGGCCGTGGCCAGGGCCGACGTCCAGATCGACGACTCCGGCACGTCGAGGCCGGAGGAGAGCAGGCGGGCTCGTAGGTCTCGCGCGGTGTAGATCGAGTTGTTCGTCAGCACCAGGAAGGGGCGTTCCTTCTCCTGCAGACGCTGCAGGAACTCGGCGGCTCCCGGCAGAGCCAGGCCCTCGTGGACCAGAACGCCGTCCATGTCGGTCAGCCAGCAGCGGATCTCCCGCGTGTTCATGCTTCTCCTACCTGTTCGAGTCGTATGCCCCCGGCTCGAACCGTACTGCGGCTGGTCGCCGAAGACCCGCGGGGGAAGTGGGGGCGCCTCCCCGGGTTACTTGCCCACCCATGCGTCGAGGTCGAAAGCCGCTGCCAGCGCCGCCATCCCGGCGTCGCTCGGGTGCAGGTGGTCGCCCGAGTCGTTCGCCGGGAGCAGCCGCTGCGGATCCGCCGGATCGCGCACGGCCGCGTCGAAGTCGACCACCGCGTCGAACTCCGGCGCCGTGCGCACCCAGCCGTTCACCAGCGTCCTCTGCTGCTCCTTCTCCGGTGTCAGGCAGCCGGTCGCACAGGTGAAGGGGGTGAGCGTGGCCCCCACCACCCGCAGGCCGTGCTCGTGGGCGCGGTCGGCCAGCTGGGTCAGGCCGTCGATCACCGTGGTGGCCGGGGTACCCGAGGCGATGTCGTTGATGCCCAGCGCGATCACCACGACCCGCACGTCCGGCCGGTCCAGGACATCGTGCCCGAACCGGCGCAGCCCGGAGGCGCTGGGCGAGGCGCAGCCCTGGTTCTCGGACACCACCCGGTTGCCGCCGATGCCCTCGTTGAGCACGCCCAGGGTGGCCGTGCCGGCGTGCTGGTGCATCCGGGCCGCGAGGAGATCGGGCCAGCGCCGGTTCGCGTCCGGGGTGGAACTGGCGCCCTCGGTGATCGAGTCGCCGAACATGCTGATCGTGCCGGTGCCGGCCGGATCGGGCACGTCGATGCCCTCCAGCCAGTACCAGGACGACACCGAGTGGGTGAACACATCACCGGCGGTCGCACCCGCGTGATCGCCCTCGGCGAGGTAGGAGGTCGCGACCGGCCGGCTGTGCCCGGTGCCGGCCGCGGTCGGGCCCCGGGGCACCACGTCGATCGCCAGCGACCGGCGCAACGGTCGGGAGAGTTCGACCGGATCGCTGATCACCCGCCCGCCCGGCGGGATCTCGACGTCCCGGGCGCCGCCGAACGTCACTGGACGCACCGAGCCGCCCTGCACGGACGGACCGTTGTCCAGGGCGAGCCCGGCGGTGACCTTCGACAGACGCACCGGTTCGGTGCCGAAGGTGTTGGCCAGGCGGAGCTGGAAGCGACTGCCCCCGAGGGTGGGGCGAACCACCTGGCGCAGGGTGCGGCCGGTGAGGTCGGGGCCGTCGATGTCCTGGACCGCTGTGCTCCAGGCACCGCTCCAGCCGGGCTCCACGGTGCGGGGCAGGGCCGAGATCGTCCGGTCGGCGCTGGAGGGTGAGGGGGTGGGTGCGACGGTGACCGTCTCACCGGGGAACGCCGCGGTGGGGCAGGAGTGGGCGCCGGCGGACGGCGCGGCGCCCAGACCGTGCTCATGCCCGGCCGACACCAGCACGACGACCGCGGTGACGGCCCCGGCCGAGGCCAGGGCCATCCAGGCGTTACGGGTGTGCCTCTTCACTGCCCCTCCCGGCGGGACGTGTGAATCTCATTCGGCACACCCGCGGGCCGGCTGAAGAATCAACTCCTCAGTGGAGCACTAGGTTCCGTCAGGAGGCAGCGGGAAACGTGGCACCCCGCCCGACGGCCCCACCGGTCCGGGCCGGGTTCATCTCGACCTCGTCGAAGGTGCTGACGGTCATCCGGACATCACAGGCCAGGCGATCACCGACGGCCGGCGGCTTCACCCCGGGCGGCACGATGAGCATCGAGACCTGCATGTGCGCCACGTCGGCGTAGTGCAGTTTCTTCCCGGCCCAGCGGAACGGCGAAGGACTCCAGCCGGCGCCGTGCGCGGCGCCCTGCACCACGCTCTTCATGATGTTCTTCAGGCCGACCCGGCCGGAGCTGGCCTGCAACCCGATGCCGTGCGCGGTGCCGCCCGAGACCACGAGCAGCGTGCCACCGTGCATCCGGCGCTGCCGGTACCCCACGGCCTCGCGGTGCGGCACCGTGCGGGCGTCGAGCACCGTGCCGGTGACCTTGAAGGTGCTGCGGTCGGCCAGCCACAGACCGGTGCCGACACGCGGGCGGACGGTGATGCCGGGCTCGGCGGCCCGGAGCGCGGTCAGTTCGGCCGCGGTCAGGTGCGATACCCAGAACGTGTCCACCGGGACGCGCGCCGTGCGCAGTTCGTAGATCGCCCGGTGCACCGACTGCACCACTTCCTGCCGGTCACCACCGCTGGGCAGGTGCATGGCGATGCCGGCCAGGCGCACCCGGCTCAGCGGTTCGGCGAGCCCGGCCAGTTCGGTGAGCTGCACGCCGTGCCGGTGCACCGGCGAGTCCAGCTCCAGAATCACCTGGATGCCGGTGTCGCCCTGGTCGGCCAGGTAACGCAGCACGTCGGCGTGGGCGACCGTGCGGATCACCGAACCCGCCGGCCGGGAGGCCTTCAGCGCCTCGGCCATGGTCATCGGGCCGAGCACCGCGATGCTGCCGTGGAATGCCGTTCGTACCGAGGCCATCTCGGCCTCCGTGCCCACCGCCACCGTGTCCACGCCGAGTCGCGTGGACAACTCCGCCAGCCGTTCGCGTCCGAAACCGTAACCGTTGCCCTTGATCACGGGCACCACCGCCGGGAACTGCTCGGCCGCCCCCCGGACGCTGGCCTCCCAGCGGGGCTCGTCGATCGTCAGCGTGAAAGTCATGCCCGCGCCCTCTGAACTTTCTGGTAGGTCTGGAAAGCCTTGTGCCAGAACGGGGAGAGGGAGAATTCCCACTCGCCCGCGGTCTCCACCACGTGACCGCCGGCGCCCAGCTTGAACCGCAGCAGACCGGCGAGCCGATCGTTCTCGTCCAGGGTGTCGGCGATGCCCCGGAAGTCGTAGACCCAGTTCCCGCGGGCCAGCGCGGCCTGCATGGAGGTCCACTGCATGGCGGTCGGGGCCTGCACCTCACGGTGCCGCGAGGTCGAGGCGCCGTAGGTGTACCAGCAGGTGCGATCCACATCCACGGTCAGCGCCGCGGACAGGGCCTCACCCTGATACTCGCTGATCCACAGGCGCAGCATCGGCTCCGGGCCGGAGTTCAGCGCCTTCCACATGGTGGTGAAGTAGTCGGCCGGGCGCGGCGTGAAACCGTCACGCTCACCGGTCTCGACGTACAGCTCATGGAAGATCGGCAGGTCGCCCGCATCGCCCTGGCGCACCGTGACACCGGCCGCGGCAGACTTCTTGATGCTGCGGCGCCACTGCTGGTTCATGTTCTTCAGGAGCTGCTCGGGGGTGCGGTCACGCATGTCCACCCGAACACCCAGGCGCGGCTGCCCGGAGGTGAACTCGCCGGAGTCGTTCTCCAGCGAGACCCAGCCGGTGGCCTGCAGGATCCGCATCAGCGACAGACCGGTGGGAACGGCCTCGTCGGGCTCGAGCCCGGAGAAACGGGTGACGCCCTCGGCGGCCAGACCGCTCTTGGCGGTCGCCGTGCCCCAGGTGCGTACCGTCTGGGTCGGGCCGATCCGCAGGGCGAACGCGTGCTGCGCCTTCAGATACTCCTGGAACGGGTCCAGCCACTGACGCGGCGCTTCCACCACGCGGTCCCAGGGCAGCGTCGGCCCCTCGGGCACGTAGGCCAGGCTGCGGTTGGTACCGGGCACCGGCCGGTACAGCACCAGGGCAGCGCCGACCACCTCACCGTCTTCGATCCAGCCGATGCTCTCGTTGCGCCAGGCCTTCTTCACGCCGCCCCAGGCCGGGGTCTGCAGAATGCTCGCCGCGTGGGTCTGGGCGAAGCGGGTGTGCTCGGCGGCCGGGATCTGCCGCACCGTGAGCCCGGGCTGCTTCGCGGGCCACAGGACGGTGCCGGAGCGGGTGGAGCGGACATCTGTTCCAGGCATGTGTATGAGGGTGCTTCCTGTGGCCGGGTCACCACATCAGGCCACGGTATGGTCCCGTGGTGCTTTTGGGGGATTGTCTCCTCCTGAAGTACGACCACGGGTCGCCCTTTCGTTCATCCTCCAGAAGGAGGAACCCGGCCACGTCCTGCCTTTATCGTCGTAGGGTGACCATTCAGCCACCCACCGACGTCACGCAACGTGCCAGGGTGAGTGCGGTCCGGGGCTTCCTGCACGACCGGGTTCTGCCCCCGCTGCCGGCCGCGATCATCGCCGCCGGGCTCTTCGTGACCACCTTCGCCGGGGTGCCCTGGCTGATCCGGAACGGCTGGGACCCGGCGAATCCCGGCAGCTACCTCTGGCTGTCCGCGGTCATGACGGTCGTGCTGCTGACCCGCGACCGGTTTCCCCGGGCCACCCTGCTGGCGCTGGTGCTGCTCTACCCGCAGGTCTACGGCGGCTGGCTGGACACCGACCTGCACGTGCTGCCCTTCGTCCTGGCCGGCTACTCGGTCGCGGCCCAGGGTGCCCTGGCCACGGTGTGGACGGTGCTGGCGTGTGAGATCGGGGTGCTGCGCGACTCGCTGTTCTACGGTCCGGACCCGCAGGAATGGGCGGTCCGGGCCCTCTTCGACGACCCGGCGAACGTCGGGTTCATCAACGTCCCAAGGATTTTCATCCTTTCCGCCGCTGTGATCGCCACCGTTCTGCTCGGCCGGGCGTCGTATCGGCAGAGGCGGGCGAACGAGGAGCTCCGCCACCGGCAGGAAGAGCTGGAACGGTTGCGTGAGATTCAGGCCGATCAGCTGGTCGCCGCCGAGCGCACCCGGATCGCCCGGGAGCTGCACGACGTGGTGGCGCATCACATCAGCGCGGTCGTGCTGCGGGCGCAGGCCGCCGACCGGGTCGCCGACGCCCGTCCCGAACAGCTGCGGGAGGCCGTGCGCTGGATCGCCCTGGACGGTCAGCAGACCCTGGCCGCCATGCGCCAGGTGGTGAAGGTGCTGCGGTCCACCGACTCGGCCGGGCCCCTGACCCCGCAGACCACCCTGGCCGAGATCCCGGAGATCGCCGGCCGGATGGAGGCCGTGGGCATGCCGGTGGAGCTGCGTCTGCCCCCGGTGCAGCCGATCCTGCCCGCGGCGGTGGAACTCGCCGCGGTGCGGATCATTCAGGAATCCCTGACGAACGCCCTGGTGCACGCCCGGGCCGGCCGGGCCCTGGTGGTGCTGCAACTGACGGGCGACAGCCTGCTCATCGAGGTGCACGACGACGGCGGCCCGGCCGCCGCCAAACCTGACGACGCATCCGCGGTCGCCCGCTGGGCGCGACGCCCGGTCACCACCCCCCGGGGCATCGCGGTGGCTGACAGCCCGCAGGAGTCGCGCCGTGCGTCCACCTTCGGGTCCGGCCACGGCCTGGTCGGCATGCGCGAGCGGGCCGCCTCGTGCGGGGGCACACTGGAGACCGGTCATTCGTCGCTGGGTGGGTGGCTCGTGCGGGCCCGGCTGAGCATCTCGATGGAGAACGACTCCGCTGGGGAACCGCACGCGGCGCTGCGCCCGGCTGTCTGAAGCCGTCGATGAGCCGTCGATGAGCCGTCGATGAGCCGTCGTGAAGGCCGTCTCGCACCCGACCCGGACATCGTGCGAGAGTGCGCCGGACCGATGCCGTTCGAGCAGGGAACCCGCGATCTCATGACCACTGCGCACATCTCGGCGCCCGGCCGGCCCATCCGGGTCGGCGTCGTGGACGACCAGGGCGTGATCCGCGCCGGGCTCACGATGATTCTCGACCATGAGGCCGACCTGACCGTGGTCGGCGAGGCCGGTGACGGGGCCCGGGCACTGGAGATGGTCGCCGCCGTGCGGCCCGACGTGGTGCTGATGGACATCCGGATGCCGGTGCTGGACGGCATCGAGGCCACCCGCCGCATCGTCGCGGGCGAGGGGCCCGTGCCCGCCGTGCTGGTGCTCACCACGTTCGACGACGAGGAGTACGTGCTCGGCGCGATCCGGGCCGGTGCCAGTGGTTTCCTGCTGAAGGACGCGGGTCCCGACGTTCTGGTGTCCGCGGTGCGGACGGTGTTCGGCGGCAACTCGCTGGTCGACCCGGTGGTGACCAACACGCTCATCGCCCACTGTCTCGAACTGGAACGCTCACTGCCCCCGGCGGTGCCCGCGTCGTCCGTACCCCTGGCCCCTGGCACCGCGGCGGCCCGCACTCTCTGGGCCCCCAAACTGGCCGCCCTGAGCGAGCGAGAGCGGCAGATCCTGGTGGGCATGGCCCGGGGGCTGTCGAACACCGATCTGGCCGGTCACCTGGTGGTCAGCGAGACCACGGTGAAGTCGCACGTGAGCTCGGTGCTGGCGAAACTCGGTCTACGCAACCGGGTGCAGGCGGTCGTGGTGGCCTACGAGACCGGTGTGGTGTCGCCAGGCGACCAGGCGCCCCAGAGCTGGTGAGTAGCCTGGATCACTCGTTGCCTGGCTCACGTCACGCAAAGCGCCCACTTGTGTCACTTTAGTCCCGAATGTCTCTTGGGTCACGTCACTTGTCCGGACAAGTTGGACACGCGCCCCGGAGAATTTTTTCTGAGACGCGTCAAACGTTGACATGGGCCAGTGCAAGTCAGATCCGGGCCTTCGAAAGCACGGTCATAGCCTCACGTAAGCGCGCGCCCGGAGGCGGTTCACGTGCAAGGATCGGCGTAGCGAGAGCGACATGAAGGTCCGCAGGGCTCCTCTCCTGACCGTGCGCCGGTGTGGGTGGCCCCCTGATGGGACCACCACGCTGATAACGCACGACGAAACGCACAGGAGCTCCTCTGATGCCGATTGCAACCCCCGAGGTCTACGCGGAAATGCTCGACCGCGCCAAGGCCGGGTCCTTCGCCTATCCCGCCATCAATGTCACCTCGTCCCAGACGCTGAACGCCGCGCTGCGCGGCTTCGCCGAGGCGGGAAGCGACGGCATCGTGCAGATCTCCACCGGTGGGGCCGAGTACGCCTCGGGTTCCACGGTGAAGAACATGGTCACCGGTGCGGTGGCGCTGGCGCAGTTCGCGCACGAGGTGGCGAAGAACTACGACATCAACATCGCGCTGCACACCGACCACTGCCCGAAGGACAAGCTCGACGGCTACGTCCGCCCGCTGCTGGCGATCAGTACCGAGCGCGTCGCCCGCGGCGAGAACCCGCTGTTCCAGTCGCACATGTGGGACGGCTCCGCGGTGCCGCTCGAAGAGAACCTGAAGATCGCCTCCGAGCTCATCGACCTCACGGCCGCCGCCCGGATCATCCTCGAGGTCGAGATCGGTGTCGTCGGTGGTGAGGAGGACGGCATCGCCAACGAGATCAACGACAAGCTCTACACCACGGTGAACGACGCGCTGGCCACCGTCGACGCGCTCGGCCTGGGTGAGAAGGGCCGCTACATGACGGCTCTCACCTTCGGCAACGTGCACGGCGTGTACAAGCCGGGCAACGTCAAGCTGCGCCCGGAGATCCTCAAGGAGATCCAGGACGCGGTCGGCTCCCGCTTCGGCCGGGAGAAGCCGTTCGACCTGGTGTTCCACGGCGGCTCGGGCTCGCTGCCCGAAGAGATCTCCGCCGCCGTCGACTTCGGCGTGGTCAAGATGAACGTCGACACCGACACGCAGTACGCCTTCACCCGGCCCGTGGTCGAGCACATGTTCCGTAACTACGACGGCGTGCTCAAGATCGACGGGGAGGTCGGCAACAAGAAGATGTACGACCCCCGGGTGTGGGGCAAGGCGGCCGAGGGAGGCCTGGCCGCCCGCGTGGTCGAGGCCTGCCAGGCACTGCGCAGCGCCGGCACGAAGATTTCCTGACGTAGGAAGATCGGGGTCCGTGCGGTTCTGACCCGTGAAGGGGAAGAACCGCACGAACAGGCCCGGACGAGCCCGGACGAGCGTCTCATCGCTCCACTGGGGCAGAATCACCTCGTGACCACGCATCAGAACCTGTTCAACTCGCCGCCGCCCACTCTCCTTCCGGACGACGCGGTGTCTCGCGATGCGATCGCCGCCGGCGCCCCGCTGGAGAACGTGGCCGCGACGACCCCGTCGCACTGCCTTCCCTGGGCCGCCCTGGCCGAGCGTGCGCTCGAGGCCGGTAACGACGTCGAGGCGTACGCCTACGCCCGCACCGGCTACCACCGTGGCCTCGACGCACTGCGCCGCGGTGGCTGGAAGGGCCACGGCCCGGTGCCGTGGTCGCACGTCCCGAACCAGGGTTTCCTGCGCGCTCTCGCGGCCCTCGGCCGCGCCGCCGCCGCCATCGGTGAAGACGAGGAGCGCGACCGTATCGCCGCGTTCGTCGCCGACTGTGACCCGGAGGCCGCCGCTGCGCTCAACGTGCTGAGCTGGGCGGTCGAGCGCTGAACCAGACCCGCGGCAGTGCCCCGGTGGTCGTCGTGGGCGCCGGGATCGCCGGGGTGGCCTGTGCGCGGCGCCTGCACGACGCTGGGGTGCGGGTGCGGCTCTACGAGCGCGGTCGTCGCATCGGGGGCCGGATGGCCGTGAAAACTGAGTACGTCGGCCCGGTCTCGTCCTTGTCGGTCGGGCACTCCGTAGACATCGGCGCACCCTACTTCACTGTGCGCGAAGCACTTTTCGCGCACGTGGTGGGAGCCTGGCGAGAGGCCGGCCTGGCCCAGCCGTGGACCGACCACTTCAGCGTGCTCGACGACGAAGGGCTGCGCCCGGGCAAACCGGGGCCGCAGCGCTGGTCGACCGTGCCCGGTACCGGGGGCCTGCGAGGACTGGTCGAGAATCTGGCGCAGGGGCTCAGGGTCGAGACGGCGCACCTGGTCGAGTCGGTGACGGTGGAGCACGGGCGGCCTCTGGTGGACGGTGAGCCGGCCGCCGCCGTCGTGATGGCCATGCCCGACCCGCAGGCCGAGCGGCTGTTGCCGCCCGGTACGGCCGCCGAGCTCGGTGTGGCCGGTTCCGGGCAGCATCCGGTGCTGACGCTGTGGGCTGCCTGGAACGCGCGCTGGTGGCCGGAGTTCGACGGGGTGTTCGTCAACAACTCCGACACGATCACCTGGATCACCGACAGCGGTCGCAGCCATGCCGACGGGGTGCCGGTGCTCGTCGCCCACAGCACCGACGCGTTCGCCCGGCCCCGGCTGCGCGAGGCGAGTTCGGGGATCGAGCCGATGCTCGCCGAACTCGGCCGTCTGCTCGGCTCCGGCACCGTCCCGCAGGCGGAGTGGGCCCGCATTCACCGCTGGTCGTTCGCAGCGCCGATGCGCACCCATCTGGAGCCGTTCCGTCTTCTCGGACCGGGGGAACCGGCCCTGATCGGGGTCTGTGGGGACGCCTGGGGGCCCCGCTCACGGGTCGAGCAGGCCTGGATGTCGGGCAACGGGATGGCGGAGCAGCTGCTGAAGCAGTTGGGATGACTTGGGATGACACCGACAGGCGCAGACGGTGGGGGTCGTCGGGGCGAACAGCGGCTGTCGCGCTAGCATCAATCACCGGACCCCACACCCAGGGGTGGAGTAAGGAGCCCGGTTCAATGCCCGCGATCGTTCTGGTCGGCGCCCAGTGGGGCGACGAGGGTAAGGGCAAGGCCACCGATGCCCTCGGTGCCGAGGCGGACTATGTCGTCAAGTTCAACGGCGGCAACAATGCCGGGCACACCGTGGTCGTCGACGGCGAGAAGTACGCCCTTCACCTGTTGCCCTCGGGCATCCTCACCCCTGGTTGCACGCCGGTCATCGGCAATGGGGTGGTCATCGACCTCGCCGTGCTGTTCGAGGAGATCGACGGCCTCACCGCCCGTGGCATCGACTGTTCCAAGCTGCTGATCTCGGCCAACGCCCACCTGATCCCCTCGTACAACCGCACGCTCGACAAGACGGTCGAGCGGTTCCTGGGCAAGCGCAAGATCGGCACCACGGGCCGCGGTATCGGCCCGACCTATGCGGACAAGATGAGCCGCGTCGGCATCCGGGTGCAGGACCTCTTCGACGAGAACATCCTGCGGCAGAAGATCGAGGGTGCCCTCGACGCCAAGAACCACCTGTTGGTCAAGGTGTTCAACCGCCGTGCCATCACGGTGGACGAGGTGTTCGAGGAACTGATCTCGTACGCCGACCGGCTGCGTCCCATGGTCACCGACACCGGTAAGACCCTGGTCGACGCGCTGGACCGCGGTGAGATGGTGCTCTTCGAGGGCGGCCAGGCCACCCTGCTCGACGTCGACCACGGCAACTACCCGTTCGTCACGTCGTCCAACGCCACCTCCGGCGGTGCCTGCACCGGCTCCGGGGTGCCGCCCACCCGCATCGACCGGGTGATCGCCGTGGCCAAGGCCTACGCCACCCGCGTGGGCGAGGGCCCGTTCCCGACCGAGCTGCACGACGAGTGGGGCGACCGGCTGCGCGACGTCGGCGGTGAGTTCGGCACCACGACCGGCCGTCCGCGCCGCTGTGGCTGGTACGACGCCCCGATCTCGCGCTACGCGGCTCGGATCAACGGCGTCACCGACTTCGTGCTGACCAAGCTCGACGTGCTCACCGGCATCGAGCGCATCCCCGTCTGCGTGGCCTACGAGGTCGACGGTGAGCGTCACGAGGAGATGCCCATGACGGAGACCGGTTTCCACCACGCGAAGCCGATCTACGAATACTTCGACGGCTGGACCGAAGACATCTCCGCCGCGCGTACCTTCGACGACCTGCCCAAGGCCGCCCAGGTGTACGTCAGTGCCCTGGAAGCGATCTCGGGGCAGCGCATCTCGGCTGTCGGGGTCGGCCCGAGCCGTGAGCAGACCGTGGTGCGTCACTCCCTGCTGCCGGAGTAAGAAGCCTTCACACCTGAGGACGCCGCTGGTCACCGACCGGCGGCGTCCCTCGTTTGTGGGGCGAGAACCTTTCTGGTTCAGGCATTACCGGAAGGTCCGAAGCCGCCACGCCGTCCCGGGCACGTTCTGCGCCGGACGGTCACCCTTAGTCTCTGGTCGTTCGCGTGGGGAGCGCGGCCGTTCCGGGGGAGATTCGGTGCTCGAATGGGTTGTCTCGTCGCTGGCCGTGCATGCGTTCGGGGTCGGCACCGTGGTGCTGGCGGTGGCCGTCAGCGTGCCGCAGTACCTGCATCTGCGACGGGGCGGCACGGCGGCCGGGGTCAGCCTGCCGGCGGTGCTCAACTCCGCGATCAGTTTCTTCGCCTGGACCGCCTATGCGCTGTACATCACGGACGGCTGGCTGATCGCTTCCTCCGCCGTCGGCCTGCCGTTCGCGGCGATCACCGTGTACGCCGCCTGGAAGGCCGGGGCCGCCCGGGAGCGGATGTGGTTGCCGGCGGTGTGGTCCGGGGTGCTGCTCGGCACCGGGATGCTCGATCTGATCACGGGCCGGCACGCGGCCGAACTCGTCGTGGGAGCCTCGATCGGCTGGTTCGTGATTCCCGCCATCGTGAAAGCCTGGACCAGTAGAGATGTTTCCGGGATCGCCGCGGGGTCTTGGTGGGTCCAGGCGCTGGAGGGCGGGCTCTTCCTCGGCTACGGGCTGGCCGGTGACGTCTACGCGTCAGTGGTCTACGGGGTCGTGGCCATGGCCGGATCCGGCGCCGTGCTGGGACGTCTTGCACTGGGCTACCGCCCGCTCCGGGTGCCGCGTCATCGGGCCGACACACCGCGCATCGTGCCGCAGCGCCACGTCCGGTCCCGTACCGGGCCGGTGCGCCTCACAGCTCCTGGGTGAGTCCGCTGCGCAGGATGTTGAGGCTCTTGGTCAGTAGCCGGGAGACGTGCATCTGCGAGACGCCCACCTCGGCCGCGATCTGGGACTGTGACAGTCCTTTGCCGAAACGCAGCTCCAGGATGCGGCGTTCGCGCACCGGGAGGCGGGCCAGCAACGGTCGCAGGGTCTCCCGCTGCTCCACCAGCTCGATCCCGGCGTCTTCGAAAGCCTTGCCCATGCGGTCGGAGTCGTCGGCCGTCGTCTGCAGCGGCACGGTGATGTAGGCGCTCGCGGTCTCCAGCGCTTCGAGCACGAGATCCGCGTCCACGTCGAGGTATTGGGCGATTTCCCGGACGGTGGGGGAGCGGTCGTGGGTGTGGGTGAGGGTTTCGCGGGCTTCGGAGACGCGGCGGCCGAGGTCTTGGATGCGGCGGGGGATGCGCATGGCCCAGCCGCGGTCGCGGAAGTGGCGGCGGATTTCTCCGACGATGGTGGGGACGGCGAAGGCGGCGAAGGCTCCGCGTTGGGGGTCGAAGCGGTCGACGGCGTGCAGGAGGCCGATGGTGCCGACCTGGACGAGGTCGTCGTAGGGTTCGCCGCGGCCTTTGAAGCGTTGTGCGAGGTGGTGGACGAGGGGCAGGTGCGTCTCGATGACCTTGCGCCGCAGCTGCTGGTAGTGCGGGTGGGTCGCCGGCATCGCGGCCAGGCGGTACAGATCCGGGTCGCCCAGTGCCACCGCGTTGTCGGGGTCGTCG
The DNA here is from genome assembly GCF_030269305.1 of Kineosporia sp. NBRC 101731. Lineage (NCBI taxonomy): Bacteria > Bacillati > Actinomycetota > Actinomycetes > Kineosporiales > Kineosporiaceae > Kineosporia > Kineosporia sp. NBRC 101731. The sequence continues at coordinate 566,544 of NZ_BSTC01000001.1, forward strand.
GGGTCGTCAGGGTCATTGAGGTCATTGAGGTCATTGAGGTCGCTGAGGTCGTCCGGGTCGTCTACGTCGCCCCGGTGTTCCCGGGGATCATCGTCCGGGATGCCGGGAGCCTCGGCGATGACCTGTTCATCGGGTTCCCGCGGTGCCGCCGGTTTCTCCGGGCACCGGATGATCTCCGGCTGACTTCTCGGGAGCACGCGCAGGCGGGCGTCGGCGTCCGGCTGCAGACTCACTTCTCCGCCCGCCCCGGCACACTGAGCTTGATCCAGGTGCCGTCCTGCCAGGCGCCGGTGACCACGTCGCCGGCCAGAGCCCGCAGCACCGACCAGGAGAAGCTGGCCTCGCGCGGCAACTCGGCGACCGGCCCGGAGATGGTCACGGACAGGTTCTGGCTGCCGACCAGGCCGACCTCGAAGGCGGCGTCGAGAGTGCGGCCCGGGTGCGCACGACCGGCCAGCAACAGGGAGCAGGCCTCGTCCACCGCGATGCGCAGGTCTTCGATCTCGTCGAGGGTCAGGTCCAGTCGGGTGCCGAGCCCAGCGGCTGCGGTACGCACGACGGCGAGGTAGGCAGGATCAGCCGGAACCCGCAGATCCACCGTGTCGAGGTTCCGGTCTTGCTCGACGACGCCGGAGCGCTGCCTACCGCGAATCGTGCTCACATCCCCCCGTGACAAAGACCGACCCCGGCCGTAGCGGTGCGCGGATCGTTCGTCACGGAACGATACCAATGTCACCATCGGAACAGGGTAGTGCACTCAGAGTTGCAGTTGTCCAGGCCTCAAGACAAGGCCAAGCAACGGAACCCACTCGGCCGGTCACGAGTAGTGAAGCCCCGTACCTGTTCGGCCTTATAGGTAATTCTGCCCGTCCGGGGGCGCATCGTCCGCTGTTTATGGCCTCGCCCAGAAGTTTCTTGAGGTCAGTTCTGAGCAAGTCGCGCCTGCAGTAAGAGTGCAATGCGACATAAGGAGCGATAGGCGTAAATCGAACGACGGCAACTCAGTTCATGGTCGGAGGGCCCAGTCGTCCGGCGCCCGGGCCGAGCACGCAGGCGCGCCTCCTCAGCGCTTGCTCAGGGCGCCCTCGCGTGACTGAGGGGCGCCCGCAGTCGGAGGCTGGTGGACGTCCTCCATGGTGGTGGTGCGGACGACCTGCGTGCTGGGGCCCTCGGTCATGCCCGCGTACACCGCGATCGCGACGCCGAGGAAGCCGAGGCCCACGGCGACGAGGTTGGGGGAGTTGTAGCCCCAGCCGGCCGCGATGGTCGCACCGCCCAGCCAGGCACCGATCGAGTTCGCGATGTTGAAGGCCGCGTGCATGCTCGCCGCGGCGAGGTTGGGGGCACCACCGGCCAGGCTGATGATGCGGTTCTGCAGGGCGGGGAAGGCCATGGTGTTGGCGAACGGGAACAGGAAGATCAGTGCGGCCGAAGCGATCTTGTTGCTGGAGGCGAAGTAGAAGATCGCGGCGATGACGACGTTGGCGCCCATCGCGCTGTAGATCACCCGGGTGCCGTCGTAACGGTCGGACAGGCGCGCGCCGATCAGGTTGCCGAAGGTCATGCCCAGACCGAACAGCACCAGCAGGGGGGTGATGCTCGACTCGGCGTAGCCCGCGACCTCGGTCATCATCGGGGCGATGTAGCTGAAGGTGGCGAAGGTGGCGCCACCGCCGATGGTGGCCACACCCAGGGACAGCCAGATCTGCTTGTTCTTGAAAGCGCTCAGTTCGTGCCGCAGGTGCGGGGCGTCGGGCGAGGACGGGTCGATGCGCTCACTGCGCGGCACGGCCGCCAGCACGCCCAGGGCCCCGGCCAGCTCGACCACGGCGACCAGCACGAGCACCAGTCGCCACGAGGTGTTCTGGCCGATGAAGGTGGTCATCGGCACACCGACGACGTTCGCGATGGTCAGCCCGGCGAACACCACGGCCATGGCCTGACTGCGCTTGTTCTTCGTTACCAGGTTGGCGGCCTGCACGGCGGCCACGCCGAAGAACGCGCCGTGCGGCAGACCGGAGAGGAACCGCATCACCAGCAGCGACCAGAAGCCCGGCATCATCGCGGAGACGAGGTTGCCCACGGCCAGCGCCACCACCAGGCTGACCAGGAGTCCTTTGCGCGGGAAGCGGACGGACGCGGCGGTCAGGAGGGGCGCTCCGATCACCACACCGATCGCGTAGGCGGAGATCAGGTTGCCCGCCTGGGGCACGCTGACGTCCAGGTCGTTCGCAATGTCCGGAAGTAGACCCAGGGCGACGAACTCGCCCGTGCCCAGGCCGAAACTACAGATGGCCAGTACCAGTAGCGCGCGCCGTACGGGAGTGATCACAGTTCTGCCGCCCCTTTCGCAAGTTTTCGAGGATGGCCAGGGGCGCGCGGGCGCACCACGAACCGCCCGAGAAAATGCTCCACCAGGGAGTAATTTCGGGCGGTGCGGGACAAGTTGCGGGGCGGCATCATTGAGCCCTAGTGCCGAGCGAGTCGACGACTGCTGGCGCCACTGGCTGTTTCACAGGGTACAACCGGCTACCCCGCGTCGTATTCCCCTGCCACGTAAACACTAGGTGCCATCGCGGGTACTCCTGGTCACGACCGTCGCTCGCCGGGAGGGGTCCGCCGGTTCTGGAGGGCCCGGGCGAGGTCGGCGGCCGAGGCCCAGCCCGGGCGGGGGCCGGATTTCTCGGTCGCGCCGGGGCCGGTGACGACGGGGATCGGGTTGGTGTCGTCGCTGGGCGGGCCCGGTGGAAGGCGGTCCGGGATCGGGCGCTCCGGGGCGGGACGCTTCGACGGCGGGTCATGGGGGACGTGGTGGTCGGGACGGTCGTGGTGGTCGGGGATGCGGTGCCCCGGCACCAGGTGTTCCGGGGTGGGGTGTTCCGGGGCGGGGTGCTCCGGTGCCGGGCGGGCTGAGACGGGGCGTTCCGGCATCTGGCGTTCCGGGGTGGGACGTCCTGGTGTCGTGCGGGTCGAGACGGGGTGTTCCCGAGTGGAGCGTTCCGGAGCACTGCGTTCCGCGGCGGGGTGTCTCGGAGCCGGGCGCGCCGGCCCACGGTGGTTCAGGGCCGTGCGTTCTGGTGCCCTGAGTTCTGGTGCCGTGCGTTCCGGGGGCAGATGTTCCAGGGCTGCGTGTTCCAGGCCTGGACGTTTCGGAGCGGGGCGGTCCGGCGCCGCGAGCTGGGGTGCCGTGCGTGCGGGTGCCGTGCGTTCGGGTGGTGTGCGCTCCTGGACGTGACGCTCCACGAAGCGCCGCTCCCGGACGGGGATGACCGGGTGGGGCTGGCTGATCCGGGGCACCGGCCCGGTGTTGCTGTACCGGCCGATCACGGGGATCGGGTTGGTGTTCAGCCCGACGACCGGGATGCGGATCGGTGCCGTGACGGGGCGGGCCGGATTGGACCCCGGCACGGTCTGCGGGGGTGGGAGGGCCGAGGCGAGGGAGTACCGGGTGCGGGAGGCGTGCCACGCGATCCCGGCGGCGACCAGTCCCAGGCCGACGGCGACGAGGTTGGGTGAGTTGTAGCCCCAGCCGGCCGCGATGGTCGCGCCGCCCAGCCAGGCGCCGAGGGAGTTCGCGATGTTGAAGGCCGCGTGCATGCCCGCGGCGGCCAGGTTCGGGGCGTCGCCGGCCATGCTGATGATCCGGTTCTGCAGGGCGGGGAAGGCCATGGTGTTGCAGAACGGGAAGAGGAAGAGCAGGAACGCCGAGGCGATCCGGTTGCCCGCGCCGAAGTAGAAGGCGGCCGAGACGATCACCTGGGCGGCCATCACGCCGTAGATCACCCGGGTCACGTCGTAGCGGTCGGCCAGCCGGGCACCGACCAGGTTGCCGAAGGTCATCCCCAGCCCGAACAGCACCAGCAGCGGCGTGATGGCAGAGGCGCCGTACCCGGCCACCTCGGTCATCATCGGTGAGATGTAGCTGAAGGTCGCGTGGATCCCGCCGCAGCCGATCACGGCCACCACCAGGGACAGCCAGATCTGCCGGTTCTTGAAGGCGTTCAGCTCCCGCCGCAGGTTGGGGGCGTCCGGCAGACCGGGAGCGATCCGCGGGCTGCGCGGCACGACCACGAGGACGCCCAGGGCGCCGATCAGCTCGACCGCGGCGATCAGCACGAACACCATGCGCCAGGTGGTGTGCTGCCCGGTGTAGGTGGCCAGCGGCACGCCGACAACGTTGGCGATGGTCAGCCCGGCGAACACGATGGCCATCGCCTGGCTCCGGCGGGCGGGCGGCACCAGCTTCGCGGCCTGCACCGAGGCCAGCCCGAAGAACGCGCCGTGGGGCAGACCGGAGAGGAACCGCAGCACGAGCAGGCTGCGGAAGTCCGGCATCGCGGCGGAGAGCAGGTTGCCCAGCGCCAGCGCCACCACCAGGCTGATGAGCAGGCCCTTACGGGGAAAACGGACGGAGGCCGCCGCCAGCAGGGGAGCGCCGATCACCACGCCCAGCGCATAGGCCGAGACCAGGTGGCCGACCTGGGGCACGCTGGCGTCCAGATCGTTCGCGACGGCCGGCAGCAGGCCGACCACGACGTACTCGCCCGTGCCCAGCCCGAAGGCGCAGACCGCCATGGCCAGCAGTGCGCGGCGCACCGGATCGAGCATGCTGGCCGTCCTTTGCCTACTTCTGGTCCTGTGCCCGACCGGGACCGGTGGCACCTCCTAGGGCGGTGAGCCCGAGCCGGAAAGTGACTGTGTCATAAGATGCGGCTAGCCGCCAGGTGCCGTTTGTGCTATCGACCAGCCACTGAATGTTGTTGCGCTATGCCGACTTGCGCGCCGGGGTCTTCTTGGCTGCGGTCTTGCTCGCGGTCTTCTTGGCCGGGGCCTTCCTGGCCGTGCCGGTCTGGGCGGCTGCGGTCTTGCGGGCAGGGCTGCGGGAGGCGGTCTTCTTCGCCGGGGCATCGGCCGGCTTCTCGCCCCGGGACGCCTTCGCCCGGTCGACACTGGCCTGCAAAGCCGAAAGCAGGTCCACCACCTCGGTCGTGGCCTCCTCGTCGGCCTTCACCGGAGCCGGCTCGGCGCCCTCGAGCTTCGCCTCGACCAGCTGCACCAGCGCCTGCTGGTACTCGTCCTCGTACTGATCCGGCTCGAAATCCGCGGCCATCGAGTCGACCAGCGACGCCGCCATCCGCAGCTCCTGCGGGCGCAGGTCCACCTCGTCCTCGAGGATCGGGAACTCCGCCGCCCGGATCTCGTCGGGCCACAGCAGGGTCTGCATCATGATGACCCGATCGCGCACCCGCAGTACGGCGAGTGACTCACGCTGACGCAGGGCCACCTTCACCACGGCCACCCGGTCGGTCGCCTCCAGGGCCTCGCGCAGCAGGGCGTAGGGCTTGGCGGCGCGCGCGTCGGGCTCCAGGTAGTACGACTTGCCGAACAGCACCGGGTCGACCTGGCCCGTCGGCACGAACTCGACCACGTCGATCTCGCGGCCCGTGCTCAGCGGCAGGGCGTCGAAGTCCTCGTCGGTGAGCACCACCAGGCGGCCGTCTTCCGACTCGTAGCCCTTCGCCAGCTGGTCCCACGCCACTTCTTCGCCGCACACGCTGCACATCCGCTTCATCCGGATGCGCCCACCGTCTTCCCGGTGCACCTGGTGGAAGCGGATGTCGTGCTCCTGGGTCGCCGAGAACAGCCGGACGGGAACGTTGACGAGGCCGAACGAGACCGCGCCCTTCCAGATGGCTCGCATCGTCTGTCTCCTCAGTTGTCGCGCTGATCGACCCTGGCAGGACGGTTTAAATCCGACAGGACATGTCAAGTCGGACACGCCGAAAACCTGGAACCAAGCATGACTGCTTGGTCTCACTCCTGCCAGTGTCGACTCGGTTACCCGCTGAAAATCATCGGTCCGCGCGGCGGGGCGATTGAGGCCGTGATCGACACCCCCATGTGCTCTCATGTGGCCATGCGCCCCATGCTCGCGACGCCGGCCGATGCCGACCGCGGGCTCCCGACCGACGCCGAACGCTGGGCCTACGAGGTCAAATGGGACGGCTGGCGGGTGCTCGCCGACATCCACGACGGCGCCGTGCGGCTCTGGAGCCGGTCGGAGCGGGAGATCACCCCGGCCTTCCCCGAGCTGGAGGCGATCGGCCGGGCCCACCCCGACGTGCTGCTCGACGGCGAGATCGTCATCCTCTCCGGGGGTGTGCCGTCGTTCACGGCGCTCGCCGACCGCATCCACGTGACCGACCGGCGCAAGGCGCAGGCGCTCGCCGCCCGGGCTCCGGCCACGCTGATCGCCTTCGACGCGCTGCGGATGTACGGCGTGGACCTGAAGCGTCGCACCTGGCAGGAACGGCGGGAGGCCCTGGAGCGGCTGCCCGCCTCGGGCGATCACTGGCAGCTGTCACCGGTCTACGACGACGTCGGCATCCTGCTGCACGCCACTCTCGAGCAAGGGCTGGAAGGAGTGGTGGCCAAGCGGCGCGGTTCCGACTACCGGCCCGGCGTGCGCAGCAGTGACTGGCGCAAGCTGGCCCACCGCCGGGTGCAGTCGGTGATCGTCGGGGGCTGGCGGCCCGAGGTGAACGCGCGCAACCCGGTCGGAGGGCTGCTGATCGGCATTCCGTACCAGGGGCAGTTGCGGTTCGCGGGGCGGATGGGCAGTGGGTTGACCGCACCGGGGGTGCAGGCCGACCTGCGCCGTCTGCTGACGCCGTTACAACTGGAGAAGTCACCGTTCGACGACCCGGTGCCCCGGGCCGACGCCAAGGGGGCGACCTGGACGCAACCGCGTCTGGTGGTCGACGTGCGGCACATGGGCCGCACGGACAACGGGCGACTGCGGCAGCCGGTCTTCCGGGGCATCCGGGCCGATCTGGAAGCGCAGGACGTCCGCCACGAGTGAGGGGGAACAGTGGCCGGAGAGGAACAGCTGGTCGAGGTCGAGGGACACACCCTGCGGCTGCGGAACCTGGACAAGGTGCTCTACCCCTCCACCGGCACCACCAAGGGTGAGCTGCTGCACTATCTGACCGGGGTGGCCGACCTGCTCCTGCCGCACCTGAAAGACCGTCCCGCCACGCGTAAACGCTGGCCCGACGGGGTGGAGGGAAGCACCACGTTCTTCGAGAAGAACGTGCCGCGCGGTGCCCCCCGATGGCTGCGCGACGTCACCCTGCCCGCGCCCGGCAGCACCAAGGACCGCGAGATGGTCACCTACCCGCTCATCGACGATCTGGCCGGGCTGGTCTGGGCCGCGAACCTGGCCGCACTCGAGCTGCACGTGCCGCAGTGGCGGGTGGGCCCGCGCGGTGCCGCGAAAGACCCCGACCTGCTGGTCATCGACCTCGATCCGGGCGCGCCCGCGGGGTTGCCGGAGTGCGCGGAGGTCGCCCTGGCGGTTCGGGAGAAGCTTGAGGACGACGGGTTGCACCCGTATCCCGTCACCTCCGGGGGCAAGGGCATGCAGCTCTACGCCGCGGTCTCGGGCCGGCAGGACGCTGCGTCAGTGGGGAATTACGTGCATCGTCTGGCCGAGCAGCTGGAGCGCGAGCTGCCCCGGCTGGTGGTGTCGCGGATGGCCAAGAACCTGCGCAAGGACCGGGTGCTGCTGGACTGGAGCCAGAACCACGCGGCCAAGACCACCATCTGCCCGTTCTCACCCCGGGGCCGGGAACGCCCGACCGTCGCGGCCCCCCGCACCTGGGACGAGCTGGACGATCCCGGTGCCCTGCGGCAACTGGAATTCGGTGAGGTGCTGGAACGCTGCGCCGATCTCGGTGATCCGCTGGCCACCTTGCTGCCCTCGGGTTCGCGGACCGGGGCGGGCCCGAGGGTACCGACCGGATGACCGTCGGACTACGTTCACGATCATGAAAACGATGAGCGCTCTGGGTGTCGTGGTGCTCGCCGGTGGATCCGGTGAGCGACTGGGCGGAGTGGACAAGGCCACTCTGACCCGGGCCGGGGTGACGCTGCTCGACGGTGTGCTGCTGGCGACCTTCGCCGCGGAACACACCGTGGTGGTCGGTGAACGCCGTCCGACGGTGCGAGAGGTCGGGTGGACGCGCGAGGACCCACCCGGAACCGGGCCACTGGCCGGGCTTCTCGCGGGCGTCGAGGCGCTGGAACCCACCGCCCCGACCCTCGTCGGCGTGTTCGCGACCGACCTGACCAGACTGGGGGCACAAGACGTCCACCGGCTCGTCGAGGCCCTGGCCTGCGCCCCGCACGCCGACGCGGCCCTCTTCGTCGACGCCGAGGGCCACCGCCAGCCACTCGCGGCGGTGTACCGCACGCCCGCGCTCATCCGTGTGCTGCGGGAACTCGAACCGCTGGAGGGCCGGCCGATGCGGGCCCTGGTGCGGGAACTGGACGTGATCGAGGTGCCGGACCTCGGGGCCTCGCAAGACTGTGACACGCCGGAGCAACAGGCCCGGCTCGACGAGCTCGACGATGGGGAGTGACCATGCTTGAGGGTTGGGTGGACGAGGTCGGGGAGCACCTTTCGGTTCCCACGGGTGACGTGCAGGTGGCGGAGATCCTGGATCTGGCCAAGGAGGCGGCCCACGGCATTGCGCGTCCCGCCGCGCCTCTCACGACGTTCCTGGTCGGCTACGCCGCCGGGCTGAAGGGTGGCGGGCGCGACGAGATCGCCACCGCCGTGGGTGAGGTGCTGCGCCTGCTCGCGACCCGGCCCCCGGAGCTGGAGCAGGAGTCGGAAAAAGCCTGATCAGCCGGGCAGCAAGGTCCGGGCCTGGTGTTCGTCCATCCCGGTGGCGCCCAGCAGGTCCACCACCACCGACCGGATCTGCCCGACCACCACGTTGGCCGACAGCGACTGCGCGCCGAGCTGCTCGGGGTCGAGGCGGGCGGCCAGGGTGGCCAGGGCGGTGGTGGAGACCAGACGTTCCTGCGCCGTGCCCACCTCACCCTCCAGCAGGTGCAGGATCTCGGCCAGATGGTCGAAGATGTCGGCCAGGGCCATCGGCATCTCGGTGCCGGTGTCCAGGGCCGCGGCGATGCGGCGCACCGCCACTCGCATGTTGCGGGTCGCCCGGTCCAGTCCGGTCAGACCGCGGCGGTACCGCAGCAGCTCGGGCTGGTGCCGCCGGCGCAGCGGGGAGATCCGGCTGATCTCCTCGCCGCCGCGCAGGGCGTCGGTCCAGGCCTGGATGTCGTCCTGGGTCCGCCGGGCCCGGTCGAGCACCGCGTCCGCCCGGGCGGCGTCACCACTGCGCAGCACCGCCGCCGACTCCGACGAGATCGCCGCCAGCTCGCGGATCAGGTCCTGTGCCTCCTTCCGTACGAACCGGCCCGGATCGGCCGGGAGGAAGGCGACGATGAGCAGTGCCGTGGTGCCGCCGATCAGCGCGTCCTCCCAGCGGTAGAGCCCACCGCCGGGGGTCTGGGGCAGCGCGGCCAGGAAGATGCTCTGCACCGCCGACTGCGTGGTCATCAGCGCGCCGCCCCCGAGCAGCTGGGCGATCGACATGGAGATCAGCACCACCAGTGTGATCTGCCACCAGCCGTTCCCGATCTGGGTGACCAGCAGCTCGGCGATGCCCACCCCGATCGTCACGCCCAGGGCCAGCTCGACCATGCGGCGCAGGCGCTGCGTGTTGGACAGGCCGAGGCAGACCACGGCGGCGACCGGGGCGAAGAACGGGCGCGGGTGGCCCAGCAGGTTCTCGGCGATGATCCAGGCCAGGGCGGCCCCGATCCCGCACTGGAAGATCGCGAACGCGTTCGTCCGGATCCGGAGAACACCGTCCCGCACGGCCGTGCCCGACGTAGTCATCACGGGCCAATCCTGGGGGAGCAATCCTTACCCTGCCACCATGGCGAGCACGCGTCCCCCGCTCCCGTGCACCGCACCGCTGCTGCCCGTCGATCCAGACCGGGCGGAAAGGGCAAAGCGGGCAATGGAACTCGACCTCGGGTACGTCTTCCACTCCTGGCCGGCGCAGGACGGCCGCCAGCCCTTCACCGCCGACGGCGCCCAGGTCTCGTGGTGGTGGGACGGCGCGGGCACGGCATTCTCTGGATCGCGGACGAGGTGATGTCCGGTTCCGGACGCGCGGGGCGGTGGTTCGCGGTGGCTCGCGGCCGTTCCCGGGCGGTCTCACCTACTCCGGTCACCCGCTCGCGTGCGCCGCGGCCGTCGCGAACATCGGTGTGCTGAGCGACGACTCACTGATCGGGAACGCCGGCCGGCTGGGTCGTGAGGTGTTCGGACCCGCGAACCGTTGGTGCCGGCCCTGAACATCACCGACGAGGAGGCCCGGTACGGCCTGGCCCTGCTCGGGGAGGCGCTCGCCGAGGTCGAGGCCGGCCTCTGAGGGTCAGGCACTGAGCGGCGGCGCCTGGCCCGTGGACTCTTCCCAGGTGATCGGGTGCGGCGGGGCCTCGAGCACCAGCGGGTCGTTCCAGAGGGAGTAGATCGCGCGGAAGTCCTCCTCGCGGTGCAGGAGCACCTGGCGGGCGCCGTCCGTGCGCACATAGGTACGGCGCTCGCCGCCCTCCAGGCCCAGGGCGACCGTCGGGAGCCCGTCCAGGGTCTTGTGCTCGTACGTCCTCCACGGGGCGTCGACATCGGGCAGGTCGAGCACGTCGTCGACCAGGAGGGGCATCTGCGTGGCCGCGAAGATCTCTTCCGTCTGGTCGTTCCGGGTGATCGAGATCCACTGCCCGGTGAGCCACCCCGGGGTGCCCGGCTCCTGCGGCGGCAGGTTCTCGCCGTACTGCACGTACCCGGTGTCCCCCTGCAGGATCACCCGGGTCTCGCCCCCCTCGGTGTTCGAGATCCGGCCCAGAGCCTGACCGTTCCGGTCGATGCTGAGGTCGTACCGGAGGTGCTGGCCGTAGCCCACAGTGTCGGCCTCCACGTGCACGGAGGTGGCGGTGAACGCGGCCTCCATCGCACTCCGCGCGAGGTCTCCCGCGTAGTCGTGGTCGCTCGGCGGTTCCGAGGAGACGGGCGTGCTGAAGAGCGAGGTCCAGGGTTCGGCCGGGGCCGCGGTGGGCTCGACGGGCTGGTCGATGCGCTCGTTCACCCAGGTCAGGGAGAGCAGTGCGGTCAGGATCAGGACGGTGGCCAGCAGGACGACCAGAAACCGCTGGCGGCGGAGAGCAGACGACGACATGACGGATCCGTTCGGTGAAAGTGTGCGCCGCCCCGTGGTTCCGGGCGGCGAGTCAGCCTAGTTCCGCTCCGTCCGGTTCTGTACCGATTTATTGCCCGCCCGGGTCTCGATTGCGTGAATCCCACCCCGGCCCGGAGCGGAGCGCCCGCACCCCCGGACCGATTACCCTCGTCCCCCGTGAAGGTTCTTGTGGTCGGGCCAGGCGCCCGCGAGCACGCGCTGGTCCGTTCTCTCGCCACCGACCCGGGGGTGACGGGGCTCTACGCGGCCCCCGGCAACCCGGGTATCGCCGGGATGATCGGTGAGCGCAACTGCTTCGCCGTCGATGCTCTCGACCCGCAGGCGGTGGCCGGCCTGGCCGGCGACCTGGCGGTCGACCTGGTCGTGGTCGGGCCGGAGGCGCCGCTGGTCGCGGGGGTTTCCGACGCCGTGCGGGCCGCCGGGATCCCGTGCTTCGGTCCTTCGGCCGCCGCCGCGCAGCTCGAGGGCAGCAAGGCCTTCGCCAAAGACGTGATGGCCGCGGCCGGAGTGCCCACCGGAGCCTCGTTCGCCTGTTCCACGCTCGCGCAGGCGAACGACGCCCTGACCGAGTTCGGCGCCCCCTACGTGGTGAAGGACGACGGCCTGGCCGCGGGTAAGGGTGTGGTCGTCACCGAAGACCTGGACACGGCGCTCTCCCACGCCGCCGCCTGCCTCGAGCGCGAGGGCGGCCGGGTGGTGATCGAGGAGTACCTCGACGGCCCCGAGGTCTCCCTGTTCTGCATCACCGACGGTGTGACCGTGCTGCCGCTGGCCCCCGCGCAGGACTTCAAGCGGGCGCTCGACGGCGATCTGGGTCCGAACACCGGTGGCATGGGCGCGTACTCGCCGCTGCCCTGGGCCCCGGACGATCTGGTCGACGAGGTACTGGAGCAGGTTGCCCGCCCGACGATTGCCGAGATGGCAAACCGGGGAGCACCTTTCGTCGGTGTTCTGTACTGCGGCCTGGCCCTGACCAGTCGTGGGGTGAAGGTGATCGAATTCAACGCCCGCTTCGGCGACCCCGAGACCCAGGTCGTGCTGGCCCGCCTGGCCACGCCTGCGGGGATGCTGCTGCGCGCCGCCGCGGTGCAGCACCTGGAGCACGTGCCGCCCCTGGAGTGGCACGAGAAGGCCGCCGTCACCGTGGTACTGGCCGCCGAGAACTACCCCGACACGCCGGTGCGGGGTGACGTCATCACCGGCGTTGACGATGCCGACGGCTGGCCCGACGCCTGGGTGCTGCACGCCGGCACGGCCCTGGAGGACGGTGACCTGGTCGCCGCCGGGGGGCGGGTGCTCTCCGTGGTGGGAACGGGTGACGATCTCGAGGCGGCCCGCACCACCGTCTACGCCGCGCTCGACCGGATCGGCCTGCGCGGTGGGCAGTTCCGGACCGACATCGCCGAGGCGGCGGCCGCCGCCGAGCTCACCGGCCGGCTGGGTCACCCGGTCGCCCCGAACTGAGGTTCGGGCGTGCGGCGGGGTGAACCCGCCGCACGTCCGAGGTGTTACCCGCCGATGGCGCCGTCCGCCTTCTGCTGGGCGGAGTCGACCTGCTTCCCGTACTTGTCCCCGGTGGCCTTGTCGGCCTGATCGCCGCCCTTGTCGATGGCCTGGTCACTGGCCTTCTCGACCTGCTCCGGGTGGTCCTGGGCGTAGTCCTGGCCCTTGTTCTTGATGTCGTCGAACGCACCCATGTCGAACTCCTCCCACGGATCATGGCGGTGGATCATGGCGGTACCGCAGCGATTCCGTGAACCAGTCGAACCCGGACCGGCCGGGACCGCGAGTTGACCATGTCCCCCGGGGCAATAAGCACATGCAGACCGCCTCGGGTGCCCGTTAGCGTTCCGGTGTGGCAGCTCTCGCGATCAACATCGGCCCGGTCGGCACCGACGAACTCGAGGCGTGGGCAACGCTGACGCACCGGGCCTTCCTGGCGCCCCACCGGCCGACCACGGCCCGGCTCGACCTGCTGCGCAAGGCTTCGGCCGACCAGCGGTTCCGGGTCGCCCGCATCGGCGACGTGGCCTGCGGCACCTACCGCACCTGGGACGCGGACCTGCCGGTGCCCGGTGGCAGCACGGTGAAGACCCTGGCGATCACCTCGGTATCCGTGCTGACGAGCCACCGCCGTCGGGGGGTGGCCACCGCGCTCATGGCGTCGTCCCTGGCCGAGGCCCGTGAGCAGGGGGCGGCGCTGGGCTACCTGATCGCCAGCGAGGGTGGGATCTACGGCCGGTTCGGGTTCGGCCCGGCCAGCGAGACCGTGCACCTCACCGTGAGCAGCCCGCGCCTGCGGTTCGGCGCCGGGCTCACCGAGGGCATCGACCTGGAGGCGACGGACGACCTCGCCCTGCGCCAGGTGGCCCCGGAGCTGTACCGCACGGTCTCCGCCGGCCTGCCCGGCGCTCTGCCCCGCTCCGACCTGTGGTGGGACATGTCCTGCGGGGTGTTCCCCGAGGCCGGGGAGGAGGGCCTGGCCCGGCCCGCCGTGATCGCCCGGGACGCGGCCGGCACGGTGGTCGGCACCGCCAGCTACCGGATCAAGGGTGACTGGACCCTCTCCACGCAGGCCGGCATCGACCTGCTCGACCTCACCGCATCCACTCCGGCCGCCTACCGGGCCCTCTGGCGGTACCTGGCCGACCTCGACCTCACCGACCGGATCGTGGCGGCCGACCGGCCCGTCCACGAGCCCCTGGCCTGGATGGTGACCGACCGCCGGGCCATCGGCGAGACGAACCGCACCGACTTCCAATGGGTCCGCATCGTCGACGTGCCGGCGGCCCTCACGGCCCGCCGGGCCCAGGCGCCCGGCCAGGTCGTCGTCGAGGTGACCGACCCGGCCGGGTATGCCGCCGGGCGCTGGCAGATCGATGCCGACGAGAACGGAGAGGTGGGGGTGACCGCGTCCACCCGAACCGCCGACGTCACGCTGCCCGTGTCGACGCTGGGCTCGGTCTACCTGGGGCAGAATCCGCTCACCAGGCTGCATCTGGCGGGTCTGGCCGATGAGCACCGGGCGGGAACGGTGCGGCGGCTGGACGCGATGCTGACCTGGACCCCGACCGCGATGGTGGGCCATACCTGGTTCTAGGGCCTGTCCAGGACCACTCGCTGCACTACCGTCCGTGAGCTGTTGCGGACACAGCGAACCGGGTGCGACTCTCGAGGGCAGGCATCCTCGGGGGAGGTACGCGTGGCCCGGAGCGCAGTGCAGGGCAAGGCCCTGGTCGTCCTGACCGTGATCACGGCAGTGCTGTTCGGCATCCCGACGGCGGCCCGGGCGCAACCGAGGCTTCCGGCGGGAGACCCGGTCGTGGTCAGCCTGGGCGACAGCTACATCTCCGGCACCGGCGCGCGGTGGGCCGGCAACTCCGACGACTTCCTCTTCGACCGGGGCGGCACCGATCGGGCCTGGTCGCGCCCGAAGGGCAAGTTGTTCGGCAGCTCCGACCGCGCCAAGATCTACGGCGCGACGGCGAGAACCGGCTGCTACCGCTCCGACTCGGCACCGATCAACAGCGCTGTGGCCCAAGGACTGAGCCTCGGCCGCGCGGTGAACCTGGCCTGCTCCGGGGCCCGTGCGGCCCATGTGCTGCGGGCGAGCGAGGGTGGGGTCGGTCTGCGCGGCGAGCAGCCGCAGAACGACCAGCTCGCGGCTCTGGCCCGCACCAGCCGGGTGAAGCTCGTCGTGCTCTCGATCGGGGGCAACGACCTGAGCTTCCCCGACCTGGTCTACCGCTGCATCACCGCCTACGCGCTGCGCAACGACCCGTGCAAGACCAAGCAGCAGCCGCGTCTCGACGTCGAGCGGCCGGCGATGGGGGCAGCGGTCGGCGCGGTGCTCGACGACATCCGGGCCACGCTCGCCGGGGCCGGATACCGGGACGGTGACTACCGGCTGATCCTGCAGTCGTACCCGAACCCTCTGCCCAGCGCGTCGGAAGACAAGTACGAGGGCTACCAGCGGGCGTTCAAGTGGACCGGGGGCCGGTGCCCGTTCACCGACCCGGACCTGACCTGGATCGCCCGCCAGGTGACCCCGTCGATCACCGCCACGCTGAAGAGCACGGCGCACCGGCACGGCGCCACGTTCCTCGACCTCAGCAACGCCTTCGACGGGCATGAACTGTGCGCCGAGGGCACCCGGCACCCCCAGGGCGACCCGGTCTCGGCCGAGGTGGAATGGGTGCGGTTCGTCGACTACACCGGGCAGGGCGACTACGCCGAGTCCCTGCACCCGAACTTCTACGGGCAGCAGGCGATCGGCATCTGCCTGGCTGGGGCCGCCCGGATCGCGGGCGATTCGGCCTGCGCGAGCACCCCGGGCCGGGGCCTGCGAGGGCTCAGAGTTCGGTAGGCCCCTGGCCGGCCAGGTCGACGATCTGCGCGCCCTCGGGCAGCAGTCCGGCCAGATTGCGCAGGTACACCGCTCGCCCGGCGGGCTGCAGCAACCCGTCGTGAATCGGGAACAGCCGGCCCGGGCCGATGGCGCGTACGAAGTTGGCGGTCTCGCTGAACTTGGCCCAGGGCGCGTTCAGCGGCACGGCCAGAAGGTCGATGCCCTCCGGCTGGGCCCCGTAGGAGTCGCCGGGGTGGAACAGGGCCAGGTCGCCCGGTGAGCTGATGGTCAGGCCCATGTTGCCGATCAGCGGGATGTCGGCATGGATCTCGGCGTGCGTGCCGCCCACCGCGGTCAGCGTCGCCCCGGCGATCGTGACCGGCTCGTCGAGCATCAGCTGTTTCACCGGCACCCCGGCCTTCTCCAGCAGCGCCGCGGTCTCCGGCTCGGCCAGCACCACGGCCTGCGGGTTCCCGGCCAGCAGGGCGGGCAGGCGCTCGGTGTCGAGGTGATCCATGTGCTGGTGCGTCACCGCGATCGCATCCAGCCCGGTCAGGTCCTCGAAACCCTCGGCGAACGCGCCCGGGTCGGTCAGGATGCGGGCGCCCCCGGTCTCGACCAGGAGGCATGAGTGTCCGATATGAGTGATCTGCACATCATCCAGATTGGCACGCGGGACGGCCGGATGCACCAGAGACAGGCCGTACCCCGGCGTACGTCTGGCGCGCGGCACCTCGGTCATCCCCTTCGTCCGTGATCATGCAGACGTTCCCGGCGATGAGGGGGATCGCATGATCACGGACGAAGGAGCCACATCCGGCCTGGCGCGCTGGTCGTCAACGTGTCTGCAACACGTGGTCGGTAGCGTCGGCGGCATGGTGAAGTCAGAAGGACGACTGGTGATCCGGGGTGCCCGGTGGCCGGGTGACGTCGCGGTCGAGGACGGCCGGATCGTGGCGGTCGGGGTCGTGCCGCCCGTGCCCGGTGAGCGGGTGCTGCGGGTGGACGGCGACATTCTCACCGCGGGTCTGGTCAATACCCACCATCACCTCTACCAGTGGGCCACCCGGGGCCGGGCCGTCGACTCGACCCTCTTCGGCTGGCTGACCGAGCTGTACCCGGTCTGGGCGAAGCTCGACCCGGACGACGTGTACGCCGCCGCCCTGGTCGGGCTGACCGAACTGGCGCTGTCGGGCTGCACGACCGCCGCCGACCACCACTACCTGGTGCCGCGGGGCGACGACCGGGTGTTCGACCGCATCGCCGAGGCCGCCGGGCAGGTCGGCATCCGGCTGCACCTGGCCCGCGGTTCGATGGATCTCGGCGAGTCCGCCGGTGGGCTGCCGCCCGACGACGTGGTCGAGGACACCGAGGCGATCCTGGCCAGCACCGAGGCCGTCCACGCGCGGCTGCACGACGGCGAACGGGTCACCGTGACCGTGGCGCCCTGTTCGCCGTTCTCCGTCACACCTCGCCTCATGGTCGAATCGGCGCAGTTGGCAAGGCGTCTCGGTCTCCGTTTGCACACCCATCTGGCCGAGACCCTGGATGAGGAGCAGGCGGTGGCGCAGCGGTTCGGCCTGCGTCCCCTCGCCTTGATGGACGAGTGGGGCTGGCTCGGCGACGATGTCTGGTTCGCGCACGGCATCCACTTCGACGACGCCGAGATCGCCCGGCTGGGGACGGCGGGAACCGGTGTGGCGCACTGCCCGTCGAGCAACGCCCGGCTCGCGGCCGGGATGTGCCGGGTGAGTGACCTGTTGCGCGCCGGGGCCCCGGTCGGTCTCGGGGTGGACGGCGTGGCGAGCAACGAGGACGGCGGTCTGGCCACCGAGATGCGGCAGGCTCTGTTCACCGGTCGTCTGCGCACCGGCGACCCGGCGAATCTGACCGTGCGCCAGGCGCTCGATCTGGCCACGGTGGGCGGTGCCGCCTGCCTGGGGCGGGACGACATCGGCGTCCTGGAACCGGGAAGGCGTGCGGATATCGCGGTTTGGCCGGGGGATGATGTGCAGGACATCGCCGATCCGGTCGCCGCGCTGGTGCTGGGGCCCCGCCGGCCCGTGCGGCACCTGCTGGTCGGTGGCGATCCGGTGGTCCGTGACGGGATCCCGGTCGGCGTCGACCTGGCCCGTGCCCGAAAGGAACTCGCGCGGGTGTCGGAGCGGTTGTCCTGACCGGATCCGGTGGGTCCGGCTGGTCCGATGATGAGAAGTGACGAACGGGAGTAGTGGAACATGGCCGACGAGACCGTGTGGCTGAACCAGGCAGTGGCCCTGGCCGCCGAGAACGTCGCAAACGGAGGGGGCCCTTTTGGTGCCCTCGTCGTCCTCAATGACGAACTGATCGCGACCGGCACGAACCAGGTGACCCCGACGCTCGACCCGACGGCGCACGCCGAGGTGGTCGCGATCCGGGCCGCCTGCCAGGCGCTGGGCACCTTCAAGCTCGACGGCTGCCTGCTGGTGGCGTCGTGCGAGCCCTGCCCGATGTGCTTCGCCTCGTCGCTGTGGGCGCGGGTGGACCGGATCATCTACGCCGCCGACCGCCACGACGCGGCCAAGGCGGGCTTCGACGACCGGGTGTTCTACGAGGTGTTCGAGAGCGAGCCGTCGAGCTGGCCCCTGACCCTGGCCCAGGTGCCGCTGCCGGGGGCGACACTCCCGTTCGACCACTGGGAGGTCAAGGCGGATCGGACAGACTACTGACGGACATCTGATCAGGCGCGATGCGGCTCTGTCGGTGAGGTCGGGTAGCGTCTGACGTGCATTGAGCCACCTCTCCACCTAGGGAGCACACGTCATGGGTCGCGTCGTGATCGACGTCATGCCGAAGCCTGAGATCCTCGATCCGCAGGGCAAGGCGGTCGTCGGGGCCCTCGCCCGGCTCGGTTTCGCCGAGTTCGCCGGCGCCCGTCAGGGCAAGCGGTTCGAGCTCGAGTTCGAGGGCGAGGTCGACCAGGCCGTCCTGGACCGTGCTCGCGAGGCGGCGCAGACGCTGCTCTCGAACCCCGTCATCGAAGACGTCGTCGCGGTCCGCGCGGCCTCAGACCCGGAGTGACGGCCATGCGCATCGGTGTCGTCACCTTCCCGGGCAGCCTCGACGACCGCGACGCCGTGCGCGCGGTCCGCATCGCAGGCGGTACCCCGGTCTCCCTCTGGCACGACGACGCTGACATCAAGGGTGTCGACGCCGTCGTGCTGCCCGGCGGTTTCTCCTACGGCGACTACCTGCGCTGCGGAGCGATCGCCCGGTTCTCCCCGGTGATGAACGAGATCATCCGGCTGGCCGGCCCGCCCGACCAGGTCTCCTCCGGGCTGCCGGTGCTCGGTATCTGCAACGGTTTCCAGGTGCTCACCGAGTCGCACCTGCTGCCCGGGGCCCTGGTGCGCAACGAGAAGCAGCAGTTCATCTGCCGCGACCAGTTGCTCCGCATCGAGCGCACGAGCACCGCGTGGACCAACGGCTACGCCGAGGGCCAGGAGATCGTCATCCCGCTGAAGAACGGTGAGGGCGGCTTCATCGCCGACGAGTCCACGCTCGACCGACTCGAGGGCGAGGGCCGCGTGGTCGCCCGCTATCTCGACGTGAACCCGAACGGCTCGCGCCGCGACATCGCCGGCATCAGCAACGCCTCCGGCACCGTCGTCGGCCTGATGCCGCACCCCGAACACGCCACCGAGGCGGGCTACGGCCCCGAGGTCAACAACGGCACCGACGGTCTGGCCTTCTTCACCAGCGCACTGCAGGGAGTGCTCTCCGCGTGACCAGCGACAGCATCAACACCTACGGCGAGAACCTCGACGCTCTGGGGGCGTCCTCGCCCCTGACCGAGCAGCAGCGGCAGGCTCTCGACACCGTCGACAAGGCTATGAAGAGCCCCGACGTCGATCAGCCCTGGGCCGCGCTCGGGATGAAGGCCGACGAGTACGAGGCCGTGCGCAAGATCCTCGACCGCCGGCCCACCGGGTCGGAACTGGCGATGTACTCGGTGATGTGGAGCGAGCACTGCTCCTACAAGTCGAGCAAGGTGCACCTGCGTCAGTTCGGCGAGAAGACGACGCCGGAGATGCAGGAGCACCTGCTGGTCGGCATCGGTGAGAACGCCGGCGTGGTCGACATCGGCCAGGGCTGGGCGGTCACCTTCAAGGTGGAGAGCCACAACCACCCCAGCTACGTCGAGCCCTACCAGGGTGCGGCCACCGGTGTCGGCGGCATCGTGCGCGACATCATCTCGATGGGCGCCCGCCCGGTCGCGGTGATGGACCCGCTGCGCTTCGGTGCTCTCGACCACCCCGACACTCTCCGCGTTCTGCCCGGGATCGTCGGCGGCGTCGGTGGTTACGGCAACTGCCTGGGTCTGCCCAACATCGGTGGCGAGGTCTCCTTCGACCCCTGCTACCAGGGCAACCCACTGGTCAACGCGCTGGCCGTGGGCACCCTGCGGCACGAAGACATTCACCTCGCCAACGCCCGCGGCAACGGCAACCTGGTGGTGCTGTTCGGCGCCCGCACCGGCGGCGACGGCATCGGCGGGGCGTCGATCCTGGCCAGCGACACCTTCACCGAGGGCGGCCCGACCAAGCGCCCGGCCGTGCAGGTGGGCGACCCGTTCGCCGAGAAGGTGCTCATCGAGTGCTGTCTCGACCTGTTCAAGGCCGACGTCGTGCAGGGCATCCAAGACCTCGGAGCGGCCGGCCTGAGCTGCGCGTTCTCCGAGCTCGCCAGCAACGGTGACGGCGGCATGCTCGTCCACCTCGACCGGGCCCCGCTGCGTGACTCCACGCTCGCCCCGGAAGAGATCCTGATGAGCGAGTCGCAGGAACGCATGATGGCCGTGGTCACCCCGGAAGACCTGCCCGGCTTCCTGGCGATCACCACCCGCTGGGACGTCGAGGCCACCGTGATGGGCGAGGTCACCGAGACCGGCCGCCTGGTGGTGCTGTGGCACGGCGAGACCATCGTTGACGTGCCGCCGCGCAGCGTGGCCCACGACGGCCCGGTCTATGACCGGCCCTATGCCCGTCCAGACTGGATGGACGTGCGTCAGGCCTCGGTCCCCGACCTGCTGCCCCGCCCGCAGACCGACGCCGAGCTCGGCGAGCTGGTCGTGAAGATGGCCGGTACGCCGAACCTGGCCAGCCGTTCCTGGGTCACCGACCAGTACGACCGCTACGTGCAGGGCAACACGGCACAGGCCATGCCCGACGACGCGGGCGTGCTGCGGGTGGACGAGGAGAGCGGCCTGGGTGTCGCCATCGCCACCGACTGCAACCAGCGTTTCGCTGCACTCGACCCGTACACCGGTGCGCAGCTGGCCCTGGCCGAGGCGTACCGCAACGTGGGTGTGGCCGGCGGTCGTCCGCTCGCCGTCACCGACTGCCTGAACTTCGGATCGCCCGAAGACCCGGCCGTGATGTGGCAGTTCGCCGAGGCCGTGCGCGGTCTGGCCGACGGTTGCCAGCAGCTCGGCATCCCGGTGACCGGTGGAAACGTCAGTCTGTACAACCAGACCGGCACCACGGCCATCCACCCGACTCCGGTCGTGGGTGTGCTGGGTGTGCTGCAAGACGTGGCCAAGCGCACCCCTTCGGGCTGGAAGACCTCCGGCGCGCAGTTGTTCCTGCTGGGCACCACCAAGGCCGAGTTCGCCGGTTCGGAATGGGCCTGGTCGCAGCACGAGCACCTGGGTGGTCTGCCGCCGGCGGTCGACCTGGAGGCCGAGCGGGCCCTGGCGTCGGTCATGGCCACGGCCGCCGACGAAGGTCTGGTGTTCGCCGCGCACGACCTGTCCGACGGTGGCCTGGCCCAGACGCTGGTCGAGGCGTCGCTGCGCTACGGCGTGGGCGCCTCGGTCTCGCTGGACGCGGCCCTGGAGCGTGACGGTGTAGACGCGTTCACGCTGCTCTTCGCCGAGTCCACCGCGCGCGCCGTGGTCGCGGTGAAGCCCGAGGCCGTGGAACAGTTCACGCAGGCCTGCGCGAGCAACGGCGTCCCGTTGGTGGAGCTGGGTTCGACCGGCGGCGACTCGCTCGCCGTGGCCGGCCGGTTCAGCCTCACCCTCGACGAGCTGCGGGCCTCGCACGAGGCCACGCTGCCGGCGGCACTGAACGCCTAGTAGTTCCTGGTCATCGCCCGTCGGTCCTCGGGACCGGCGGGCGATACCGTTTTTCCCATGAGCGTCTGGGGCGTTGTTCTTGCTGGTGGTGGCGGTACCCGGTTCGGCGGGCTGAAGCAGTTCGCCGTGCTCGGTGGACAGACTCTCCTGGAGCGGGTGGTCGACATCGCGGCGCAGAGCTGTGACGGTGTGGTCGTCGTGCTCCCGGCCGGTCACCCCTGGTCCGGCCCGGGGGTCCGGGCCACCGGCGGCTCCACCCGGGCCGAGTCGGTGCGCTCGGGCCTGGCGGCCCTTCCCGCCGACGCCGAGGTCGTCTGCATCACCGACGCGGCCCACCCCCTCGCCACGTCCGTCCTCTACTACCGGGTGATCAACGCGGTGCGTGCCGGTGCCGACGCAGCCCTTCCGGGGCTGCCGCTCACCGATGCGGTCAAGAAGATCAAAAAGGTGGACGAAGAAGGTCTTCTGGGCCTGGCCGGGGCCACCACCCCGGCCGGTGGCAGGGTCTCCGCGCAGATGCCCATGGCGTTCTCGCTGCCGGTGCTGCGCCGGGCTCACGAACAGATCGCGGACGCGGTCGAGGACTCCGCCATGGTGGCCGCGGCGGGCGGCCGGGTCGTGGTGGTTCAAGGGGAGCCAACCAACGTGCACGTGACCACGCCGGCCGAGCTGGCGGTGGCCCAGGCCCTGCTACCGCTGTCCCAGGCCTGGAGTCAATAGCTGATCATTCTCGATATGCGGGGTTGGTCTGCCTGTGCGACGTTGGTTGTCGATCATCTTCATGAGGAGTGAGAGGCAAACGATGGCCAGTTCCACGCCGACACGAAACGGCTCGTCCGGCGCCGAGGGCAAGGCGTCCGGCGCCCAGAAAAGTGCTGAAGGTCTTGCCCGTCAGGCCAATTCGAAATGGCTGAAGCGGCTGGGGCAGGTCGGTGTGGCAGCGATCGGTATCGTCTACCTGCTGCTCGCCTGGATCTCCCTGCAGGTCGCCTGGGGCGGTTCGTCGAAGAGTGCCGACAACACCGGTGCGCTCCAGCAGGTGGCTGAGAAGCCCTTCGGCAAAGCACTTCTCATCATCATGGGCATCGGCCTGATCGGCTTCGCGGTCTGGCAGCTGTTGCTCAGCATCATCGGCCCGCCCAGCGACGACAGCGCCTTCAAGCGCGTGAGCGCCGCGGGTAAGGGACTTTTCGGCGCCTCGCTGGCCGTGCAGTCACTGCGTATCGGCTTCGGCGGTGGCAGCCAGAGCTCCAGCAGCAAGACCGCCGACTGGACGGCTTCGCTGATGGAAGCCCCGGCCGGTCGTGTGCTGGTGGTCATCGTGGGTCTCGCCGTCATCGCCTACGCCGGGTACATGGCGTACAAGGGCGTGAAGAAGAAGTTCCTGGAGAAGCTCGAGGGCAACCCGGGGCAGGGTATTACCCGTCTCGGTCAGGCCGGCTGGATCTCCCGGGGCGTCGCTTTCGGCACGCTGGGCATCCTGATCGTCGTGGCCGGGGTGAAGTCGCAGCCGGAGGAGGCCCGAGGTCTCGACGCCGCGTTGAAGACCCTGGCCGACCAGCCGTTCGGCCAGTGGATCCTCACCCTGGTCGCTCTGGGCCTGGCCTGCTACGCGGCCTTCCAGCTGCTGACGGCCCGGATCCACAAGGAGGGCTGACCCCGCTCTCGCCGACACGGGAGATTCATCGAAACCTCGTTGGCGAGAGGGCGTCCCCAGCTCGTTGGTGAGGGAAGCGTCCCCAACCGTGTTGGTGGGGGATTCGCCCCCCAACCTTGTTCGTGATCATGCAAAGTGTCCCCAGACCGACGATTCGGTCTGGGGACACTTGCATGATCACGGTTGGTGCGGGGGGCGGATCTCGCCCGAGCCCCGGGTTATCAGCCGGGTCGGCACCACATGCGTCTCGGGCGGGCCCTCGTGGCCCCCGATCCGGTCGAACAGTACGGTCGCGGCCAGCCGCCCGATCGCCGTCGGGTCCTGCGCGACCACGGTGATCCCCGGGTCGAGCAGGTCGGCCAGGGGGAAGTCGTCGAATCCCACCAGCGCCACCGTGTGCTCACGCTTCAGCTGCCGCAGGGCCCGGGCCACGCCGATGGTGACCAGGTTCTGGGCGGCGAACACGGCGGTGGGCGGATCGGGCTGCTTCAGCAACTGGATCGCGGCGGCCTGGGCGAGTGTCTGACTGGTCAGATCGCTCAGCACGATGCTGGTGTCGATCGGGATCCCGGCCGCGGTGAGAGCCTCGGTGTATCCCTCGTACCGTTGCTGCGCCGTGGTGATGTCGGCCCGGTCACCGAGGAACGCGATGCGCCGGTGGCCGTGGTCGAGCAGATGCTGCATCCCGGCCGCCGCCCCGGCCACGTTCGTGGTGAGCACCGAGTCCACCTCGAGCCGCTTGGCCTCGCGATCGATGCAGACGATGGCCGTACCCGCGCGCAGCTCGCTCTCCAGGTACGACTGGTCGTTGCTGGCCGGCGCGATGATCAGGCCGTCGGCCCGCCGCGCGCTGAAGGCCCGGGTGAGCTCGCGCTCGCGCTGCGGGTCTTCGTCCAGGCTGGCGGTGAACACCATGACGCCACGCGGTATCGCGACGTCTTCCACGGCTCGCTGCAACGTCGACGAGAACGGGTTCGACACGTCTTCGAGCAGTAGCCCGACCGTGGCCGTCCGGCCCCCGGCCCGGCGCAGACTGCGTGCGCCGATGTTGGGCCGGAAGTCGAGTTCGTCGATCGCCTCGCGCACCCGCCGGCCGAGAGTGCTGGACACCCCCGGTTCCCCGTTCACCACCCTCGAAACGGTTTTGAGGCTGACGCCCGCGACCGCGGCGACATCCCGCATCGTCGGACGTCGCCCGAGTTGCTGGCTCCGTATCGGCATTCCTGCAGTCTCCGGCAGCTGGCTGTCCATGGCCCGCCGCTCCCCTCACGCCCGAGATCAACATCCCCTGCCGAGAACCTACCGCGCGGTCGTGATGCACGGAGTGCGTTCGCACTAGCTGCGCCCAGCGGACTCGTTCAGTGACGGAGCGGTTACCGAATTTCCAGATCTGGCGTAACTTGTAAGAGTTCGTCCAGTAGCCGACAAAGATGTCGGGAGCCTGTCCGGGTGTGCCCACTCACGCTTGAAAGTGCCCGGCCACGGCGGCTCGACGCGAACCGAAGGAGCCGCTTCGTGCCGCGTTCAGGTCCCCACCGGCTTGCCGCCGTCGTCCTCGCCGTGTCCGCCGTCGGTCTGGCCGCCTGCTCCGGGGGCAACGACGGTCGTCCCATCATCGGACTGATCACGAAGACCGACACCAATCCGTTCTTCGTGACGATGAAGAAGGGCGCGCAGGCGCAGGCCGCGAAAGACGGCATCGACCTGCGCACGTTCGCCGGGAAGATCGACGGCGACAACGAGTCGCAGGTCACCGCGATCGAGAACCTGATGGCGCTCGGCGCTGAGGGCTTCATGATCACGCCGAACGACTCGCGGGCCATCGTGCCCGCGATCGACCGGGCGAAAGAAGCCGGACTGGCCGTGATCGCGCTGGACACCCAGCTCGACCCGGCGGACGCCGCCGACTCCACCTTCGCCACCGACAACTTCACCGCCGGAAAACTGGTGGGGGAGTGGGCCAGGGCCAAACTCGGCGACCAGGCGCAGGACGCCCACATCGCGTTCCTTGACCTCACGCCCGACCAGGTCTCCGTCGACGTGCAGCGTGATCAGGGATTCATGGAGGGTTTCGGCATCGACACCGCGGACCCGAACCGGATCGGCGACGAGAACGACCCTCGGATCTCCGGCCACGACGTCACCGACGGAGCCGCCGAGGGCGGGCGCACCGCGATGGAGAACCTGTTGCAGCGCGAACCCGACATCAATCTGGTCTACGCCATCAACGAGCCGGCCGCGGCGGGGGCGTACGAGGCGCTGAAGGCCGCGGGCAAGGCCGAGTCGGTGGTGCTGGTCGCCGTCGACGGGGGTTGTCCTGGTGTTCAGAGCGTGAAAGACCTTCAGCTGGGAGCCACCTCGCAGCAGTACCCGTTGAAGATGGCATCCGACGGGGTGACGGCCATCTCGAAGTTCGCCTCGACCGGCGCCCGGCCGAGCAACCCCGCGGGCCAGGACTTCACCGACACCGGAGTCACTCTGATCACCGATGATCCGCAGTCCGGCGTGGAGTCGAAAGACACCACGTTCGGCGCCGAGAACTGCTGGGGGTAGCGAGATGACAACTGGTTTCGAGGAACGCCGGCAGGAGTCGGCGCAGGACCGGATTCAGCACCTGCTGCACGCCCGACCCACGCTCGGCCCGCTGGCGGTGCTCCTGCTGGCCGTCATCGTGTTCTCCGTCATCAATACCCGGTTCTTTCATCCGGAGAACCTCAGCCTGGTGTTGCAGCAGGTCACCGTGATCGCACTGCTGGCTCTCGGGCAGACCCTGGTCATCCTGACCGCCGGCATCGACCTGTCGGCCGGGGCCATCGCCGTGTTCTCCTCGATCCTGATGGCGAACCTGGCTTTCGACACCGGTTTTCCCGGGGTCCTGGCTCTTCTCCTGGGGCTGGTGTTCGGGACGCTGATGGGTGCGGTCAACGGCACCCTGGTCACCCGGCTCGGCCTACCGCCGTTCATCGTCACGCTCGGCACTCTGTCCGTCTTCTTCTCGCTGAACTCGGTGGTCTCCGGCAGCGAGACGGTGCGGGGCAGCGACATGCCCGCGATCATGACCTGGACCGGCGAGACCATCCCGCTCGGCAGCTTCCGTCTGACCTACGGCTCGATCATCATGCTGCTGCTCTTCGGCTTCTTCTTCTACCTGCTGGCGCACACCGCGTGGGGCAAACACGTGCGCGCCACCGGAGACGACGCCGAGGCCGCCCGGCTGGCCGGTATCCGTACCGACCGGGTGCTGCTGTCGGTCTACGTCGTGGCCGGTGCGGTCTACGGCGTCGCGGCCTGGGTGCTGATGGGGCGCCTGGCCTCGGCCGATCCGAACGTCGGCACCGAGTACAACCTTGACTCGATCACCGCCGTGGTGCTCGGCGGTACCAGTCTCTTCGGCGGCCGGGGTGGCGTCATCGGCACGCTCGTCGGTGCGCTGATCGTCGGTGTGTTCCGGAACGGGCTGGTGCTGGCCGGGGTTCAAGTGGTCTGGCAGGGCTTCGCGATCGGTCTGCTCGTTCTGCTCGCGGTCACCATCGACCAATGGATTCGGAAGGTGAGGGCATGAGTACCCAGACGCCCGGCGAGGGCGAAGTCCTGCACAGGGTGGAACTGACCGACCGGACGCCGGTGATGCGGGCCCGGGGTCTGGTGAAACGCTACGGCCGGGTCACCGCCCTGGACGGCTCCGACCTGGAGCTGTACCCGGGGGAGATTCTCGCGGTGATCGGCGACAACGGGGCGGGGAAGTCCAGTCTGATCAAGGCTCTGTCGGGAGCGCTGGTCCCGGACAGCGGGGAGATCTGGCTGGACGGGGAGCGGGTGAACTTCCGTACGCCGATGGACGCGCGCACGGCCGGTATCGAGACGGTGTACCAGACCCTGGCCGTGGCACCGGGTCTCGATATCGCGGACAACCTGTTCCTGGGCCGGGAGGAGAGAAGGCCCGGACCTCTCGGGTCGATCTTCCGGATGCTCGACCACCAGCACATGCGTTCCGAGGCTCAGCGGCACATGGGCGAACTCGGCATCGCGACGTTGCAAGACATCGGACAGGCCGTCGAAAGTCTTTCCGGTGGACAGCGTCAGGGTGTGGCGGTGGCCCGGTCGGCGGCCTTCGGCAGCAAGGTCGTGATCCTCGACGAGCCCACTGCCGCGCTCGGGGTGAAGGAGGGCAACCGGGTGCTGCAGCTCATCCGCGACGTCCGGGACCGCGGTCTGCCGGTGATCCTGATCAGCCACAACATGCCGCACGTGTTCGAGGTGGCCGATCGCATCCACATCCAGCGCCTGGGGCGGCGGGTCGCCGTGGTGACACCGGCGTCCCACTCGATGTCCGACATGGTGGCCATCATGACCGGTGCCGCACCGCCACCACCGATCGAATAATGGTGGACGTCCGGGAGACTCGAGTGGTCGGCGGTCGGTGCGCGGTGGCTGGTCCCGGGAAACTGTCGGACCCCTGATCTACAGTCCTCTTCATGACGTGGGAACAGCAGCGGGTTTCATTCGGTGCCAACGCGACCACCTACGACAGCATCAGGCCGGACTGGCCGGCGGCCACGGCGGCGTGGCTCACCGGCACCGAACCGGGGTCGGACCGCGAGGGCGTGGTGCTCGACGTGGCCGACCTGGGCGCGGGCACCGGCAAACTCACCAGCACGCTGACCTCGTCGGGGCACCGGGTGACAGCGGTGGAGCCCGACGAGGGCATGCTGAGGGTGCTGACCGGGAAGCTGCCGCAGGTGCGGGCGATCCAGGGGTCGGCCGAGCAGATCCCGCTGCCCGACCACAGCGTCGATGTCGTCACCGTGGCGCAGGCCTGGCACTGGATGAAACAGCCGGCCACCGCGCTGGAGATCGCCCGCGTGCTGCGCCCGGGTGGTCTGCTGGCGGTGGCCTGGCACCAGCGTGACGTCTCTGTGCCGTGGCTGGCCGAGCTGAACGATCTGGCGGGTGGCCCGGAGTGGACCGAGACGTCGGCCGCGGACGGTTCAGTGGATGCGTCCCAGCAGGTTCACGCCGGCCACACGAGGATCGACCTACCCGGTGCTTTCACTCCGGTCGAGGGCGCCACGTTCGCCTACACCCTGCAGCTCCCGGTTCCCGACCTGGCCCGCCTGGTCTCCAGCTGGTCGTACGTGGCCACCCGGCCCGACCGCGACGAGGTGCTGAAGAAGTCCGGAGCGCTCGGCGAACGGGTGGCGGCCGAACAGGGAACCCCGGGAATGCTGGCCATGCTCCACCGAACCCACTGCTACCGGGCGCGCACGGTGGCGGGGTGACCGTGGGCCCGGGGCCGCCGGACCCTCCTGGACCGGTTGGTTCCACGGGCCGTCCCGTCCCGGGCTTCTGCGCTTCGGCGTCCGTCACTGAACCGCGTGTCCTGGGTCCCGTCTCGCAGTCATGGGCCCCGCCTCGCTGTGTGCCCGCCCGCTCAGAGGTGCCTTCGCCCGTAAAGGTGCGGGCGAACGTCCACCATGGGATCGGTGACCCGGTCGCCTCACCCACCCGGCCGCTCAGCGAACCCGAACGGATGCCGACAGGCAGCCCGATGGACGCCCAGACGCTGCTCCTCGTGCGACGAGCCACCTATGGCCCGACTCCTGCCCTGCTGGCCGAGGCCCAGGGTCTGGGCCGGGCAGCCTGGCTCGACCGCCAGCTGAAGCCCGAGACGATCAAAGACTCGTACGTGGAAGGCATTCTCCAGCGCTTCCCCCGGGTGAACTGGTCGATCTCCAGGATCCGCAGCGAGTACGCCAAGAGCTTCGGCAGCTGGGACGTCATGGTCCAACTGACCCGGGCGACCATGGTGCGGGCGATCTGGAGCGAGCGGCAACTCTTCGAGCTGATGGTCGAGTTCTGGTCGAACCACCTGAACGTGACCTGCCCGTCCAGTGATGTCTGGGACTCGCGGGCCGACTACGACCGGGTGGTCCGCCGGCACGCCCTGGGTCGGTTCGCCGATCTGCTGGTGGCGGCGAGCCTGCACCCGGCGATGCAGAGCTACCTGGACAACGCCTCGTCCACCAAGGACCACCCGAACGAGAATCAGGGCCGCGAGCTGCTGGAACTGCACACGGTCGGGATCGGCGCCGGGTACTCCGAAGAAGACGTCAAGAACAGCGCACGCATCCTCACCGGGCTGGGCACCGACGGCTCGGGCGAGGCGACCTACCGGGCCGGCCGGCACTGGGTGGGGCCGGTGCAGGTGCTTGGCTTCACCTCCGCCAACAACACGGCTGCGGGCGGTAAAGACGTCGCGGTCGCGTACCTGACCTACCTGTCGAGGCACGAGAACACGGCCCGGCAGCTGGCGACGAAGCTGTGCCTGCGGTTCGTCGGTGACAGCCCACCCGAGGCGCTGGTCGCCCGGCTCGCGTCGGTCTACCTGGCCAACGACACGGCCATCGTTCCGGTGCTGCGAGAACTCTTCGGCAGCAACGAGTTCGCAGCATCGACGGGGCAGAAGGTGCGCCGTCCGTACGAAGACCTGGTCGCGACATTGCGCATTCTCGGGGTGAAACCCGATGTCAAGGGCATCGAGGGCATCGAGAACCTGCACTGGATGATCCTCGACATGGGCCACTCGCCGCTCTACTGGGGGCCGCCGAACGGGTACCCCGACGTGGCGACGGCCTGGCAGTCCCCGGCCGGCACTCTGGCCCGCTGGAACTCGCACCTGAACATCGCAGACCGATGGTGGCCGACCACGTTGACCGGCCCGGACCTGGGCACTCTGATCCCGAGACCTCGCCCGGCGACGCACGGTGCACTGATCGACGCCCTCTCCGAACGGCTTCTCCAGCAGAAGGCCACGAAGGTCCAGCAGGTGGCGATCTGCGAGTTCCTGACCGATGAATGGCACAAGATCACTCCGTCGACACCCGTGACGAAAGACAGTTACGCCATCGGTGGAAGGCTTCCCTACGTGGTCGGTCTGCTGCTCGACTCACCGGCGCACGCATTGCGGTAACGAGCTCCCGGGTCTCATGACACCTCGTCGCCGGCCGACGGTAGTCGCGTATGGGCTGTATCGCTCCAGACGGGGCGCCCGCGCCGATCCGACGACCTCCTGCCGCCAGACCGACCCGACGCCGAGGACACCACAGCCCGCATGAGCATCCCCACCCTCGCCCCTGACTGCCTCTGCCCCGAGGCCCCCGCCGGCCTGTCCCGCCGTACCTTGTTGCGAGGGCTGGCCGCGACCGGAGCGCTCGGTGGTGTGCTCACCGCCGTCGAGGGTTTCGGCGCCCACTACGCCTTCGCCGCCTCGCCTGCCGCCTATACCGGCGACGTCCTGGTCGTGCTCTCGCTGCGCGGAGGCTTCGACGGGCTGAACGCGGTGGTACCGATCGGTGATCCGGGCTATCTGAAGGCCCGCCCGACCATCGGTATCCACGAGCGCTCGCTGATCCCGGCCGGTGGCGTCTTCGGGCTGCACCCGGCTCTGAAACCACTGAAGAAATTTTGGGACGCAGGGACTTTCGGGGCTGTGCACGCGGTGGGCCAGGACAGTCCGACCCGCTCGCACTTCCAGGCCATGCAGGAGCTCGAGCGCGCCGCCCCCGGTTCCGGTCTGCGCACCGGCTGGATCGACCGCACTCTCGGAAGCCGTTCCCGCGGAACGATCTTCCAGGCCTCTCAGGTCGGCTCCACGCAGGTTCCCCTGGCCCTGGCCGGACCGAATCCGGAGATGGCCCTGGGCAGCGTCGACTCGTTCCGGATCGGTGGCGCCTGGGACGCCGCCGAGCGCAAGCGCTGGACGAAGGCGCTGACCGCGATGAATGCCGGTGCCCCGGAATCGATCTCCGCCCCAGCCACCGCCACCCTGCGGGCCACGGCCACCACCGCATCGATGGCCGCCTACCATCCCGCGAACGGTGCTACCTACCCGAAGGATTCGGCGGTCGGCGACGCCCTGCGCGACGTCGCCCGGATGATCAAGGCCAATGTCGGTCTGCAGGTGGCCTGCGTCGACGAGGGCGACTGGGACATGCACGCGGCCATGGGCTCCGCCACCGATGGCTGGATGCACGACCACCTCAGCGACCTGGCGCTCGCCCTGGCCGCGTTCGCCACCGACCTGGGGTCGAGGTTCAGGAAGGTCACCGTGGTCACGCTCTCCGAGTTCGGTCGGAGGGTGGCCGAGAACGGTTCCGGCGGAGTGGATCACGGCCACGGCAACGCGGTGCTGCTGATGGGCGGGGGAGTCGTCGGAGGAAAGGTGCACGGTCGCTGGCCCGGCCTTTCCGACGCGGATCTGGTGGACGGCGACCTGGCCGGCACCACCGACTACCGCCAGATCCTCGGCGAGATCCTGCAGAAACGCTGCGGAGCCGGATCCCTTGCCCAGATCTTCCCGGGCCTGAGCGGATCCCCGTTAGGAATAGCCATAGCCCCCTGAAGCCCCCGCCAAACCTTCTCCGTGATCATGCAAAACCTCCCCGGAGTTCTAGAACTCTCATGTCGACAGTTCTAGAACGCCGGGGAGTGGGGGCACCTCCCGGCCGAAGGCTGGGGGATTTGCATGATCACGACGGGGTTTGGGGGAGGATGGGCTCGTGGTGGTGAGACGGCGCAAGATTGATGTCGAGGTGGGGCGGGGCGACCTGCAGGCCTGGGTGGCCGATCCGACCGGTGTTCCCCGGCCGACCCTGGCCAGTGCGGTGCGTTTCACGCTGGAGGAGATCGCCGCCCGGGCGCCCGGGCCGACCACCGAGGTGCGCGTGCCGCCGTTCGGGGCGGTGCAGTGCATGGACGGGCCGCGGCACACCCGGGGCACGCCGCCGAATGTTGTGGAGACCGACCCGCAGACCTGGCTGGAACTCGTCACCGGACATCTGACCTGGGCCGAGGCGGCTCATCGGGGCCGGGTGAGGGCCAGCGGCAGCCGGGCCGATCTGTCCTCACTGCTACCGCTGGGCGGTCTCGTCGCCGGGGGTGCGCAATAGTCGGTACCGTCGTGTCCGTGGCTGAGAGCAAGGAACTGTCGGAGAGCGCTGCCGAAGGTCAGGAGCCGGTGAGGCCGGCCGATGACCTGGTGGTCGGTGCGCCTGCCGGGCCCGAATCGCCTGCCGGGCCGGAATCGCCTGCCGGGCCGGAATCGCCCGCTGATCCGGAATCGCCGGCTGCGCCCACTTCGTACCGGTTGCGGCGGGCTCCGCGATACCGCGCCTTCGGATTCACCGGGGCGGCGATCGGAATCGTGATCGGTGCCCTGCTCGCTCTTTCGTCCCAGGTGGCCGGGGACTACTCGGAGCAGACCATTCTGGGCTACTTCGTGGCTATTTTCGGGCTGTTCGGCGCCCTTCTGGGCTGCGGCGCCGCCGTTCTCCTGGACCGCCGCAAGGGCTGAAAGGCAAGGCCGCCGGGCCGTGGCGGGGCGGGTCTGCCCTTCCGGCCGATGCTGCGACCTCCTCCAGATGTGCGACACTCGACAACGTGGCGCGCGGCGACGGACGGCTTTCGCACGAACTGCTCCCCGGCGAGAAGGGTCCGCAAGATGCTTGCGGAGTCTTCGGAGTCTGGGCCCCCGGTGAAGAAGTTGCGAAACTGGCCTATTACGGCCTGTACGCACTTCAGCACCGCGGCCAGGAGGCAGCGGGGATTGCTGTCAGCAACGGCAAGCAACTACTGGTCTACAAAGACATCGGCCTGGTCTCCCAGGTCTTCGACGAGACCTCACTCGAGTCTCTTCGTGGGCACATCGCGGTCGGTCACTGCCGGTACAGCACCACCGGTGGGTCGACCTGGCAGAACGCGCAGCCCACGCTGGGCGATACGGCGGCCGGCACGGTGGCCCTGGGTCACAACGGCAACCTGGTCAACGGCCACGAGCTGCGTGAGCTGGTGGCGGAGCGCTACGGCACGCTCGACCGCGGTGAGATCGTCCAGGGCAACACCACCGACACTGCACTGGTGACGGCGCTTCTGGCCGGTGATCCCGATCACACGCTGGAGGCGACCGCTCTGGAGGTGCTTCCGCACCTGCGCGGGGCCTTCAGTTTCGTCTTCATGGACGAGCACACGCTCTACGGCGCCCGCGACCCCCACGGTGTCCGCCCGCTGGTCATCGGCAAGCTCGAGACCGGCTGGGTGATGGCCAGCGAGACCGCCGCACTCGACATCGTCGGGGCCGCGTTCGTGCGTGAGGTCGAGCCCGGAGAGTTCATCGCGATCGACGCCGACGGCCTGCGCTCGCGTCGTTTCGCCGAGCCCACCCCCACCGGCTGCATCTTCGAGTACGTCTACCTGGCGCGGCCCGACACGACGATCAACGGCAAGGTCGTCCACGAGGCCCGGGTCGACATGGGCCGTCAGCTGGCGCGGGAGCACCCGGTGGAGGCCGACCTGGTCATCCCGGTGCCGGAGTCGGGCACCCCCGCCGCCGTGGGCTACGCCCAGGAGTCGGGCATCCCGTTCAGCCAGGGCCTGGTGAAGAACGCCTACGTCGGGCGCACCTTCATCCAGCCCAGCCAGACCATTCGCCAGCTGGGTATCCGGCTGAAGCTGAACCCGCTGAAGAACGTGATCAAGGGCAAGCGCCTGGTGGTGGTGGACGACTCGATCGTCCGCGGTAACACCCAGCGCGCCCTCGTACGCATGCTGCGTGAGGCCGGCGCCGCCGAGGTGCACGTGCGCATCTCCTCCGCCCCGGTCACCTGGCCGTGCTTCTACGGCATCGACTTCGCCAGCCGGGCCGAACTGATCGCCAGTGGTCTGGGTATCGACGAGATCCGCGCCAGCATCGGCGCCGACTCCCTGGGATACATCTCCCTGGACGGCATGGTCGAGGCCACCGAACAGAAGCCCGAGCGGCTCTGCACGGCCTGCTTCACCGGCAAGTACCCGATCGCGCTGCCCGACTCCGAGCACCTGGGCAAGCACGCCCTGGAGCAGCCCCAGCTCCCCCTGGGTCTGGAGATCACGGAGACGACCGGGCGCCGTGACGTCGAGGGTGTGTCGACCGGCATTGCCGGTGGCGCCGTCGACGCCCTCACCCGTCCCTGAGACCGACCGGTTCTCGGTCCGTCTGCATTTCCTTGAGTAGGGTGATCTCTGTGGCTTCAGTTGAGCCGGGTT